>NZ_CALAOH010000081.1 GCF_937926365.1 uncultured Azohydromonas sp. | reverse complement strand
GGTCCTGTGGCGAGGCCGCACGCACGAGGGTCGCGGCCGTGCCGGCCGCGTCCGCCGCGCGGCAGGCCAGGGCCTGTTCCGCACGCTGGCTCTCCAGCGGCTCCTGCAGCAGCACCGACACGCCCGGGTGCCCCGGCGCGCCGGCCAGCCGCGCCAGCGCCGCCGCCATGCCCGCGGGCCACGTGGCCACCGCCACGGCAGGGTTGGCCTGCCAGGCGCTCCAGGCCTCGGCCTGCGCCGAGCTGCGGGCCACCAGCAGCACGGCGTGTCCGCGTTGCAATGCGCCGCGCAGGGCCTGGTCGATCAGCGAGCGGCTGTGTTCCCCATCCCGTCCGTGCAGGGCCTGCACCGGCCAGGCACGCGGCGTCCTGGCGGTGTCGGGCACCAGCAGCCGGTAGGTCTGCCACAGCTCGCGCCGCAGCCCGGCAAGGCACGGCGCCACGCCGCCCAGGGCTTGGTAGCGGTTGAAGAAGCCTTGCACGCTGGTGCGCTCGACGGTGCGTGCCGGCGGCGAGGGCTCGCGTCCCTCGTGGGCCTCGACGGCCTGGGACAGGCCGAACCAGCCCACGCCCGGCGGCAGCCGCTCCAGCAGGCGCTCCGCCGTGAACTCGACGCCCTGCTCGCGCAGCACGTAATGGACGCCGCGCCGCAGATGCCGGCGCACGTACAGCGCCTGCGCCACCAGTTCCTGCCGCCGCTCCGGTGCGCGCCATAGCGGCGGCAGCGAGGCCGCGAACGCTTCCAGGCGCTCGTGTCCTGGGTCCGTGAACGCCACGGCGCCGTCCGCACTGGCTCGCCAGTCGTCCTCGCCGAGCGAGGCGGCGAAGTCCCGCGCCAGGCGCGCGGCCAGGGGCAGCTGCAGGCCGTCGTCGGCCACCGACAGCACCAGCGGCGCCAGCGCCTCGTCGGCCAGCACGCTGTCCAGGTCGTCGATGAGCGCCGTGTGCAGCCCGCGCGTCAGCAGGCGCGACGCACCGCCGGCCAGCTGGCGCAACGCCCAGCGCAGCCGCGCGTGGACGCCACCGCGCAGCCGCAGGTCGCGGCAGTGGTCGGTGATGAGCCGGCGCGCCGTGGCGTAGACGACATCGGCCCGGTAGGCCGCCAGCAGCTCCGCGGGCGGCGTGTCCGCCACGGCACAGTCCACGCTCACGCCGCAGCGCGCGTACAGCGGGCGCAGCGCGTCGGCCGCCTGGCGGGCCACCGTGTCGCTGGTGACCACGACATGGCAGGGCCGTCCGCTCCAGCCGGCCAGGACGGCCGCCAGCGCCAGCGCGCGGTGCCTGGCGGCAGCGCTCTCGACGGCCAGGGCCTGCCGCCGGCCCAGGGCCCAGGCCTGCCCCAGTTCCTCGTTGCTCGCACGCTGGCCCAGCGCGCGTTCGCAGGCGAGGGCCAGCCAGGGCAGGGCCTCGGCGTGGGCCAGCGCCTGCGCACCGGGCTCGCCGCGCACGGCCGCGCGGCGGCACGCGGCGCGTGCCTGCTGCAGTTGCCAGCTCAGTTCGTCGTCGCTGCATCCGGCCGTGTCCCTGCACCACAAGATTTGCAGCGCCTCGGCGTGGCGTTGCGCCTGCCTGGCCGCCAGGCGGCGCGAGAAGGGCAGGTGGTGCCACCAGGCGCCGTGTGCATCCGCGCGGGCCGGCGTCCACCAGCGCTCGGCGGCGGACGGGGCGGCTGCGGGTGTCACAGGTCGTACCTCGTCTGCAGCAGTTGCCGCAGCGCGGTCGTGGCGCGCGCGAGCAGCGGCCGCGACGGCAGCTCCAGGCGCAGCACCCCTGAGAGCCCCTGGTAGGCCGCCGCGGAAGCCTGTCGCTGGTCGGCGAACTCCGCATGCATCTCGAAGAAGGGTTCCGTGGTCGTGGTGCCGCTGGCGTCATCGGCCCGCACCGGCACGTTGCCGCCGCCGAAGAAGCCCAGCGCGGGCGACACCAGGCGCTCGCGCCTGTAGGGCAGCAGGGTGAGCTGTCCCACTTCCAGCGTCTGCCCGGGCTGCGTCACCAGGCGCAGCTCGCCGTGCAGGTCGCGCAGGCTGAACAGCTCGGCGGCCTCGGGTTGCGACAGCACGGCCGAGAAGCGCAGCCGCGAGCGGTCCACGACCTCGCCCAGGTTCTGCCCGCGCTCGATCCAGGCGCCCACGCGCTCGTGCAGCGCGGGCGCGACCCATTCGCCGTCCTGGGCGGCGCGGAACTCCAGGCGCTGCGCCAGGCCTTCCAGCTCGGCCAGCCGCTGGCGCAGGTCGGCGATACGGCGCTCCAGCGGCGCCACGTCGGCCGGCGCGCGCAGCAGGGCCTGGCGTGCCAGGGCCTCGTGCTCGGCCACCTGCAGCCGCGTGGTCGTGATCGCCAGATCCAGGTCCGGGTTGGACAGCCGCGCGATCAGCTCGCCCGCGCGCAGCGTCTGCCCGTGTCGCGCTGCCAGCTCGACCAGGCGGCCCGGCGTTTCGGTATAGAGCACCATGCCGTGGTGGGCCTGCACCACGCCCGGCAGCCGTACCCGATGCGGCAGCGGCACGACCGCGATGACGAGGTAGCCCGCCAGCCCCAGCGCCGCCACGGCGGCCAGCGCGCGGCCGCGGCCGCGCTGCAGGGCCGGGCCGCTGAGGTGCGCCAGCAGCTTGCGCAGCGGCATCACCACCAGCGCCACGGCGGTGGTGGCGGCCATCACCAGCCCGACCGCGAACCACTGGTCCAGCACGAACATCACGATCGAGACCGAGATGCTGATGCGGTAGACGAAGGCCAGCGCGCCGTAGACCGTGAACCAGCCGCGCTCGCTGCGGTCCGTGGCCGGCTCGGCCGCCGTCCGCTGCCCCAGCACCCAGCGGCTGCCGTAGTACAGCCACTGCTGCTGCGCCTTCTGGTAGAGGTTGGGCATCTCCACCAGGTCGATCAGCACGTAGTAGGCGTCGAAGCGCACCAGCGGGTTGCCGTTGAACAGCAGGCTCGATACCGAGCCCACCACCATCACGTTGAAGGCCAGGCTGTTGAGCAGCCCCTCGCCGGTGTGGGCCCAGACCAGCGCGCCCAGCGCTGCCAGGAAGAACTCGGCCAGGATGCCGGCGGCTCCCACGTGCGCCCGCTGCCACTTGCTGCGCATGCCCCAGCTCGCCGAGGCGTCCACGTAGGGCAGCGGCGTGAAGATCAGGAACATCACGCCCAGCGTCGGCACCTGCCCGCCGTAGCGCTTGCAGACGAAGGCGTGGTTGAGCTCGTGCAGCACCTTCACCAGCGTCAGGCTGGCGTACAGCCACGGCAGGTTGGACAGCGACAGCAGGCCCTGG
Source organism: uncultured Azohydromonas sp. (assembly GCF_937926365.1). GTDB lineage: Bacteria > Pseudomonadota > Gammaproteobacteria > Burkholderiales > Burkholderiaceae_C > Azohydromonas. Next base: position 14,999 of record NZ_CALAOH010000081.1, on the reverse strand, counting down.
CCATGCTGCGCCAGCGCCTCGTGGTGCTGCAGCGCCGTCAGCAGCCCGGCCAGCACCACGCCCGCCCACACCAGCCAGGCGCCCGGGCCCGTCAGCAGCCGCACCAGCGGCAGCAGCCGGTCGAGCAGCCGCTCAGGGTTGAGCAGCGGCACGCGCACGAAGAGGAAAGACATCCACTTGCCGAGGGTTTCGCGCTGGCGGTTGCGCCGTCCGCGCTCGTAGATCGCCTCGTGGTGCGCCCAGCCGTGGAACTGCAGCAGGTTGGACAGGTGCAGTTGCGACAGCAACCGCACCACCTCGTCCTGCCCCGGCGTCTCCTGGGGACAGGACTGCGCGAGCTCGCGCCAGACCTCGTCCACCGTGCGCTCGGTCGTGAGCGCCTTCAGGAAGGCCCAGGCCTGCGGGCGCACGCGGAAGAAGCGGTGCGAGTAGGCGTCTTCCAGCACCAGCCAGGGCTCGCCCCGGTAGCGCTGGTACTGCACCTTGACCGTGGGCAGCAGCGCCACGCGGGCGTCGGCCACCTGGTACCAGGAATCGCTGAAGGTTGCGCCGGCCATCGTCGTCTCTACCGCTCCCGCCGCATGCTCACCACCACAGCGCCAGGCGCACGGTGTCCACCAGGCGGTGGGTCAGGATCCAGGCCACGTTGCGCTCGCCCGCGTCGATGCGCACCGCGCCGCTCATGCCGGGGCGCCACCACGCCTCGGGGGCCGTCGCCAGTTCCGCGCGCACCTGGAAGTGGTTGCCCTCCTGTCCCTTGGTCTGGGCCACCGGCACCACGGCCGTCACCTTCAGCGGGATGGCCTGGTCGGTGCGGCCCACCAGCACCAGCTCGCCTGTGGCCCCGGGATGGACCTGTGCCGCGTCGCGCTCGGACACCTGCACCACCGCGTACAGCCCCTCGATGCGCGCCACGCGGTAGAGCTTGTCGCCCTTGCGCACCGGCGCGCCCTGCAGCTCCTTGCGCTCGCCCTCGACCACCACGCCGTCGAAGGGCGCCAGCTGCACCGCCTGCGCCAGCATTTCGCCCACGCGCGCCAGGCGCGCCTGCGCCTGCGCCGCGCGGGCGGAGGCGATCTCCAGCTCCGCCAGCGCGCCCGCCGCGCGCGCCTTGTCGGCCTCGGCGGTGTAGCGGTTGAGCTCGGCGCGCGCATCGATTTCCTGCTGGCGCAGGTCGCGCGTGTCCAGCGTGGCGAGCACCTGTCCGGCGCGCACGGCCTCTCCGGCGCTGGCCCGCGCCTCCTCGATGCGGCCGTCGAACTGCGCGCTGAGGATGCGCGTGCTGTCGGTGGCCATCTGGCCGCTGGCGTGGATGCGGTAGTCCCAGCTCGCGAGCAGCGCGTACAGCACGAACAGCCCCAGTGCCACGGCCAGCGCCTTGAGCACGGCGTGCTCAGGGCCAAGCCAGCTGCGCAGCTGCGCCAGCGCGGCGTCGCGCAGGCGCAGCGGCCAGGCCCGCTCGCGCGCGTGCAGCACTTCCAGCCACGGCAGCATCAGCTCCAGCGCGGGCTGCAGCGCCCGCGCCAGGCCGGCGCCCGGCGCCTCGCCGCTGAAGCCCAGCAGCAGCACCGCCTGGGCCGGGCCTTCGCCCTCGCCCTTGCACAGCGGCAGCGACAGCAAGTGCACATCGTCCAGGGCCTGCTGCAGCAGCGCGTGCGCGGCCAGCGCGCCGGCGGGCGCGCCGCGGGCCAGGCTGATGGGCGTGTCGTGGTCCAGCGCCTCGTCCAGCGCGTCCTCGGTCAGCACCACCTGGTGGCTGCGCCGGTCGAAACGCTCCAGGTGGCTGATCGCCACGGCTTCGATGCCGGTGGCGGTGCGCCAGCCCAGCACCACCTGCGAGGCGCCGCAGTGGGCGCTCAGGGCGTTGACCAGGGTCAGCGTGGCACTGCCGAAGCGCTCGCACTGCATCACCTGCGCGCTCAGATCCAGCACCCCGGCCAGATCGGCGCCGGGGCGGGCCGGCGCCGTATCCGACGGCACGGCCGCCGCCGGGGCGGGTGCCGAGGGCAGGTCGGCCACCAGCTGGGCCCGCAGCAGCAGCTCGTTGAGCTGCCCGCGCTCGCGTTCGTCCAGCTGCAGCAGCGCCCAGCCGCCGGGCAGCCGTGGCAGCCGCACGCAGGCCCACCAGGCGTTGCGGCCGTCGGGCAGCCGCCTGGGGCAGGCGGCATGGCCCTGCGCCTGGGCGCGGGCCGTCAAGGCGTCGAGCTCGTCCTGCCAGGCGGCCTCCTGCGCCTGGTCCGCGCCCTGGGCGCCGGCCGAGCGGCCCAGCACGGTCCAGGACGCGTCCCGTTGCTGCAGCAACCACGCCGCCTGGGCCCGGCACAGGCGCTGCAGGCTGTCGGCGAAGCGTGTCCAGTAGCCCTCGCTGCCCGGCGTGAGCGCGCGCAGCGCCTGGAACGAACCGATGACCTCGCGCGCGCTGGGCGCCGCGGCGGCCGCCGCTTCCGTGCTCACCGGGCGGCTCCGGGCAGTTGCAGGTAACCCTTGACACCCGCGGGCACCCGGGCGTCGGCGTTGGCGAAGCGCACGCGCAACTCGACCAGGCCGCTGGCCGGGTCCACGGCGGGCGATACGAAGACCAGCTCGCCCTTGACCTCCGGCAGGCCGAGCGCGGGCTCGAAGCGCACGGGCAGCGTCGTGCCCGTGCGCAGGCCACGCGCCACGGCGGCGGGCACGTTGGCGCGCAGCTGGCACACCGACGCGTCCACGAGCTGCACCACCGCGTCCCCCGGCTTGGCCCACTCGCCGATCTCGATGTCAACCCGCGTCACGATGCCGCCCACGGGCGCCAGCAGTTGCCGCAACTGGCGCTCCTGCTCGGCCCCGTGGAGCTCGATGCGCTCGCGCTTCTTCTGCGCCTGCAGTTGCGTCAGGCGCGAGCGGGCCGTCACCACGTCCAGCTCCACCCGCGCGGCCTCCTCGCGGCTGACGGCGCCACGCGTGCCCTGCAGCTTGCGCATGTCCTCGTTCAGCGGCTCGACGATGCGCAGCCGCTCCTGCGTGGCGTGCATCTCGGACTGGTCTTCCAGCATCACCTTGCGGCGCTGCTCCTCGGTGGCCTGGATGCGGTCGTCCAGCGCCAGCAGCGCCTGGCGCGCCTCCACCCGCTTGCCCGGCTCGACCAGCACGCGCGAGACGATGCCCGGCACCGGCACGCTGAGCGTGAGGTCGTGGCGCGGGTAGACGATGCCGACGTACTCGGCAGCCAGCGCCTGCTGCGACGTGGCCGCCATCCAGGCCAGGCCCAGGCCGGCGGCCAGGCGCGCCCAGGCCCCGGCTCGCATCGGATGTTGCATATCAATCCTCCAGGCGCACATCGTGTGTGCTCAGCAGCGTGCCCTGCGCCATCTGCAGCGCCACGCGCGCCAGTGCCAGCCGTGCCTGCGCATCGGCGTGGCGCAGCCGCGCCTCCAGCGCCTCCATCTCGCGGCGCAGCAGGCGGTTGAGCGGTGCGATGCCCACGGCGAACTGCTGGCGCTCGGCTTCCAGCGTGTCCTCGCGGGCCTGCACTTCGGCGCCCGCCTGTGCCAGCTCCTGCTGCGCGGCGGCGAACTGCGCGCTGCGGCTGTGCAGGTCGTTGGACAGTGCCTGGCGCACGGACGAGCCTTCGAGCTCGGCCTGCTCGATCTTGAGCGCCTGGGCCCGGTACTGGGCCTCGGCGCGCGGGTCGTGGCCGAAGGGCATGTCCACCGCCACGCCGACATACCAGTCGGGATGTCCGCCGCGCACGGCGTCGCGCGTGGATTCGCGCGGCCCGTAGGCCAGGCCGTTGGTGCTGTAGCTCATCTGCAGGTCCACGCCCGGCTTGCGGCGGTCGTTGGCAAAGCGCAGCCGCAGCTGGGCCTGGTCGCGGCGCAGCTGGGCCACGCGCCACGCCGGCCAGCTCTGCAGCGCGGCGTCCAGCGGCATCTCCGGCACGGCGGACGCCACGGCGTCCTGCGGCGGCACGACCAGGCGCCAGCCCTTGTCCTCGGGCGGCAGGTCCAGCAGCGTGCGCAGCCGCGCCTCGCCTTCGGCCACGGCCTGCGCCCCGCGCGCGAGGTCGGCCTCGCGGCTGGCGACGGTGGCCTGAGCCTCGGCCTGTGCGCCGGGCGCCAGGCGGCCGCCGTCGACGCGGGCCTGCACGTCGGCCAGCAGCTCGCGGGCGTTGGCCAGCGACTGGCCGCGGATGGCCTGTGCCGCGTAGGCGCGCTGCAGCTGCCAGAACGCGGTGAGCGCCTCGGCGCCGATGCGATGGAGCTGCTGGCGGTACTGCCAGGCAGCGATCTGGCGCTCGGCGTCGGCCACGCGCAGGTCAGTCTCGACCACGTCGCGCCCGGCGCCGCGCCACAGCGGCTGGCGGATGGTGAGCACCAGCGCGGCGGTGCTCTCGCGATCGCTGCGGGCCAGCGGTGCCGCGGCGATCACGTTGTTGATCTTCTGGTTGGCGCGCAGCCCCAGCGACAGCTCCGCGCCGGTGGGTGCGCGCATGCGCACGCCGGTCTCCGCCGCGCGCACGCGCTCGTCCAGCGTCGTGACCTGGCCGAACAGCGCCGCGAGCTGCTGCTCGACGGTGCGCTGCAGGTGCCGGCCTTCGATGCGGGCGTTGGCGTACAGCGACGGCCGGTACAGCCCCGTCTCGGCCTGGAAGCCCTCATCGGCGATGCGCGACTGCAGCCGCGAGTAGCTCACGTCGGCGTTGTGCACGAGCGCCAGCTGCAGCAGCCGGCTGGGATCGAGCTCGGGCGGCTGGGAAGTTGCTGCCGCACCCGGGACCTGCGCGCTGACCAGGCAGGGCAGCGCGGCGAGCACGGCGGCCCGCCCGAGTCGCAGCAAACGCGGAAAAATCATGACTACTGGGGCAATGGCTGCCACGGCGAGCACAAAAAAATGCCGTGCCCCCGCGTGCGTCACGCGGGGGCGCGGCAGGCAGGCCGCGGCCTGGGAATCAGTTGGCCGAGGCCGGGGCAGCGGCGTTGCGCTTGTCCTTCAGCGTCATCAGGCGCTCGATCTGGGCCAGCGAGATCAGCTGCGCGTAGATCGCGGGCAGATAGCGCTTGGCACGCAGCTCCAGGAAGCGCTCGTCGGAGAGGTTGTTGAGCCGCTCCTCGTTGATGACGTAGCAACCGGCAATGTTCTTGACGCGGTCGTTCTCGCGCACGCGCATGTTCAGCGGCGTGAGCATGTTGTTCTGCGCCAGGAACTTGGCGAACTCGCGCGTGAGCGCGTCCATCTGCTGCAGCTCCGACAGGTAGCGCTTGACGTTCTCGATCACCTGCGTGGGCTCACCCTTGTCGTCGAACAGCGCGGCACCCTCGGTGTCGCTGACGAGCTCGCTGGCCTCGTCGATGCAGATCGTGAACTGGCCCTCCTGGTCGGTGCTGGCCAGCGCGAAGGGGTAGCGGCGGATGATGGCCGGCACGTAGGACGCTTCCCACTTGCCGCCTTCGCCCACGAACAGGTTCTCGCCTGCGTCCAGGCCCAGCAGCGCGACCGGGCGGAACTCGTCCTGGGCCTTGTCCTCCAGGAACACGATGGGATAGACGGCTGAGGCGCGCGCGAACTCGTGCATCGTCACGTAGGCGATATGGAACTGCGACGCAAAGCTGAAGCCGTTGATCTCGCGGATCTTCTTCTGCGCATGGCGCTCGCGATTGACGGGGACGACTTTTTCGAACATGGGTACTCCGGGCAATGGGAAAGCGTCAACGACAGGCGGCCGGCCTGTCCGGCGCACCACCATGGTGTGAGGTGGCAACTTCGCGGGATTGCGTGGCTGCCTCGGCAGCCAACCCGACACGGCCATGGGCGCGTTGGAGAAATCCGTCGCACCGGGCCGCCTTGTGTTGACGACGGGGCCACTGTAGCCGCGAGCCCGACGTTAAGATCACTAAGTAATGCGGCCAATTTCTCGCTATTTCCCACCGGCTGCGACTTAACGTGTCCATTCCGCTGTCCCGCCCCGACTTGCCTCCCCTCGATGCCCTGGTTCCGATGTTGAAAGACATATGGGAGAGTGGGGTCGTGAGCAACGGCGGCCCGTATCACCAGCGCTTCGAGCAGGCGTTGCGTGATCAACTCCAGGCCAGGCATGTGAACTTGTTCACGAATGCCACCCTGGGCCTGATCGCCGTGCTCAAGGCGCTCGGCCTCCAGGGGGGAGAGGTGGTCACGACACCGTACACCTTCGTAGCGACTGCCAACGCACTGCGCTGGGCCGGGCTCACGCCGGTGTTCGCCGACATCGACCCGCACACGCTCAACCTCGATCCCGCCGCCGCACGGGCGGCCATCGGTCCGCGCACGGTGGCCCTGCTGCCGGTCCACGCTTATGGTAACCCTTGCAACCATGAGGGCCTGGCGGGCCTGGCCGGGCAGTATGGGCTCAAGCTGGTGTATGACGCCGCGCCGTGCTTTGGCGTGCGCGTGGGCGGGCGCAGCGTGCTGGCCCAGGGGGATGCGTCCGTCGCCAGCTTCCACGCCACGAAGGTATTCAACACCTTCGAAGGAGCGGCGGTGGTGTGCGCCGACGCGCGCGTGAGCGAACGGCTGGCCCGGCTGCGCAACCATGGCCTCGATCCTCGGGTCGCTGTCGAGGAGCCCGGCCTCAATGCCAAGATGAGTGAATTCAATGCGGCGCTGGGCCTGCTGCAGCTGGAGCGCGTGGCGCAGGCGATCGAGTGCCGCCGCGAGATCGACCGCCGCTACCGTCAGGCTCTGAGCGGTATCCCGGGGATCGAATGCCTGGCCCTGCCCGCCGGCGTGGAGCTCAACCATGCCTACTTCCCGATCTTCGTCGGCACGGGCTACCCGTTGGGCCGCGACGCGCTGTACCAGCGGTTGCAGGATCACGGCGTGGATGCGCGGCGCTACTTCCACCCCCTGGTCTGTGACCTGCCGGCCTACCGGTGCGGGTCGGTGCGCCAGGATGGCCTGGTGGCGGCGCGCCGTCGCGCGGCCGAGGTGATCTGCCTGCCCATTCATCCGGCCTTGACGCGGGCGCAGCAGGACTTCGTGATCGAGCTCATCGCGCACCCCCACGGCACGCCTGCCGTCCGGGCGGAGGTGGCGTCGTGATCACCCCCGCGAGGCCCGGCTCCCGGGCGGGCGATGCCGTGCCCGGCCCGTTGGCAGGAGCGTGCCTGGCGCAGGTGCGGCAGTGGCGCAGCCAGGGGCAGCTGCAGCGGGCCCAGGTGTTGTGTCAACAATTGCTGAGCCGACAACCGGCGCTGGGGGACGCGTGGCATGAGCTGGGCCTCATCGATTGCGCGGCCGGACGCCATGGGCTGGCGGTGCAGCGCTTCGCCCAGGCGGCGCGCCATGCGCCGAGCGACGCCGTGCTGGCGGACCTGGGCGCGGCGTTGCTGGCCACGCGCGAGCATGAGCGTGCCGCCGCGATCTGGCAGGAGCTCGTGGCGCGCAGTCCGGACGTGGCTTCCCACCACGCCAACCATGGTGTAGCGCTGGCCCGGCTGGGGCGGCTCGGCGAAGCCGTCGCCTGCTACCGCCGCGCGCTCGCGCTGGAGCCTGCGCTGCCGGGCGTGCGCAGCAACCTTGCCAGCGCGTTGCGCAATCTGGGCGACCCGGAGGGCCTGGCGCTGCGGGAATACGAGCGCGCCCTGGACAGCGCACCGCACGACCACCGGCTGCGCAGCAACTGGCTGTATGCCAGCAGCCACCAGGCCGACCTGCCACCGGCCGAGCTCTACCGGCGCCACCGCAGCTACGGCACGGCACTGGCCGGCGTGCCGCGCCTGCCCGAAGTGCGTCCCGACCCGGCGCGGCCGTCCCGGCGTCGCCTGCGCATCGGCTTCGTGTCGGCGGACCTTCGCAACCACGCCGTGGCTTTCTTCATCAGGCCGGTGTGGCAGGCCATCGACCGCTCCCGCTTCGAAGTCTGGGTGTATGCCAACAGCCCGGTGCGGGACGCGACGACCTCGGCCCTGCGCGCCCTCTGCGATGCCTGGTGCGAGGTGCATGCCCTCAGCGACGAGGCGCTGGCGGCGCGCATCCGCGCCGATGGCATCGACGTGCTGGTGGATCTGTCCGGCCACACGGCGGGCAACCGGCTGCCGGCATTCGCCCGCAAGCCCGCGCCGGTGCAGGCCAGTTGGATCGGCTACCCCTGCAGCACCGGCCTGCCGGCCATCGACTACCTGTTCACGGACGCCTTCATGGCGCCGCCAGGCGCGGTCGATGGGCATTTCGTGGAGAAGCTGGTGCGCCTGCCGGCCGCCGTCTGCTTCCAGCCGCCGGCCTCGGGACCCGAGGTGGGCCCGCTGCCCGCGCTGGCCAAGGGCCATATCACTTTTGGCAGTTTCCATCGGCCAGCCAAGCTCACCGAACGCTCACTGGCGCGCTGGGCCGCCGTGCTGCAGGCCGTGCCCGGTGCCGTGCTGCTGCTTGGGCCCTGCGACGATGCCGAGATGCAGGCGCGGCTCCAGGCGCGCTTCAAGGCCCACGGCATCGGGGCCGAGCGGCTGCGTCTGCAACCACGGCGACCGCTGGCTGAATACCTGGCGCTGCACGGCGAGATCGACCTGATGCTCGATGCCTGCGAGTTCTCCGGGGGCACCACTTCGGCCCACGCTCTGTGGATGGGCGTGCCCGTGCTCACGGTGGCCGGCGAGGCCATGCCCGCGCGGCAGAGCGCCGCCATCCTTCATCACCTGGGCCTGGGCGACTTCATTGCCGAGGATGAGCCGCGGTTCGTGGAGCGGGCCGTGGCATGGGCCGCCGCACGGGAGGAACTGGCCTCGATTCGCGCCACGCTGCGGCAGCGCATGCGGGCACTGCCGTTGCTGCGGGAGCACCTCGTCATCCGGGGCTTCGAACGGGCGGTGGCCTGCGCGTGGCAGCGCTGGCGCGACGGCCTGCCGGCGGCGGCCATGACCGTCAGCGCCGATGCCACCCGCTGCGAGGCCCACGAACCCGACCGAACGCCATGACATCGGCTGCCTGGAACATTCGCGCGCTCGCCAGCCCGCCGGTGGCGGCCGTGGACGAGCGCATCGTGCTCATCGGTGCCGGCGCGCTGGCACGCGACGTCGTGGAGGTGGCAGGCGTCGATGCCTTCTGCGGCGTGTACGTCGATCCCCGCTTCGAGAGCCCGGGCCTGCCCGGGCTGCCGGTGTTGCGCGATTGGGCGGCCGTGCGCGCCGTGGCCACGCACTATGCGCTGGGCTTCCTGGACACCGCCCAACGCCCGGCGGCGCATGCGGCCGCCGCGGCGGCCGGACTGCTGCCGGCCTCGCCCATCGTCTCGGCGCGCGCGGTCGTCTCGCCGCTGGCATCGCTGGCGCCCGGCTGCCTCGTGGGCCATCACGCGGTGATCGGCGCCTGCGCGCGCCTGCAGCGCGACACGCTGGTGATGCACAACGCCGTCATCGGCCACGACTGCGAGATCGGTGAAAACACCGTCGTGTTGCCGGGGGCCTGGATCGGCGGCTACGTGCGCATCGGCTGCGGCGGCTTCATCGGCGCCAACAGCGTGATCTCGCCGCGGCTGCGCCTGGGCCGCAACGTGATGCTCGCGCCCGGCGCCGCGTGCCTGCGCGACGTGCCCGACGACATGCTCGTGATCGGCAATCCGGGCCGTTTCACGACGCGCCCGACAGCCTGAAAACCCATCCGGACGGGCGTGCGCCGTGGCCGCCAGCGCGGCCACGGCCGTTTTGTCTCAAGCCGTGGTCAGACCGCTTAGGAATCTAACAATGCTGTGTCCCAGACCGTGCATTAGTTGACGCCAGGATTTCAATTTTGCGCCTTTGATTTGAAACAATTGCGGGCCCCTACGCTGATGGAGTGGTGCGCCTGGTCCTGGGCGCCACTGACTCCGCAACGAAAGAAGTCCTGTGAGCGCATTGTTGAAGAAGCCTGTCCGTCGTCTGGCCCGCCGTATCCGCGATGCGTTCCGAATGGAAGCCCTGGAACCCCGGGTGCTGCTGTCGGCCGATCCGGTGCTGGGAGCCGCCCAGACGGTGCTCGTGCCCGACGAGCGGCATGACCAGGCGCTGGTCCAGGCCTACGACTTCCCGGACGCGGCGCAAGCCGCGGACGTGTCCGGGGCGGCGCAGCTGGCGGACTTCGGCAACCTGGTGAGCCCGGAGCTGTTCCAGCAGATCCGCTCCGAGCAGGCTGCGCTGCGCAAGGCCTCGCTGGCGCAAACCTTCTCGGTGGACGCCACGGTCTTCGACCTCGGGCAGCTCGCGCAGCGCACGGGCTTCATGGAGAGCGAGCTCACGGTCGCGGCCAACGAGGAGCTCAAGGGCAGTGGCACGATGAACGTGTCGCTGCTCAACACCGGGCTGGTGAGCCCGGGCTACTCGCCGGGCGTGCAGAGCTTCCAGTCTCTGGTTCAGACCGGGAACGCGACGCTGCAGATCGAGATCGGTGGCTCCGCGCCGGGCAGCGGCTACGACCAGATCCAGGTCCAGAACACCGCGACGCTGGACGGCACGCTCGCCGTCAAGCTGCTCGACGGCTTCAAGCCCACGGACGGCCAGGTCTTCGACGTGCTGACCTTCGGCGCGCTGCAAGGCAGCTTCGCCAACGCCACCGGGCTGCTGGACGCGGGCAACGGGCTGTACTTCGAGGTCCGCACGACCGACCACGCGCTGCAGTTGGTGGCGCACCAGCTCGACGTCTCGACGGCCTTCATCGTTGACGTGCTGCACGACGGCGCGGGTGCGCAGGCCGACAGCCTGGCTGACCGCATGGGCCTGTGGCTCAACTTCGACTACTTCAAGAACAACAGCAGCTTCGCGTTCACGGGTTCGCTGGACCTCGGCAGCGGGCTGAAGCTCACGGGCACGTTCTCGACGGCCTACAACGCCGATGTCGCCATCGGCGGCCACGACTACGCGATGTGGCAAGTCGGCCTGGCCGACGGCACCGGCTACCTGGGCCTGGACAGCCTGGACCTGGGCAAGCCGGGCCTGTCCTTCGCCGACGTGGACTTCGGCCTGCTGCTGCTCGACGACAACACGCTGGGCAGCGACCTGGGCTACGTGCTGGGCACCGGCCTGGCCGGCGGCATCAATCTGTTCGGAACGAGCCAGCTGAGCCTGAGCGCGCAGACGCTGACGCTGGACTTCGCGCTGGGCACCGGCAGCCTGGCCGGGGGCGCCCCCAACGACGCCATCATCGACCTCTCGGCCTATGCCCAGAGCGTGACGGTGGCCGGCACCACCTACGTCTTCAACGCCGACGGCCGGCTCGGCGAGCACGCCAGCGCCAGCGGCGACGTGACCCTCGTGGCCGGTGCCGTGACCCTGGAGGGCACGCTGGGCGTGGCCGCCTCGGCATCCAGCCTGGTGCTGGCCGGCAGCGACGTCAGCGTGCATTTCGGCGCCGGCGGCGTGGAGGTGGGGCTGGAACGCGCCAGCTTCGGCCTGGTGCTGCTGGCCGACGGCACGCTTGCGCTGGAGGCCTCCGGTGGGCTCGCGCTCGATGGCGGCGACTTCGCCTCGGTCAGCGCGCAGGCGGCGCTGCTCAAGCTCAACACCACCGGCGCCGACCAGAGCGAGCGGCTGCTGTCCTTCGGCGGCTTCCAGTATCGCTTCGGCCAGCTTGGCATCGGCAGCGCCCCGGTGGTCAACGTCACCGGACTCAAGGCACTGATCGGCGGCTCGCTGGGCCTCAGCGGCAATTTCGCCTTCGAGCGCGACGCCGCAAGCGGGGCGCTGGAGATGAGCTCCTCGTCGGCCGGCGTCTCGCTGCTGGCCGGCTCGCTGGGCGCGGGCGTGCAGGACGCCAGCCTGGGCCTGGTGCTCGACGGTGCCAACGGCCTGGTGCTGGAGGCCCGGGGCGCGCTGTCGGCGAACCTGGGTGAGGACGTGTCGGTCTCGGCCGGCCAGGCCAGCGTGCGCTGGAACACCACCGGCTCCGACGCGGGCGGGCGCCGCATCGACGTGGCCGGTGCGTCCTACATGTTCGGTGCCGACCTGTCGGCCGGGCTGCAGGAAGTGGCGCTGTCGGATGCGCTGCTGCGCACGGCCGGCTTCTTCAGCGCGCGGGGCGATTTCGCCTTCCACCGCAGCAGCGCCACGGTGCGTTTGGCCCATGACGTGGCCGGCACGCCGGAGGACGAATCGGTCGCTGGCGTGCTGGTGGACCTGCTGACGCTGGGCGGGCGTGGCCTGTCGGCCACGGCGGGCATTGAGGGCGGCCCGGCCCTGTCGCTGGCGGGCGTGGAATTCGGCTTGGCGCTGATGGCTTCGCGCCAGGACGCCAACCGTACCTGGACCACTTTGCAAGCCAGCGCCTCCAGCGCATCGCTGCAAGGCGTTGACGCCCTCACCGCCACGGGCACGAACCTGTCGGTGGCCGTCAACCGTGCGGGCAAGGCCGGCGACGCGGTGGTGGACTACGCCGCGGGCCGCACGACCCTGTCCGTGGGCACGGGTGTGAACCAGGCCCTGGCACTGAGCCTGGATGGCGCGCAGGGCGCGCTAGTGCGTGCCGGTGGTGATCTGACGATCGCCGTCACGGACTTCGTGCAGCTGTCGGGCCGCATCGATTTCAGTGTCCAGGGACAAGGGGCGGGGCAACAGCTCATCGCCGTGGGCGCTGGCGTGACGGCGCAGCTCAGTGCAGGTTCTGCGGCTTCGCTGAAGCTCAAGAGTGCCGATTTCGGCCTGCGCACGGACGCGTCGGGCGTTGCGACCTTCGAACTGGGCGGGGGCACGCTGGAGGCGTCCATCGGTGGCTTTGCCAGCCTGAGTGCGGATGCGGTGCAAGTGCGGTACGCCAGCGTTGGCGGCGGCGTGAGTGAGGGCGAGCAACTGCAGGTCGGAACGACCAGCTACACCTTCGCCAACGCGATCGCGGCCGGCACGGTGGCGTTCCAGCTCAAGGGCCTGTCGGCCAGCGTGAGCGACTTCGTGACGCTGTCGGGCGACGTGGGCTTCGCCAAGTCCGGCAACACGCTGGTGGCGGTGGGCTCCAACGTCTCGGCGCAGCTGAGCGCCGGGTCTGCCGCGTCGCTGAGCCTGAGCAATGCGAACTTTGGCCTGCGTGCGGGTACGGCGACGGTGTTCGAGCTGACGGGCGGGACGCTGACGGCCAGCATCGGCGGTTTCGCCAGCCTCAGTGCGGCCTCGACGATGGTGCAGTACGCCGGCGCGGGCGCCAGCGTGAGCGCGGGCACCACGCTAGGCGTGGGCAGCACGAGCTACACGTTCGCCAAGGCGATCGCGGCCAACACGGTGGCGTTCCAGCTCAAGGGCCTGTCGGCCAGCGTGAGCGACTTCGTGACGCTCAGCGGCGACGTGGGCTTTGCCAAGTCCGGCGGCGAGCTGGTGGCGGTGGGTAGCAAGGTCTCGGCGCAGCTGAGCGCGGGTTCGGCCGCATCGCTGAGTCTGAGCAACGCGAATTTCGGTTTGCGCGCGGGCACGGCCACGGTCTTTGAGCTGTCGGGCGGGACGCTGACGGCCAATATCGGCGGCTTTGCCAGCCTCAGTGCGGCCTCGACGATGGTGCAGTACGCCGGCGCGGCCGGCGTGACGGCCAACACCGCGCTGTCGGTGGGCAGCACGAGCTACACGTTTGCCAAGGCGATCGCGGCCAACACGGTGGCGTTCCAGCTCAAGGGCCTGTCGGCCAGCGTGAGCGACTTCGTGACGCTGTCGGGCGACGTGGGCTTCGCCAAGTCCGGCAACACGCTGGTGGCGGTGGGCTCCAACGTCTCGGCGCAGCTGAGCGCGGGCTCGGCCGCGTCGCTGAGCCTGAGCAACGCGAACTTCGGCCTGCGTGCCGGTACGGCCACGGTGTTCGAGCTGTCGGGCGGGACGCTGACGGCCAACATCGGCGGCTTTGCCAGCCTCAATGCGGCCTCGACGATGGTGCAGTACGCCGGCGTGGGCGCCAGCGTGGCGGCCAACACCACGCTGTCGGTGGGCAGCACGAGCTACACGTTTGCCAAGGCGATTGCGGCCAACACGGTGGCGTTCCAGCTCAAGGGCCTGTCGGCCAACGTGAGCGACTTCGTGACGCTGTCGGGCGACGTGGGCTTCGCCAAGTCCGGCAACACGCTGGTGGCGGTGGGCTCCAACGTCTCGGCGCAGCTGAGCGCGGGCTCGGCCGCATCGCTGAGCCTGAGCAACGCGAACTTCGGCCTGCGTGCCGGTACGGCCACGGTGTTCGAGCTGTCGGGCGGGACGCTGACGGCCAATATCGGCGGCTTTGCCAGCCTCAGTGCGGCCTCGACGATGGTGCAGTACGCCGGCGCGGCCGGCGTGACGGCCAACACCGCGCTGTCGGTGGGCAGCACGAGCTACACGTTCGCCAAGGCGATTGCGGCCAACACGGTGGCGTTCCAGCTCAAGGGCCTGTCGGCCAGCGTGAGCGACTTCGTGACGCTCAGCGGCGACGTGGGCTTTGCCAAGTCCGGCGGCGAGCTGGTGGCGGTGGGTAGCAAGGTCTCGGCGCAGCTGAGCGCGGGTTCGGCCGCATCGCTGAGCCTGAGCAACGCGAACTTCGGCCTGCGTGCCGGTACGGCCACGGTCTTTGAGCTGTCGGGCGGGACGCTGACGGCCAACATCGGCGGCTTTGCCAGCCTCAGTGCGGCCTCGACGATGGTGCAGTACGCCGGCGCGGCCGGCGTGACGGCCAACACCGCGCTGTCGGTGGGCAGCACGAGCTACACGTTTGCCAAGGCGATTGCGGCCAATACGGTGGCGTTCCAGCTCAAGGGCCTGTCGGCCAACGTGAGCGACTTCGTGACGCTGTCGGGCGACGTGGGCTTCGCCAAGTCCGGCAACACGCTGGTGGCGGTGGGCTCCAACGTCTCGGCGCAGCTGAGCGCCGGGTCTGCCGCGTCGCTGAGCCTGAGCAATGCGAACTTTGGCCTGCGTGCGGGTACGGCGACGGTGTTCGAGCTGACGGGCGGGACGCTGACGGCCAGCATCGGCGGTTTCGCCAGCCTCGGTGCGGCCTCGACGATGGTGCAGTACGCCGGCGCGGCCGGCATGACGGCCAACACGGTGCTGTCGGTGGGCAGCACGAGCTACACGTTCGCC
>NZ_CALAOH010000080.1 GCF_937926365.1 uncultured Azohydromonas sp. | reverse complement strand
CAGACCAACATCCTGGCGCTCAACGCCGCGGTGGAAGCGGCGCGCGCCGGCGAAGCCGGGCGCGGCTTCGCGGTGGTGGCCACCGAGGTGCGCCACCTGGCGCAGCGCTCGGCCGCCGCGGCACGCGAGATCAAGGACCTCATCGAGCAGAGCGTGGCGCAGGTGGAAAGCGGCTCGCAGCTGGTGCAGGACGCGGGCCGCACGATGGAGGAGATCGTGCAGGGCGCGCAGCAGCTGCGCGAGCGCATCCAGACCATCAGCGACCACGGCGCGGCGCAGAGCAGCGACATCACGCAGGTCTCGGTGGCCGTGGGCGAGCTCGACCGCATGACGCAGCACAACGCCGCGCTGGTGGAGCAGAGCGCCGCCGCCGCGGCCAGCCTGCGCGAGCAGGCGGGCAGCCTGGCGCGGGTGATGGAAGGCTTCAGGTTGGCGCCGGCCGGAGCCTGAGCGCGGGCCGGCGCTGCGGCGCCGGCGGGCTCAACAAGTCACTGGCGCCAGCTGGGCGCGGCGTGGTCGCCGCCGTGGGCGGTTTCGTACTCGCCGTGGTCGCCATCCAGGGCAGCCTGATCCAGGTTGCCCACGGGCGCGCGGGTGCAGCCGTGGATACAGAGGGCAGAAAAGGCCAGTACCAAAACGGCCAGGGCTTTGTCCATGGCGACTCCGGCTTGAAGAAGGTTGTGGTCGCAAGCACTGGCCGCGGGGCCGGTGCCGCGACCGCATCTTCGAAGCCGTGGCGCAGGAAAAGGCTGTCCTGGGAGGAAGTGAGCGCCTGGACGGGGGCCGGGTGGGAGGGATGTCCTGGGAGGGGCTCCTGCCTCGCCGCCATCCGGCGCCCCCCGCCTCAAAGATCCAGCACCAGCCGCCCCGACTTCGCCCTTGAGCAGCAAGGCGTGAACTGGTCGTTGGCCGCCTGCTCCTCCGGCGTGAGGTAGACGTCGCGGTGGTCCGGCGTGCCCTCCAGCACGCGCGTGAGGCAGGTGCCGCACACGCCCTGCTCGCACGACACCAGGATCTCCACCCCCGCCTCGGCCAGCGCCTGCGTCACCGTCTTGTCCGGGGCAATGGTGATCACGCGCCCCGAGCTCGCGAGCTGCACCTCGAAGCTGCCGTCGTCCGCATGCGGCGCGGCATCGCCGCCGGCGAAGAACTCCCAGTGCAGCTGCGCCTCGCCCCAGCCCGCGCCGCGCGCCGTGCCCAGCACCGCGTCCATGAAGCCCTTGGGCCCGCACACGTACAGGTGCGTGCCCGGCTGCGGCGTTCCCAGCAGCGCGGGCAGGTCCAGCCGCTGCTCCGGCGGGCCGTCGTCGAAGTGGAAGCGCACCTTGTCCGCGAAGGCCGCGCCCTGGATGCGGGCGACGAAGGCCGTGCGCTCGCGCGAGCGCGTGGCGTAGTGCATCTCGAAGTCCGCGCCCATGACGGCCAGCCGCTCGGCCATGCACAGGATCGGCGTGACGCCGATGCCACCGGCCAGCAGCAGGCTCTTGCGAGCCTCGTGCGCCAGGGCAAAGTGGTTCTTCGGCGCGCTGATGGTGAGCGTGTCGCCCTCCTTCACGGCGTCGTGCACGGCCACGGAGCCGCCGCGCGAGGCCGGGTCGCGCAGCACGGCGACGAGGTAGCGGTGCGTCTCGGCCGGGTCGTTGCACAGCGAGTACTGCCGCACCACGCCGCCGGGCAGGTGCACGTCCACGTGCGAGCCAGCGGAGAAGCCCGGCAATGGGCTGCCCTCCTTGCTCACCAGCTCCAGGCTGCAGATGTCGGTGGCTTCCTCGGACTTGCGTGCCACGCGCACGCACAGGGTGGCGTTGGCGGTGCTCATTGCGCCAGCTCCGCGGTGGAGGCGGCGGACAGCCGGTTGGCCGCGGCGCTCTGCTCGGCCGCCAGGATGCGCTCGATGACGCGGCGCGACTGCAGGCCGCCGGCGTCGATGTTGAGCATCAGCAGCTTGCGATCGGGCCAGGCGCTCAGGTTGGCCTGCTGGCGCTCCAGCATCTGCAAGTCCTCGCCGAACACCTTGGCCTGCCCCTGGCGGATGGCCAGCGTGAGCGCCGGGTCCTGCGGCTTGAAGTGCCTCGCCATGCCCCAGAAGTAGTGGTGCGAGGTCTCGGTCTCGGGGGTGATGAAGTCCACCACCAGCGCATAGACCTTCTTGTCCGCCGGCGCGTCCTTGCCGCCCTGGCCGGCCAGCGCCACCCCGACCTCGATCATCACGTGCGTGGGCGGCGTGAAGTGGCACACCTGCCAGCGGTCCACGCGCTGGTCATCGGGCAGGCCGTGGCCGCGCAGCGCCAGCTTCCAGAACGGCGGCGCCTCGGGCAGGTCGTTCATGAAGCGGCTGGTCATCACGTGGTCGCCCTCCGCCTTCGTGGTGCACGGCGTCTCGTCGATCTCCTTCTGCCCGATGGACGTGGAGTGCACGTAGGTCTCGTGCGTGAGGTCCATCAGGTTGTCGATCATGAGCCGGTAGTCGGCCTTGACGTGGTAGTAGCCGCCGCCATAGGCCCACTCGGGATCGTTGGCCCATTGCAGGTCGGGAATGAGCGCGGGGTCGGCCTGCGCCCGGTCTCCGGGCCAGACCCAGATGAAGCCGTGGCGCTCCTCCACCGCGTAGCTCTTGATGCACGGGAAGCCCCGCACGCGCTGCCCCGGCATGCCGACGGCCTTGCCGTCGCAGCCCATCTCCAGCCCGTGGTAGCCGCACACCAGCTTGCCGTCGCTGACGAAGCCCAGCGACAGCGGCGCGCCGCGGTGAGGGCAAAAATCCTCCACCGCCGCGGGCGAGCCGTCGGCCTGGCGGTAAAAGACGATGGCCTCGTTGCAGACCTTGCGGCCCAGCGGCCTGGCCGCGATGTCCTCGGGCATGCAGGCCACGTACCAGGTGTTTTTCGGGAACATGTGCTTGTCTCCTCTGGGGTCCAGGCGCTCGGCCCGCACGCCGGCCGCGCCGTGGCAAGGCCCCGGCAAGCCGTGCGCCGGCCCGGGATGCGGCTGCGGCCTCAAGCCCGCGCGCTCCCCGGCCGATAGCCGGCTTGCATGGTGCGCTCCCGAACACCCGGGCATTGCTTTCGCCCAGGCGGAGCCTCGTGTGCTTCGCGCCCTCTTCCATGCCCATGACCCGAATGCTTCTCCCGGCCGCGCTGGCCGCCCTCCTGCTGCTGGCCGGATGCGCCACGCCGGTCGAACCGCCAGAGCAGCCGCCTGTCCTTACCGGCCTGGGCGGGCGCGTCGTCAGCCTGCCCACGCCCAGGCAGCGCCTGGTGTTCACGGCACTGCAGGAGTGGGCGCTGTGGGGTCGCGTCAAGTGGCACGCCGCCACCGACACCTACGAGTGGCCCGACGCCACGACGCCACGGCAGGAGTACCTGCCGGACTTCAGCAGCCGCGTGCTGCTGTACTGGCAGGCGTCCGGCCGGGGCGATTTCGAAGCCCGGGAAGCGCAGTACCGCGACGGCTCGCTGGTGGCCTGGTCGGCGGTGTTCATCAGCTTCCTGATGAAGTCGTCGAGCATCGGCGAGGCGGTGTTTCCGGGCAGCGCGCTGCACTGGCACTACATCAAGCGGATTCACGACGCGCCCGATCCGCAGGGCTTCGAGGCGCTGGACGCCGCCACCACGCCGCCCGCGGTGGGCGACCTGATCTGCGCCCCGCGCAACGAGACGGCGCTGCGGGTGATGGTCTACGCGCAGCTGGCCGACCCCGCCAGCCGCGGCGGCTACCACTGCGACCTGGTGGTGGAAACCGGCCTCGGCACGCTGGGCGCCATCGGCGGCAACGTGCGCGACGGCGTGGTCTGGACGGTGGCGCCCCTCTACGCCAGCGGGCTGCTGATGCCCACGGCCAAGCGGCCGTGGATCGTGGTGTTGAGGAACCGGCTGCCGTGAGCCAGGGCACGGCTCGCGTCAGCGCGCCACCGCCAGCAACCGCTCCAGCGTGCGCGCATCGGCCGCCAGTTCCTCGCTGCCGGCGCGGTGCACCACGCGGCCGCGGTCCAGCACCACCGCGTGGTGCGTCATCGACAGGATCAGCCGCGGGTTCTGCTCCACCAGGATCGCCGACAGCCCCTCCTCCCGCACCACGCGCGCGATCGAGCGCAGCAGCTCCTCCACGATGATCGGCGCCAGCCCCTCCAGCGGCTCGTCCAGCAGCAGCAGGCGCGGGTTCAGCACCAGCGCCCGCGCGAAGGCCAGCATCTGCTGCTCGCCGCCCGAGAGTTGATTCCCCATGTTCATCCGCCGCTCCTCCAGCCGCGGAAACATCGCGTAGACCCGCTTCAGATCCCACGGGCCCGGCCGCGCCACCGCCGTGAGGTTCTCCTCCACGGTCAGCGACTTGAAGATGTTGCGCTCCTGCGGCACCCAGCCGATGCCGGCTTCGGCGCGCTTGAAGGGCGGCAGCTGCGTGATCTCGCGCCCGCCCAGGAACAGCCGCCCGGCATGGCGCCGCGTCACGCCGGCGATGGTGTTGATGAGCGTGGTCTTGCCCGTGCCGTTGCGCCCCAGCAGCGCCAGCGACTGGCCCGCGGCCAGCTCCAGCTCGATGTCCTCCAGCACCACGGCCTCGCCGTAGCCGGCGCGCAGGCCCTGGATGCGCAGCAGCTGCTCAGCCATGGCCTTGCCCCAGGTACACCGCCTTCACGCGCGGGTCGTTGGCGATCTCGTCCACGCCGCCCTCGGCGTACACGGCGCCGCTGACCAGCACCGTCACGCGCGTGGCGAAGTTGAAGACGAGGTCCATGTCGTGCTCGATCAGCAGCACCGCCACGTCCGCCGGCAGCCGCGCCAGGCTGTCGAAGATCTCCTGCCGCTCGCCTTCGGGCACGCCCGCGGCGGGCTCGTCCAGCAGCAGCACCCGCGGCTCGCCGGCGATGGCCAGCGCGATCTCCAGCAGCCGCCGCTTGCCGTAGGGCAGCTGCGCCGTGCGCTGGTGCATCACGTCGGCCAGCCGGTACTCGTGCAGCAGTTCCTCCACGCGCCGCGCCACCGCCGCGTCGCGCCCCAGCGGCTGCCACCAGCGCGCGCCCTGGCCCCGCCGCTGCGACACCGCCAGCGCCAGCGACTGCAGCGGCGTGAGCTGGTTGAAGAGCTGATTGATCTGGAAGGTGCGCACCAGCCCGCGCCCGACGCGCCGGTGGGCCGCCAGCGCGGTGATGTCGTCGCCCTTGAGCAGGATCTGGCCCTGCGTGGGCTCCAGCACGCCGGTGAGCAGGTTGATCAGCGTGGTCTTGCCCGCGCCGTTGGGGCCGATGAGCGCGTGGCGCGCGCCGGGCATCACTGTCAGCGACACGTCGCTGGTGGCGACCAGGCCGCCGAAGCGCCGCACCAGGCCGCGCGTCTCCAGCAGCGGTTGCGTCACGGCGTTCACGGTGCCCTCCTCCACCAGGTCCAGGGCCGCAGCAGCCGCTCGCGGCCCACCAGCATCAGCACCACCAGGAACAGGCCGAGCCAGAAGGTCCAGTACTGCGGCGTCCAGGACGCGATCAGGTCGTGCAGCAGCTTGAAGGCGATGGCGCCGAGCACCCCGCCCCACAGCCAGCCCGCCCCGCCGATCACCACCACCAGCATCACGTCGGCGCTGCGGTGGAAGTCCAGCACGTCCAGCGAGGCGAATCCCGTGGTCTGCGCCAGCAGCGCCCCGGCGGCGCCGGCCAGCGCCGCGGCGATGGCGTAGACCGCCACCAGCCGCGCGTTCACGTTCAGGCCCAGCGCGGAGGCGCGCAGCCGGTTGTCGCGCAACGCCTGCAGACCCGTTCCGAAGGGCGAGTGCACCAGGCGCCGGCACAGCAGCAGCGCCAGCACCAGCACCGCCAGCGAGTAGCCCCAGGCCACGCGCCCGGCCAGGTCGAACTCCAGGCCGCCGGGCAGCGGGCCGATCACCACGCCCTGCAGCCCGTCGGCGCCGCCGGTGATCTGGTCGAAGCGGTTGGCCAGCTCGTAGAGCACCGCCGCCACGCCCAGCGTCACCATCAGCCGCGTGAGGTCCGTGCCGCGCAGGATGAGGGGGCTGGTGAGCAGCCCCAGCAGCGCCGCGGCGGCCATCGCCACGACCAGCCCGACCAGCGGGTCGGGCAGCACGTGCTTGGCGAACAGCGCCGCACCGTAGGCACCCACGCCGAAGAAGGCGGCATGGCCCAGCGAGACGATGCCCGCGTAGCCCAGGATCAGGTCCAGCGACAGCGCGAACAGCGCCAGGATCGCGATCTCGTTGCCCAGCAGCGCGTGTCCGGGCAGCCCGAACCACGAGGCCGCCAGCGCCGCCAGCAGCGCGATCTCCCACCAGCGCCAGCGCGCGTCACGGCGCAGCGCCTGGCGCACGTCGATGCCGGCGGAGCGGTCCGCCGCGCCGGCGGGCGGGACGGCGGCCGGCGTGGCCGCGCCGGGCCTCAGCGGCGTGCTCATCAGCGGGCTCCCTTGCGCACGAACAGCCCCTGCGGGCGCCACAGCAGGATGGCGATCATCAGCGCGTACACGATGAAGGCGCCGATCTTGGGCGCGTAGTACTTGCCCGCCACGTCGGCGATGCCCAGCAGCAGCGCCGCCACCAGCGGCCCGGTGACGCTGCTGGTGCCGCCCACGGCCACCACGATCAGGAAATAGATCATGAATTTCAGAGGGAACGTGGGATCGAGCCCCAGCACCTCCGCGCCCAGCGCCCCGCCCAGGCCGGCCAGGCCGGAGCCCACCGCGAAGGTGAGCAGGAACACGCGGTTGACGTTGATGCCCAGCCCCGAGGCCACGCGCGGGTCGTCCACCGCCGCGCGCAGCCGGCTGCCGAAGCGCGTGCGCGCCAGCACCCACTGCAGCGCCAGCGCCAGCAGCGCGCACACCACCACGATGAAGAGCCGGTACTTGCCGATGCCCACCGCTTCGAAGTCCAGCCGCCCCTGCAGGAACGCCGGCAGCTTCACGAACTGCTGCTGCGAGCCCAGCAGGTAATCGACCGCAGCGACGGCCATGAACACCAGGCCGATCGAAAAGAGCACCTGGTCCAGGTGCGGCTTGGCGTACATCGGCCGGTACAGGGTGCGCTCCATGAGGGCGCCCGCCGCCGCCGTGATCAGGAAGGCCAGCGGCAGCGTCGCCAGGAAGGGCAAGTCGAAGTGCTGCATGAGCAGCACGGTGGCGTAGCCGCCGGCCATGGCGAAGGCGCCGTGGGCGAGGTTGATGAAGTTCATCAGCCCCATGGTCACGGCCAGCCCCACGGCCAGCACGAACAGCAGCATCCCGTAGGCGATGCCGTCGAAGAGCAGGGTCAGCACGTCGGCTCCCGCGGGCTTACTTCATCCCCGCCTTCCCCGGGTCCTTCACCCCCTTGAGGGTCTCGAACTCCACGTTCCAGAGCTGCCCGTTCTGGCGCTCGACCTTGCGGATGTAGACGTCCTGCACGATGTCGCGCGTCTGCGCGTCGATGAACACCGGCCCGCGCGGGCTCTCGAAGGTCTGGCCCTTCATGGCGTCCAGCAAGGCCACGCCGCCCGCGCCCTTGGTGGCCTTGAGGCCCTCCATGATCAGGCGCATGCCGTCATAGCCGCCCACGGCCATGAAGTTGGGGCGGAACTTGTTGGCCTTCTGGAAGGCGTCCACGAACTGCTGGTTGGCGGCGCTCTTGTGCGCGGCCGAGTAGTGGAACGAGGTCACCACCCCCAGCGCCACGTCGCCCATGTCGTTGAGGATGTCGTCGTCCGTCACGTCGCCGGTGCCCAGCAGCCGGATGCCCGCCTTGTCCAGCCCGCGCTCGGCGAACTGCTTCATCAGCGCCGCGCCCACGCCCGACGGCACGAACACGAACAGCGCTTCCGCGCCGGCATCGCGCACGCGCTGCAGGAAGGGCGCGAAGTCCGGGTTGCGCAGCGGCACGCGCACCTGCTCCACCACCTTGCCGCCGTTGAGTTCGAAGCGCTCCTTGAACGCCTTCTCGGCGTCGATGCCCGGGCCGTAGTCGCTCACCAGCGTCACGACCTTCTTGATGCCGTTCTTGGGCGCCCACTCCGCCACGCCGATGGTCACCTGCGGCAGCGTCATGCTGCTGCGCACGACGTAGGGCGAGGCCTGCGTGATGCTCGACGTGGCCGCGGCCATCACCACCATCGGCGTCTTGCTCTGGGTGGAGATGGGCGCGGTGGCCAGCGCCAGCGGCGTGAGGCCGAAGCCCGCCAGCACCGCCACCTTGTCATTGACCACGAGTTCCTGCGCCAGGCGCCGCGTGGTGTCGGCCACGCTGGCGTCGTCCTTGAGCAGCACCTGCACCTTGCGCCCGGCCACCGTGTCGCCGTGCTGCGCCAGGTACAGCTTCACCGCCGCGTCGATCTGCCGCCCGGTGGAGGCGAAGGGCCCGGTCATGGGCAGGATCAGCCCGATCTTGATCGGATCGGACTGCTGCGCCAGCGCCGCGGGCGCGGCGCCCAGCAGCGGCAGCGCCGACAGCAGCGTGGCGGCCGCCAGCAGGCGGCGCCGCGCCGGAGCGCGGCGGTCTTGGAAGGTGCTCATGGCTTGTCTCCTCTGCCTCGGTTTGCAGGACCGGACCGGCATGCGCGCCGGCCTCTTCGTGTAGGCGCTCGTGCCGGCGCCCACGCCGCCGCCCGGGCCCGGCGGCGGGCAACCCGGGTTCCCGCCGCCTCGGACCCGGGGGCCCATGGAGAGCGTCCGGCCGTCAACATTCAGTACACGGAAGTTGACCCGGATCAGGCGCAACCCGAATTGGTGCAATCCCGGGTGTGCGCGCCGCGGGCCGCAGAGCGATCACGGCATCCCAACCGCCGGGACGTTTCGCCTCCTGTGGTGGCACCCCGGCGTGGGCCGGGCTTCACGAGAGCCGGACGGTCGTCCCGGGAGCTTCAGGCCTGCGGCGGCTCGGCCCCGGCCGGGCCGCCCGAGCGCAGCGGCGCGCGGCTTTGCTCGTTGCCCAGGTGCACGAACTTGCGCAGCAGCCGCATGAACTCCTGCTGCTCGGCGGCGTCGAGCTTGGACAGCAGCACCTGCTGCATGCGCCGCACACCGGGCACGGTGCGCGCGAGCACCGCCTCGCCCTCGGCCGTGAGCAGCAGCCGGCGCTGGCGCCGCGGCAGCACTTCGCGCGTGATCCAGCCCTTGGTCTCCAGCCGCGCCGCCATCTCCGCGGCGGTGGAGGTATCCAGCGCCACCTCCTGCGCCAGCGTCACCTGGTCCAGCCCGGGCTTCTCCTGCAGCATGCGCAGCACCGCGTACTGGATCGGCGTCACCTCGCGCCCCACCTCCTCGTAGAACAGCGACACCGCGATCTGCTGCGCGCGCCGCAGCAGGTGGCCCGGCTGGTCATAGAGCTCGATGGCCAGGGGATCGGCGGACGGAGCGGCATCAACGGGCATGGCAGGTCGGCGGAAAGCGGGCGCGGCGGCGAAGGAAGGCGAATTCTGCACGCGGCGCCCAGCCCCTCACCCAAGCAGCGGCCGTGCCGGCGCAACCGGAGCGCCGCCGGTATCCCGCCCAGGCCTGAGGTGAATCAACGACCGTGAACTCCTGCAGGGAGTCAGTGCGTTGCACCTTCAGTTTCGGCCATGGCCATCCGAAGAAATACCAATTGCACATCTCTACCGCGCACCGTGACCCGGATGCGCCACAACCACGGCCATGAACTTCCTGAACAAGCTTCGGCTCGGCACCCGGCTGGGCATGGGTTTCGCCACCGTGCTGGCGCTGATGCTGCTGGCCGTCGCCACGGCGGTCTTCAACCTCAACCAGGCTGACGAGGCCTCCAGGCGCACCATCGAGGTGGACTGGGTCAAGGCCGAGGCCACCGCCACGCTCACGGCCACCACCCGCGCCAACGCCCGGCGCACGATGGAGCTGTTCTTTGCCCAGGACGCGGCGCATGCGCAGCAGGTGCGCGGCTTCATGGCCGCCAACAAGAAGACGGTGACCGAGTCGCTGGAGACGCTGGAGCAGCTGGTCGATTCGGCTGAGGGCAAGACACTGGTGGCCCAGGTCAAGGCGGCGCGCGTCGCCTACGTGGCCTCCTTCACCAAGGTGGACCAGCTGCTGGCCGCGGACCAGCGCGACGAGGCCACCCGGCTGCTGATGGCCGAGACGCTGCCGGCCATCGACGCGCTGCAGCAGCACGTGGACGCGCTGTCCGCGCTGCAGAAGCAGGCCGTGGCCGACAGCGCCAAGGTGCTCGTGGACGACATCGCCTTCGCGCGCATCGAGATGCTGGTGCTGG
Source organism: uncultured Azohydromonas sp. (assembly GCF_937926365.1). Lineage (GTDB taxonomy): Bacteria > Pseudomonadota > Gammaproteobacteria > Burkholderiales > Burkholderiaceae_C > Azohydromonas. The sequence continues at coordinate 3,035 of NZ_CALAOH010000080.1, read as the reverse complement.
GCGTGGCGGCGCTGCTGGCGGGCGGCGGCCTGTCGTGGTGGCTCACGCGCGCCATCACGCAGCCCATCCACCAGGCGGTGCAGGTGGCCAGGACCGTGGCCGCGGGGGACCTGACCTCGCGCGTCCAGGCCACGCGCCAGGACGAGACCGGTGAGCTGCTGAGCGCGCTGGACGCCATGAACCGCAGCCTGGCGCAGATCGTGTCCCAGGTACGCCACAGCAGCGACTCCATCGCCACCGGCAGCCAGCAGATCGCCAGCGGCAACACCGATCTGAGCCAGCGCACCGAGGAGCAGGCCAGCAACCTGCAGCAGACCGTCGCCTCGATGGAGCAGCTGACCGCCACCGTCAAGCAGAACGCCGACACCGCGACGCAGGCCTCGCAGCTGGCGCTGAACGCCAGCCGTGCCGCCGCCGACGGCGGCAGCGTCATGGGCCGCGTGGTGAGCACGATGGAGGAGATCAGCACCGGCTCGCACCGGATCGCCGAGATCATCGGCACCATCGACGGCATCGCCTTCCAGACCAACATCCTGGCGCTCAACGCCGCGGTGGAGGCGGCCCGGGCCGGCGAGGCCGGCCGCGGCTTCGCGGTGGTGGCTGGCGAGGTGCGCGCCCTGGCGCAGCGCAGTGCCGAGGCCGCGCGCGAGATCAAAGGCCTCATCAGCCACAGCGTGCAGAGCGTGGAGGCCGGCTCGCAGCTGGTGAGCGACGCCGGGCGCTCCATGGAGGCGATCGTCACGCAGGTCAAGCGCGTGACGGACCTGATCAGCGAGATCAGCGCCGCCAGCCAGGAGCAGACGCAGGGCATCGACCAGGTGGGCAACGCGGTGCAGCAACTGGACCAGGTGACGCAGCAGAACGCCGCGCTGGTGGAGCAAAGCGCCGCCGCCGCCGAGAGCCTGCGCCACCAGGCCGGGCGCCTGGCGCAGATGGTGGGCACCTTCAAGCTCAGCGCCGCCGACCTCATGGCGCCGGACGGCTCGAAGCTGACCGTGGCCTGAGCCGCGGCGTCACGCCGAGCGCAGCGCGGCGCTTCAGGCACACGAGCGCCGTGGCGCAGGCTCTGCCGAATTCAAGCGCCAGTCATTTCCGGGCGGGCATGTCAGCCGGCGACTCGAACCATGTCTCTTGCCACCTTGATATCCCGCGCCGGCGGCAGGCCAAACATGCGCCCATATTCCCGCGTGAACTGGGGCACGCTCTCATAGCCCACGGCAAATGCCGCGCCGCTGGCCGATACGCCTTCCGACAGCATCATTCGCCTGGCCTCGATCAGGCGCAGTTGCTTTTGAAACTGCAGCGGCGAAAGGGAGGTCGCGGCGCGAAAGTGATGGTGAAAGGAAGACGGGCTCATGCGGGCGATGGAGGCCAGCCGTTCAACCGGCAAGGGCTTCGCGAATTCAGCCCTGATCACCGCCACCGCGCGCGCCACGTTGCGTGCCTGGCTGTCCGGCCAACCGAGCCGTCGCACCGCTGGCCCATGCCGCCCCGCCAGCAGCCAGTAATGGAATTCGCGCACCAGCTGGGCATGCAGCACCGGCATGGCGGCTGGACGCTCCAACAGGCGCATCAGACGCAAGGCCGCATCGGCGACTTCCGTGTCGGTCGTTTCCACGCGCACGCTGGCCTGATGGGCGTCACTCGCGGGGCCCATTTGAACCGCCAGCTCGGCAATGACGGCCAGATCGAGATCGAACACCACTGACAGATAAGGCGCAGCCAGGCTGGCCTGCTTGATCTGGCTGACCGTCGGCACATCGGCCGTGATGATCAGAGAATCACCGGCCGAAAATGAAAACTGGTCGGCCCCCATCGTGACGTGCTTGCTGCCTTGCAATACCAGGCAGACGAGCGGCCGGGAGATGGCATGAATGAGCCCGCTCGGCATGGTCGCCCGCACGATCGTCACACCCGGTACGGGCGTCTGGGCAATTCCATATTCGTCGGCATGGACCTGTGCATACCTGTCCGCAATATTCAGTAATGAGCTCATGATTGAATCTTAGGGCTTCGCGGCCGAGTTTTCGAAATAGCTTGGAGGATCAGGCAAGCAACGAAAATTTTCGGGCAAATATGGCTTTCCTCCCCAGCCCAAGATAGCGGCTCTCGCATGCCACTTCAAACCTGACAGAAGGAGCCCGACCATGAGCACCATTACCCTTGTCACCGGAGCCAGCCGCGGACTCGGCCGCAGCACCGCGCTGAACATCGCTCGCCGCGGGGGCGATGTCATCGTCACCTACCAGAGCCGCGCCGACGACGCCCAGGCCGTGGTGGCGGAAATCCAGGCCCAGGGGCGCAAGGCCGCTGCCCTCCAGCTCGACACCGGCGACGTCGCCGCATTCCCCGCCTTCACCGAGCGGTTGAAGAATGCCCTGCGTGAAAACTGGTCGCGGGAAACCATCGACCACCTCGTCAACAATGCCGGCCACGGGGACTATGCCTTGATTGGCAAGACCACCGAGGCCCAGTTTGACCGGCTGGTCGATGTCCATTTCAAGGGGGTCTATTTCCTGACCCAGGCGCTGCTGCCGCTGATTGCCGATGGCGGCCGGATCGTCAACCTTTCTTCGGGGCTGACCCGGGTGACCTATCCCGGGTATGCCGCTTATGCAGCAGTAAAAGGCGCGGTGGAAGTGCTCACCCAATACATGGCCAAGGAATTGGGGGGACGCGGCATCGCCGTCAATACGGTGGCCCCTGGCGCGATCGAGACCGATTTTGGCGGCGGCGCCGTGCGCGACAATCCGGAAATCAACAAGGTTTTCGCGGAAATGACCGCCCTCGGCCGCGTCGGCCTGCCGGATGATATTGGAGGGATGATCGCCAGCCTGCTGTCCGATGACAATCGCTGGGTCAATGCCCAGCGAGTCGAAGTATCTGGCGGCCAAGGTATTTGATATGGGCGGGCTGGGGGCTGGATTTTTCCTGCCCGCACCTTGCCAGCCCTTTCGCCATTTTCGCCGTCGGGCCCTATCCAGGGTTGTTCACTGCTCCCGAATCCCGGCGTAATTGAGCAGCCTGTCGAGCGA
>NZ_CALAOH010000079.1 GCF_937926365.1 uncultured Azohydromonas sp. | reverse complement strand
GTTGCAGCTGCAGCGCCTGGATCTCGTCGCGGCTGGCCAGCTCGATGGGCTCCAGCTCGCCGGGGGCGGGTGGCCTCACGGGCATGGGATGTCTCCGGTGTAGTTGTTGGATGTGCCGGCACGATCAATTGACCGACCGGTCGGTTGATCGTAAGGGGCAGCGGTGGCCCCAGGCAACGCCAATCCCGCCAAGGAAAACCCCAGCTTGCGTTCGGGCCCAGCGCCATGGCGGCAGCGCGGTCGGCCCGCCACTTCGATCGCCGGCCCTCTTCGGGAATTCACCGACCGTCCGGTCGGTCGAACTTTGAGCCTGATCAAACTTCGTTGGCGAGGGGGCCCGTAACTTTGACGTGCGCCAAGAACGGGCGCCCCAATCCAACCAAGACACTGGAGACGCGATGAAGAATGAACGACTGGCGGAGACGATGGAGTTCCCGCCCGAGACGCCGCAACCCAACGTCTATCCGCTGTCGTGGCGGCGGCAAACCGACAAGCTGGAGGAAGTCTGGGACGCCGCGCAGCGCGAGAACTGGGATCCGAAGCACCTGTGCTGGGACACCTTCGATGCCGAGTCGTACTCGTGGGAGGAGCGCGAGGCCATCGCCTACTGGTGGACGCTGCTGTCGGTGTTCGACGCCTCGGCGCCGCCGGTGTTCGCCTCGGCCTTCATCAAGACCTACGAGGCTCATGAGGAAGACGCCGTGCGCCGCTGCTTCTTCTCCGTCACGCGCGACGAGCAGAACCACGAGCAGATGTGCGGCCTGGCGATCACGAAGCTGCTGGAGCATCCGGACCCGCTGAGCTACGAGCCCAAGACCGAGCTGGGCCGCAAGCTGCAGAAGAACGCCAAGTGGCTCTACTACAACGGCGGGCGCTACTGGAGCGGCTACAAGTCCGCAGTGCCCAAGTACAGCCTGGCGGTGCTGTTCAGCTCCTTCCTGATGGGCGAGATCGCGGCCGCAACCATCTTCCACCAGATGGCCGAGGGCTGCCGCGAGGAGGTGTTCAAGGAGGCCTTCCGCAACATCGGCCGCGACGAGGGCCGGCACATGGCCATCTGCATGGCGCTGATGGAGCGCGACTACCCGAAGATGGACCTCGCGGACAAGCCGCTCATCACCAAGCAGGTGCGCGCGGGCTACCTGTTCCTGTCGGCCGTGCTGTTCGAGCCGCCGCCCGACTTCTGGGACCTGCCCAACGACTTCATCGCCAACCAGCGCGCGGGCGAGGAGGTGGCGCGCGCCGCGGGCTTCCACATCCCCGACTACGAGGCCAAGAAGGAGAACTGGAAGAAGGCCATGCTCAACCTCAAGGGCGTGCTCGACCGCTACGACATCCCCTTCCCGGCCATCCCGGAAGTCGGCATCAGCGGCCAGGAGGTCACTGACATCGACATGGCCAGCATCATCCCGGTGTTCTGAGCATGGCCGCGCGCATCCGCCTGTACCCCTCGGGCAAGGAAGTGGAGTGCGCGGCCGGCGACACCGTGCTGGCCGCGCTGGAGAAATCGGGCTACGCCCTGCCCAACAACTGCCGCGCCGGTGCCTGCGGCGAGTGCAAGGTCAAGGTGCGCGAAGGGCGCTTCGACCAGGGCATGGTGCTGGACATGGCGCTCTCCGCCGAGGAGCGCGCGCAGGGCTTCGGCCTCATGTGCATGGCCAAGCCGCTGTCGCAGGAGCTCGTCATCGAATGGGGCACGGCGGACGCGCAGCCGCGGCTGTTTCCGCCGCGCGAGCATCAGCTCTACGTGGTGGCCGACCGCATCGCGCGCACCCCGCGCATCGTGGAGCTGCGGCTGCGCCCGGTGGGGCAGCCCATGCGCTACTGGCCGGGGCAGTACGTGATGCTGGGCGACGCGCGCGCCGGCGCGCCGCCGCGGCCCTACTCCATCGCCAACGCGCCGCGGCCCGACGGCGAGATCACGCTGCAGATCACGCGCGTGGAGGGCGGCGTGACCAGCGCCTGGGTGCACGAGCAACTGCAGCCGGGCACCCGCGTGAAGCTCGCCGGCCCCTACGGCACCTTCATCGGCGACCCTTCCGTGGACACGCCCGTGCTGTGCATGGCCGCGGGCTCGGGGCTGGCGCCCATCCTGTCCCTGACCGAAGCGGCGCTGCGCCGCGGCTACAAGCGACCGGTGACGGTGCTGTTCTCGGCCCGCACGCGCGCCGACCTGTACGGCGCCGGGCTGATGGAGTTCTGGCAGGCCAGGCACCGCAACTTCAACTTCAAGCCGACGCTGACGCAGGAAAGCGGTGCGGGCCTGCACGGGCGCATTCCCCAGGTGCTGCCCGACCTGTTCAAGGACCTGTCGAACTACTCGGTGTTCGTGGCCGGCGCGCCGGCTTTCGTCACCGACTGCGTGGAGGCGGCGCGCCGTCTCGGCGCGCGCGAGGAGCTGATCCACACCGAAGGCTACTTCGGCGCGGCGCCGGCGCAGGTGCCGCCGACGAGCCAGCTGGTGGCCTGAGCCCTGCGCGGATGCGCCAGCCCAGCCCGGCCACGGCCGGGCTTTTTTCAGCCTCTGATGAATTTCAAGTGGGTTGCCGGGCATGAGGGTTGACCGCA
>NZ_CALAOH010000078.1 GCF_937926365.1 uncultured Azohydromonas sp. | reverse complement strand
GATGTAGTGGAAGAAGCAGCGGCGCAGGAAGGCGTCGGGCAGTTCCTTCTCGTTGTTGGAGGTGATGAACACCAGCGGGCGGTGGCGCGCGCGGATGGTCTCGCGTGTCTCGTAGACGTGGAACTCCATGCGGTCGAGTTCGCGCAGCAGGTCGTTGGGAAACTCGATGTCGGCCTTGTCGATCTCGTCGATGAGCAGCGCCACGGGCTGTTCGGCTGTGAAGGCCTGCCACAGCACGCCCTTGACGATGTAGTGGTGGATGTCCTTCACGCGCTCGTCGCCGAGCTGGCTGTCGCGCAGGCGGCTCACGGCGTCGTACTCGTACAGGCCCTGCTGGGCCTTGGTGGTGCTCTTGATGTGCCACTGCAGCAGCGGCAGCCCCAGCGAGCGGGCCACCTCCTCGGCCAGCATCGTCTTGCCCGTGCCGGGCTCGCCCTTGATCAGCAGCGGGCGCTGCAGCGTGATGGCGGCGTTGACCGCCAGGCGCAGCTCGGGCGTGGCGACGTACTGATCGGAGCCTTGGAATTTCATCGGGTTCGGCGGGTTTGCAGGGGTGGCGTCCGAGTATAGGAGGCCCCTAGACTGCGGCTTGACGTCGCGCAAGTTCCCTCTGTGGCGGCCCGCAGCGGGCCGCTTTTCTCATCCCTCATCAGTACCCCCAGCAGAGACGATGACCAAGAACCTTGCCCTGTCGCTGGCCCTGGCCGGCATGTTCGCCACCACCGTGCACGCCCAGTCATCAGCCCAGCCCAAGGACAAGGCCGGCGATGGCGATGCCCGCGTCGCCATGTGCATCGGCTGCCACAGCATCCCCGGCTACCAGGCCAGCTTCCCGCAGGTCTACAAGGTGCCAATGGTCTCGGGGCAGGGCCAGAAGTACATCGAGGCCGCGCTGCAGGCCTACAAGAAGGGCGACCGCAAGCACCCCACCATGCACGGCGTGGCCGCCTCGCTCAGCGACCAGGACATCGCCTTCGTCGCGGCGCACTACGCGCAGCTCACCCCGTCAGAGGCCGCGCCCCCGCCCGACACGCCGGCGGCGGCGCCGGCGGACGTGGCGGCGCTGCTGAACAAGGGCGCGTGCGTCTCCTGCCACGGCGCCAACTTCAGCAAGCCCATCGACCCCAGCTACCCCAAGATCGCTGGCCAGCACCCGGACTACCTCTTCGCCTCGCTCAAGGCCTACCGCACCGAGAACAACGCCTCGGTGGGACGCAACAACGCCATCATGGGCGGCATCGTCAAGCAGTTCAGCAACGCCGAGCTCAAGGCCATCGCCGACTACATCGGCTCGCTGCCCGGCGAGCTCTACACGGTGCCGCAGTCGCGCTTCCGCTGACGCCGGCACGCCGGGGCTGCCACGGGCCCAGCGGCAGCCCCTCGGCGGCGAGGCTGCAGGCGCAGGGACGATACTTGCGGGTTGTCCTCAGCCGGGAGCCTTTGATGATCGAGTTCACCCTGCCCACCATGACTTGCGGCCACTGCGTCAAGACCGTCACCGAGACGGTGCAGCGCCTGGACGCCGCCGCCAAGCTGGACGTCGACCTGCCCACGCACAAGGTGCGCATCGACTCCCAGCTCCCTGCCGACACCTTCGCCAAGGCGCTGGACGAAGAGGGCTATACGCCCGCCGCTGCCTGAGCCGACCGCTTCCCTTCTTCTCTTTCGCAGCACCCGATGAGCAACGATGACGCGCCCAGCGCCTTTGAGCTGCTGGGCGGCGAGCCGGCCGTGCGCCGGCTCGTGGACCGCTTCTACGACCTGATGGAGCTGGAGCCGGCCTACGCCGGCATCCGGCGTCTGCATCCGCCCGACATGTCGGGCTCGCGCGACAAGCTGTTCTGGTTCCTGTGCGGCTGGCTGGGTGGGCCCAACCACTACATGGACCGCTTCGGCCACCCGCGGCTGCGCGCGCGGCACCTGCCCTTCGCCATCGGCCTGGCCGAGCGCGACCAGTGGCTGCTGTGCATGCAGCAGGCGATGCAGGAGCAGGGCCTGGACCCCGCTCTGGCGCAGCGCCTGGAAAACGCCTTCTTCAACACCGCCGACTGGATGCGCAACAAGGGCGGTTGAGCGGCGGCCCGCCGCTCACCCTCCGGCGGCGGGCATGGGGGCCGAGCGCCCGCGCAGCAGCACGATCAGCGCCCCGTGGCCACCCTGGCTGCCGCGGGCCTGCACGAAGGCCGCGACCTCGCTTTTCTGCACCAGCCACGCGCGCACCTTGCCCTTGAGCACCGGGGTGCGCCCGGGCGATCCCAGGCCCTTGCCGTGCACCACGCGCACGCAGCGCAGGCCGTGCTGCATGGCCTCGCGCAAGAAGGCGCCCAGCCGCTCGCGCGCGGCGTCGCGGCGCAGGCCGTGCAGGTCCACCTCGGCCTGGATCGACCACTGGCCGCGGCGCAGCCGCTTGAGCACGTCGGGTCCGATGTCGGGGCGGCGGAAGCTCAGCTCCGCGTCGGTCTCCAGCAGCGACTCCACGTCCACCTCATCGGACAGCGCCTCCTGCAGCGCCGCCTGCTCGTCGAGCTCGCGCTGGCGCGGCCAGGGCGCGGGGAGCTCGCGCACGTGTTCCTTGCGGCCATGGGCCTTGAGCGGCTGCACCGGCCCCACGGCCTGCGCGAACAGCGTGGCCGCGCTTTGCGCGCGGCGCGCGGCCTCGATCTCGCGCAGGCGCTGGCGTTCGGCCTCCTGGCGCCGGTGCTCCAGCACGCGCTTGATGGCGTCGAGCTCGTGCAGGCTGCGCAGCTTCACGTTCATCGGTACTTCCTTGCGCTGCGCGCGGTGTCTTGTATCAACGTCCCAGCCGGGCGGCACCTTCATCAAGGCGCCGCCCCGAGGACGCTATTACAACAAGCCGCGCTCGGCGAAGGAGACCGTCTGGCCCGCGCCGATCACAAGGTGATCCAGCACCGCCACGTCCACCAGCTGAAGCGCGTTCTTCAGGCGCTGGGTCAGGAACTCGTCGGCGCGCGAAGGCTCGGCCAGGCCCGAGGGGTGGTTGTGCGCCAGGATCAGCGCCCCGGCGTTGAGCTGCAGCGCACGCTTGACCACCTCGCGCGGGTAGACGCTGGTCTGCGTGAGCGTGCCGCGGAAGAGCTCCTCCATGCACAGCAGCCGGTGCTGGCTGTCCAGGAACAGCACGGCGAACACCTCGTGCTCCAGCCCGGCCAGGCGCAGCGACAGGTAGTCCTTGACCTTGGCCGGTGCATCGAACACGGGCGAGCGCGCCAGTTCCACTGCCAGCGTACGCCGCGCGATCTCCATCACCGCGCCGATCTCGGCCTGCTTGGCCGGCCCCAGGCCCTTGACCAGCGCCAGCTGTCGCGGTTGTGCCCGCAACAGGCCCGGCAGCCCGTTGAAGTCCGACAGCAGCTTGTCCGCCAGCTGCAGCACGTTGAGCTCGGGCAGCCCGGTGCGCAGCAGCAGCGCGAGCAGTTCGGCATCGGCGAGGGCCCCAGGACCGCGGGCAAGCAGCTTCTCGCGCGGCAGCGCGTCGGCAGGCAGGTCTTTCAATGGCATCGTCGCGTCCAGGGCGGTTGGGGGGCGGCTCGTAAAATCCGGGCCCGACCAAAGACCAGAGTTTCATACGCCGTGAGCACAATCCAGCCCGGGGCCTTCCTGACCCTGCACTACCGACTTTCGGGCCCCGACGGCGCCGACATCGTCAACACCTTCGGCGGCAAGCCCGCCACGCTGACCCTGGGCACAGGCGAGCTGGCCCCAGCGATGGAGGCGCGGCTCATCGGCCTGGGCGAGGGCGCGCACGAGCGCTTCGAGCTCGCCCCGGGCGAGGCCTTCGGCGAGCGCAATCCCGAACTGCTGCAGCGCGTGAAGGTGGCGCTGCTGCGCGAGCTGGGCGACCCCGACGCGCAGTACGGCGTGGGCGACGTGGTGCAGTTTCCCACCCCCGGCGGCGAAGCCAGCTACGCCGGCGTGGTACGCGAAGTGGGGCCGGATTGGCTGCTGTTCGACTTCAACCACCCGCTGGCCGGCCAGGGCGTGAGCTTCGAAGTCCAGGTCATCGGGGTGCTGTGATGAGCGTGCAGGAGGTGGTACTGGCGCAGCCGCGAGGCTTCTGCGCCGGGGTGGACCGGGCTATCGAGATCGTGGAGCGGGCGCTGGCGCGCTTCGGCGCGCCAATCTACGTGCGCCACGAGATCGTGCACAACACCTACGTGGTGAGCGACCTGCGTGCCAAGGGGGCGATCTTCATCGAGGACCTGTCCGAGGTGCCACCGGGCGCCACGCTGGTGTTCAGCGCCCACGGCGTGAGCCAGGCGGTGCGCCGCGAGGCGGCCGAGCGTGGGTTCCAGTTGTTCGATGCCACGTGCCCTCTGGTGACGAAGGTGCACGTGGAAGTGGCCAAGCTCGCGCGCGAGGGCTTCGAATTCATCATGATCGGCCACAAGGGGCATCCGGAGGTCGAGGGCACCATGGGCCAACTCGACGGCGGCATCCACCTCGTGGAGGACGTGGAGGACGTGGCCCGGGTGCAGGTGAAGGACCCGTCCAGGCTCGCGGTGGTGACACAGACCACGCTGAGCGTGGATGACGCGGCCGAAATCCACGCTGCGGTGCGCGCGCGCTTCCCGCAGGTGCGCCAACCCAAGAAGCAGGACATCTGTTACGCCACGCAGAACCGCCAGGACGCCGTGAAGCTGCTGGCCCCCACGGTGGATGTGCTCATTGTGGTGGGCAGCCCTACCAGCTCCAACAGCAACCGGCTGCGCGAGCTGGCGCAGCGTCTGGGCACGCCGGCGTACATGGTGGATGCCGCGGCCGACTTGCAGCCACAGTGGTTCAAGGAAGGCGCCCGCGTGGGCCTGACGGCCGGCGCCTCGGCGCCGGACATCCTGGTGCAACAGGTGATCCAGCGCCTGCGCGAACTCGGCGCGTTGAGCGTGCGGCGCATGGCCGGCGTGGAGGAGCACATCCGCTTCCCGCTGCCCAAGGGCCTGGGCGACCGCTCCATGACCGAAGCGGGTGAGGGCTGAGCTCGACTTTGGCCATTCCCGCGCTGTAAAGGCAAAGCGGATCGGCTTGTAGACTGACTTTTCTCTCCGGGCAAGGGAGAAGGTCATGTCTGTTTTGCCGACCCGCTTCGCTCAGGTCATTTTGTGCTTCGCCGGGCTGTTTTGTCAGCGAACTTGGCGACATGCCCAGTTGTTGCTCATAGGAGCAGTGCTGGTACCCGGAGCGCGCACGGTAGCCAGCGTGCTACGGGGTACTGGGCCTGGCCAACGATGCGCACTTCGTGAACTTCCATTGCGTTCTGAGCCGCGCGGTGTGGTTGCCGCGCGCGGCATCACGTGTGCTGCTGGGGATGCTGGTGCGTGCCTTCGTGCCCGACGGACCCATCGTGCTGAGTATCGACGACACGATCGAGCGCCGGCGTGGACCTCGCATCGCCGCACGCGGCATCTACCGTGATCCGGTGCGCTCGTCTCGCAGCCATTTCGTCAAGGTCGGCGGGCTGCGCTGGCTCAGCGTGATGCTGCTCGCACCTATTGGCTGGGCACATCGTGTGTGGGCGCTGCCCGTGCTGACGGCCCTGGCGCCATCCGAGCGCCATGACCATCAACGTGGGCGCCGTCACAAGGCCCTCACCGACCATGCACGGCAGCTGCTGCGCCAGGTCTCACGCTGGCTGCCGGGCCGAGACTTGGTGATGGTGGCCGATTCGAGCTTCTCGGCACTGGAGTTTTTGAACGCGCTGGCACCGCGGATGAGCTGCATCACGCGGCTGCGCCTGGATGCACGGCTGTTTGCGCCGCCGCCACCGTGGCAGCCCGGACGGCCTGGACGTCCAGCACTTAGGGTCCGTCCAACATCTACTGCTCCACTGTTGACTCGGGATTGGGCAGAGGCGTAGTAATGCCGATGTTGTCTCGCATACCCAGGAGGTGCCGCGATGCGCCCCTACTTTCATGTGTGCCAGTGTCCCGAGTGCCTGTCGCAGGCTGACAGCCCGACACGCGCACTGCACCAGCGAGTCAACCTGTTCCTGAGCCGGCTTGATGAACAACAGCGTCGCTGGTACGCCGCGCTGCAGGCACAGGAACTCGGCCATGGTGGCGAGAGGCTGGTGGCGAAGATCACCGGCGTCAGTGAGAAGACCATTCGGCGGGGCCGAAGCGAGCTCGATGCCGAATTGGCGGACCGCCCTGTAGGGCGGGTTCGCCAAGCAGGCGGCGGACGTCCCTTCACCGAGGAACATGATCCGCAGATCGAGCAAGCCCTGGAGCGGATACTGGAGTCCGAGACGGCGGGCGACCCGCAACGCCGCACCAAGTTCAAGCGCAGTTCACTGCGTCAGCTCAGCGCGCGGCTACGGCAAGGCGGCCACTCGGCATGCCCGACCACGGTGTCGCGGCTGCTGCGCAAGCTGGGCTATTCGCCCAAGGTCAACGCCCGACGCAAGGAAGCCAAGGCGTCACCTGAGCAGCGTGACGAGCAGTTCCGCCACATCGAGCAGCAAAAGCAGGCGTTCCTTGCCGCCGGTGAGCCAATCATCAGCGTGGACACGAAAAAAGAAGCCTCTGATGAATTTCAAGTGGGTTGCCGGGCATGAGGGTTGACCGCACTGAAG
>NZ_CALAOH010000077.1 GCF_937926365.1 uncultured Azohydromonas sp. | reverse complement strand
CCGCCGGAGCCCGAGCCCCCTGCGCCCGTGGCCGCGCCTCCCGTACCTCCGGCGCCGCCGGCCCCGCCCGCGGCGCCGCCGCAGCCCAAGACCATCTCCATCAGCGCCGTCGAGTACCTCACGCCGCCGGTGCTGCACTACCCGCCGGCGGCGCGCCGCGCGGGCGAGTCCGGCAAGGTGACCGTGCGCGTGCTGGTGGACGCCCGCGGGCTGCCGCAACAGATGCAGGTCACGCGCTCGTCGGGCTTCGCGCGCCTGGACGAATCGGCGCTGGCCACGGTGCGCGCCACGCGCTTCAAGCCCTACATGGAAAACGGTCAGCCCCAGGCCTTCTGGGTGCTGATGCCCCTGATCTTCGAACTTGAGGAGTGAGCCCCATGAACGATCCCCAAACCGCCGTGGGCTTTGCCCACTTCCTGGCCCAGAGCGATGCCGTGGGCAAGGGCCTGCTGCTCATCCTCGTGGGCATGTCGGTGCTGTCCTGGGCGCTGATCGCCATCAAGGGCATCGCGCACGTCATTCGCAAGAAGCGCAGCGAGCAGTTCCTCAAGTTCTTCTGGGACGCGCGCTCGCTGGAAGAAGTGGGCAACGAGATCACCACCCATGGCTCGCACGATCCCTTCTCGCACCTGACCGCGCATGCGATGCATGCGCAATCGCATCACGCCAAGTACGGCGCGGCCAAGCTCAGCGAGGCCGGCTCGGCGCAGGACTTCGTCACCCGCACCATCAAGAAGGTGCTCGACGAGGAAACCACCCGGCTGGAGAACGGCCTGACCGCGCTGGCCACCGTCGGCGCCACCGCGCCCTTCGTGGGTCTGTTCGGCACGGTGTGGGGCGTCTACCATGCGCTGCTGGCCATCGGCATGAGCGGTGCGGGCACGCTGGACAAGGTGGCCGGCCCGGTGGGCGAGGCGCTGATCATGACCGGCATCGGCCTGGCCGTGGCGATCCCCGCGGTGGTGGCCTACAACGCCTTCACGCGCAGCAACCGCGTGCTCAACGCCCGGCTCGACGCGTTCGCCTTCGAGCTGCTGACCTTCCTGTCCATGGGCCAGACCATGAAGCCCGCGGCGGCCGAGCCGGTGGCCGAGCCGGGCAGCAACGTGCGCGGCCTGCGCACGGCTGGTTGAGGCCTCATCCCAGCGACCTCAAGGAGCTCCTGCCATGGCCTTCGCCAGCTTCGACCGCAAGTCCTCATCCGCGCCGGTGTCCGACATCAACATGGTCCCGCTCATCGACGTGATGCTGGTGCTGCTGGTGATCTTCATCGTCACCGCGCCGCTGCTCACCCACGCCGTGAAGCTGGACCTGCCCAAGGCCAGCAGCGCGGTCAACCAGGCGCCGCCGCAGAAGATCGAGTTCGCCATCGACGCCACCGGCCAGCTGTTCTGGAACGGCGAGCCCGTGAGCCGCGAGGACGCCGCCGCGCGCTTCGTTGCCGAGGGCGCCAAGGACCCGCAGCCCGAGGTGCACCTGCGCGCCGACCAGTCCGTGGCCTACCGCTTCGTGGCCGAGACCCTGGCCGACGCCTCCAAGGCCGGGCTGTCCAAGGTGGGCTTCGTCAGCACGCCCGAGACGCCCTGATCGCCCGGGCGCGCGGCGCAGTGCTGCGTGCCCTCCCCGTTTCGTTCCTGTTTCTTCAGGCGCCGAGCGCGCCTTGGCCGAACTCAACCTGGAGTATTTGCATGACCAACAAAAACGACCGCCGCGCCTTGCTCCCCCTGGGCGCCCTGGCCGCCGGCTTCAGCATTGCCGGCGCCGCGATGGCCCAGCCGGCCGAGGCCCCGGCCAATGGAACCGAGGCCGTGATGCCTGCGGTGCGCGCCAAGGCCGGCGCTGAGCGCGATGGCAAGAGCACGCTGCGCGCTACCACCACCACCATCGGCAAGGGACAGCAGCAACTGCGCGACATCCCGCAGTCGGTGACGGTGGTCACGGAGCGGCTCATCGACGACCGCAACCTTGACGACTTCAAGGACGTGCTGCGCACCACCTCCGGCGTTACCTTCCAGGCCGGCGAAACCGGCGAGGAGGACGTGCGGCTGCGCGGCTTCTCGCTGGGTTTGGCCGGCGACATCTACGTCGACGGCATCCGCGACCCCGCCCTCTACGACCGCGACACCTTCAACAACGATCGTATCGAGGTGCTCAAGGGCTCGGCCTCGATGCTGTTCGGCCGCGGCTCCACTGGTGGCGTGGTCAACCAGGTCAACAAGCAGCCGACGCTGATGACGCAGCATGAGGTCACGGCCACGATCGGCTCGGGCAAGGAGCGGCGCCTGACCGGCGACTTCAACGTCCAGACCGGCGAGGACGCTGCGCTGCGCATCAACGCCATGGTGCACGACGCCGACAACTGGGGCGCCCAGGTCGAGAAGCGCGGCATCGCTCCCACTTTCCGCTGGGGTATCGGCACCGCCGACGAGTTCTCCGTGGGCGTCTACCACCTCAAGTACGACAACCGGCCCAACTACAACCATCCGTGGTTCCTGTCCGAAGGCACGCAAGGCACTATTCAGCCCACGCTGCCAGCCAAGAACTTCTATGGCTTGGCCAGCGACTACCACAAGGGCGAGGTGACCTACGGCACGGTCAGTCACACCCACCGCTTCAGCAGCGACAGCCAGCTCAAGACCACCCTGCGCCATGGCCGCTACGACCGCGACCTGTGGGCCAGCGTAATCCGCTTCGGCACCACCAACGGCGTGCCCACCACGGCCGCCAACCTGGGCCCGGACACGATCGTCACGCGCACGCCCAAGGGACGCCTGGGCACGGTGGACAGTACCGCGCTGCAGAGTGACTACAGCGGCCGCTTCGAGGCGCTGGGCCGGCGCCACGACTTGCTGGCCGGCATCGACGTGTCGAACGAGAAGTGGTCGTTCAATGACAACTTCGCTGGAGCTGCCAGCGGGCTAACGACGACGGTGGGCACGCCAAACGACGGCGCCAGCTTTGCGGACACCCGTCCCGAAGCGCCGCGCGACCGCTACAAATCGCGCACGATCGGCCTGTACCTGCAAGACACCGTCGAGATCGCCTCGGGCCTGAAACTCGTCGGCGGCCTGCGCCACGACCATTTCAAGGCATCCACCGCGTACTCGCCGGACGGCACCAATGCACTCAAAGGCCAGACGCGCGAGATCTCGGAGTCGATGTGGAGCCCGCGCCTGGGCCTGCTGTGGCAGCCCGACGACATCTCCTCCTACTACGTCTCCTGGGGCACCTCGTTCAACACCTCGGGCGAATCCAACCGGCGCATCACGGACCGCCTGGTCGAAACTCCGCCCGAGAAGAGCCGCAACATCGAGATCGGCGCCAAGTTCGAGCTCTTCGAGCGCCGGCTGTCGCTGGGCACCGCGTTGTTCCGCTCCGAGAAGTACCACGAGCGCAATACCGATCCGGACCTTCCGTACGACGTGCTGTCGGGCAAGCGCCACGCCACGGGTCTGGAATTCAACGCCGCGGGCCGCATCACGCCGAAGTGGGAAGCCTTCGTGGCCTGGACCTGGATTCCTGAGGCCAAGATCGACAACAGCATCCAAGCGCTCAGCCCCACGGGCACCGGCGCACAGGTGCAGGGCGACCGCCCTGCGCTCACGCCCAAGCACAGCGCGGCTCTTTGGACCACGTACCGCGTCACGCCCAAACTGCGCCTGGGCGCTGGCCTGAACTACCGTGGCGAGCAGAATCCCGAAGGCGCGCGCCATGTCACGTCAGCGGCCTTCACCACCGTGGACCTGATGGGCGAGTACACCTTCTCCGACATGCTGTCGGCCCAGCTCAACGTCAACAACGCCACCGACAAGCTCTATGCCGATACGCTGTACCGTGGCTTCTACGGTCCTGGCGCACCGCGCACGGTGCAGCTGAGCGTCAAGGCGCGCTTCTGACGCGCGCCGCGAGCTGATCCACCCTACACGGAGTCATCGGATGCTGCTTCATCTCAAGAACGTGCTCACGTCCGAGGAACTGCGGCAGGCGCGTGCGCTGCTCGATGCCGCCGAGTGGGTGGACGGCAGCGCTACCGCCGGCACGCAAGCGCTGCAGTCCAAGAACAACCAGCAGCTGCCGCAAGGCAGCGAGGCTTCGCGCGCGCTGCAGGCCCTGATCCTGCGCGCGCTCGACCGCCACGCGCTGTTCTTCTCCGCCGCGCTGCCCAAGAAGATCTTCAACCCGCTGTTCAACCGCTATGGCGGCGAGGCGAACTTCTACGGCAAGCATGTGGACAACGCGGTGATGTACTCGCGCAGCAACGGCCAGCGCGTGCGCTCGGACGTCAGTTGCACGGTGTTCCTGGCCGAGCCGCACGAGTACGACGGCGGCGAGCTCGTCATCGACGACACCTACGGCAGCCGCGAGGTCAAGCTGCCCGCCGGCGACGCGGTGCTCTACCCGAGCACCAGCGTGCACGGCGTGGCACCGGTGACCCGCGGCCATCGGCTGGCGAGCTTTTTCTGGGTCGAGAGCATGGTGCGCAGCGACGAGCAGCGCCGGCTGTTGTTCGACCTCGACATGAACCTCATGCGGCTGCGCGAGCGCGAAGGCGAGACGCCCGAGGCCGTGGGGCTCACCGGGACCTATCACAACCTGCTGCGCATGTGGGCTGACACCTGAAGGCCGTGCGATGAGCAGCAACTCCCTCGACGCCGCGGCGCGGCCGCGCATCCCGGCCGGCATCGCTGGCGTCGCCGACTACGAACCGCATGCGCGCGAGCGCATGGACCCCGCCGCCTGGGCCTACCTGTGTGGCGGCGCGGGTGATGAGATCACGCTGCGCGCCAATCGCGAGGCCTGGGACGCGTTGCGGCTGCTGCCGCGCGTGCTGCGCCCGCTGGCCGATGGCTGCGCCGGCATCGAGTTGCTGGGCCGCCGCCTGGCCAGCCCGCTGCTGGTGGCGCCCATGGCCTTCCAGCGCCTGGCCCATGCCGACGGCGAGGCCGCCACCGCGCTGGCCGCCGCGGCGCAGGGCGCGGGCATGGTGCTCAGCGCCCAGGCCAGCCAGCGGCTGGAGGACGTGGCCGCGCTGGTGCGCGACGAGGCCGGCCGCGGGCCGCTGTGGTTCCAGCTCTACCTGCAGCGCGAGCGCGCCCACACGCTGGAACTCGTGCAGCGCACCGAAGCCGCGGGCTTCGAGGCGTTGGTGCTCACTGTCGATGCGCCCACCTCCGGCGCGCGCGACCGGGAGCGCCGCGCGGGCTTTTGCCTGCCGCCGGGCATTTCGGCGGTCAACCTGCGGCCGCAACCTTCGCAGCCGCAGACCCAGGACTTCTTCGCCCAGGTGGTCGCGCAGGCACCGACCTGGGATGACGTGGCCTGGCTGCGCTCGGCCACGAAGCTGCCGCTGCTGCTCAAGGGCGTGCTGCACCCGGCCGACGCACGCCAGGCGCTGGCGCTGGGCGTGGCCGGCTTGATCGTCTCCAACCACGGCGGGCGCACGCTGGACACGGCGGTGAGCACCGCGCGCGCGCTGCCGCGCATCGCCGATGCGCTGGGCGGCGCACTGCCGCTGCTGGTGGACGGCGGCATTCGCCGCGGCACCGACGTGCTCAAGGCGCTGGCGCTGGGCGCGCACGCGGTGCTGCTGGGCCGCCCGGTGTTGCACGGCCTGGCCACGGCTGGGGCGCTGGGCGTGGCCCATGTGCTGCGGCTCGTGCGCGACGAATTCGAGATCGCCATGGCGCTGTGCGGCTGCGCCTGCGTGGCCGACATCGGCCCCGAATTGATCGATCCGCCGGCTTGAGATTCCGCAATTCCTGAGCCGTGGGCGGCTGGATTTGGTACGCGCGCCCGCCTGTTTTGATGCCGCGGTGCCACAAATGCCCGCTTCATGAAGCCGCGACAGCTTCCGGAAACGGTTTCCCAGAGGGAAAAGCACGCTTGCGGCTTCTCACTCCCCTGGGGGCGCAGTACCATTTGCCCCGCAGGGTGCCGCAGAGAAAAGAGGGTTCATGCAGCCTTCGCCCCACCCGGCGCATCAACTCAGTAATTGATGGAGAGATTCCAAATGGCAACTGCAAAGAAAGCTGCGTCCAAGACGGTCGCGGCGAAGAAGGCCCCGGCCGCCAAGAAGGCCGACTCGACGGCCACCGCCGAGGGCGGCAAGCGCAGCCCCAACGCTGCCTTCATGAAGGAGATGAAGCCCAGCGCCCAGCTCGCGGCCGTCATCGGCGACAAGCCGATGCCGCGCACCGAGGTCACCAAGAAGGTGTGGGACTACATCAAGGCCAACAACCTTCAGGACGCAGCCAACAAGCGCATGATCAACGCCGATGCCAAGCTGAAGGACATCTTCAAGAAGCCCCAGGTGTCGATGTTCGAGATGACCAAGCTCATCAACGAACACCTCAAGTGATCGCCCGGGCGCGTAGCGCCCGTGCCTTTCCCTAAAGCCGGCCCCGTGCCGGCTTTTTCGTGGGCACGGGCCAGCTACGGCACCACCACGTGAGTGGATGCGCCAGCATCCGGTTGATGGCTCGACGTTCGCGCCGCCTGATCCACACGGCAGCAGTTCTGGCCGGCGCGCATGGTTTCGTTGTGCCGAGTCAAGCCCTCGCCAGTCCCCGTTTCACCGGCCGCAGGCATGATGCGGTCTTTACAACCTGCTTCGTGCTCCGCCATGCAAGGCCATCCCGCTGTCCTCGACGCTCTCAACGCGCTGCTCGTCGGCGAGCTTGCCGCCCGCGACCAGTACTTCATCCACGCCCGCATGCTGGAGGACTGGGGTTACGACAAGCTCGCAGCGCGCATCGCGCACGAGATGGAAGACGAAACCGGTCACGCCGACGTGCTGATCAAGCGCATCCTGATGCTGAGCGGGCGTCCGAACATGGTGCCCGGGCCGCTGAACGTGGGCACGGACGTGCCCAGCATCCTGGGCAACGACCTGGCGGTCGAATATTCGGTGATCAACCACCTGCGCGAGGTGATCGCACTGTGCGAGCGCGAGCGCGACTTCGTCACCCGCGACCTGCTGCTGCCGATGCTGGAGGACACCGAGGAGGACCACGCGCACTGGCTGGAGCAGCAGCTCGGCCTGATCCAGGCCGTGGGACTACCCAACTACCTGCAGGGCCAGATGGGCTGAGCGGGCCCGCGGCCGCAGCTGCGGCCTCCCTTTCCATGCAACAGGCCGCCCGTGGGCGGCCTGTGCTTTTTCATCGTTCAACGCACGGCGCCGAGGGCGTCCTCAGGGCAGCCACTGCGCCAACTGGACCCACATCTGCGCGATGGAGATGGGCTTGGTCCAGTAGTCGTCGAAGCCGGCCTGCTTGGCCGTGCGCGCCTGCTCGGGCATGGCGTCGGCCGACAGCGCGATGCACGGTAGCTTGGCCGTGGCCGGGTCGGCGCGCAGCCGCGCGATCAGCTCCAGCCCCGTCATGTCGGGCAGGTTCATGTCGATGAGCAGCAGCTCCGGAGCGTCCTCGCGCGCCGCGCGCAGGCCGGAGGCGCCGTCGGGCTCGATCTGCAGCGACCAGCCCTCGTGGCCGCGGAACATCTCCGTCATGAGCAGCGCGTTGAGCGGCTCATCCTCGATGTAGAGCACGCGCCGCGGTGCACGGGTGGCGCCTGCCGATGCGGCTGCGTGGTCAACCGACATGCTGCTGCAGGAAGTCCAGCGAGCGGCGGCGGGCCAGCGCGGCGCTCTCGGGTTCGAAGGCTGCGCGCTGGTCGCAGTTGAAGCCGTGGTCGGCCGGGTACACGTGTACCTGCACCTCGGGCCGCGCCTGCGTGAGGGCCTGCACCTGCGGCTGTGGGATGAGGTGATCGCGCTCGCCGAAGTGCATCAGCACCGGGCAGCGCGGCTGCAGCGCCGCCTGGTCGGGAATGCCGGCGCCGTAGTAGCAGATGGCCGCCGACAGCCCGTCGAGCTTGCAGGCCGACAGCCACGCCATCAGCCCGCCCCAGCAGTAGCCCACGATGCCGACCTTGCCGTGCTTGGCGCCTTCCGCGATGGCTGCGGCGATGTCCTGCAGCACCAAGTCTTGCTGGGCCATCGCCGCCGCCTTGAGCTCGCGCCCGCGCTTGACGTCGTCCTCGCCATAGCCCAGTTCCACGCCGTGCTCCAGGCGGTCGAACAGCGGCGGCGCGATGGCGACGTAGCCCTCTTCCGCGTAGCCGCGCGCCACGGCGCGGATGTGCGAGTTCACGCCGAAGATTTCCTGCAGCACCACCAGCGCACCGCGCGGGCGTCCCTGGGGCAGCTCGATGAAGGCGTCGAAGCGGTGGCCGTCGAGGGCCTGCAAGGGTTGTAAGGACATCAGTGGTCTCCGTTCTCTTGTGGTCTGTAGTGCTGCAGGCGGCGCTCGACGAAGTCCAGCCGGTCCTGGCCCCAGAAGATCTCGCCGTCGATGACGTAGCTGGGCGCGCCGAACACGCCTGCGGCTATGGCGCGCTGCGAGTCCTCTTCGTAGCGCAGGTGCACGCGCTGGGTGTGGGCGTCGTCCAGCCGCGCGAGCTTCAGGCCCTGGGCCTTGAGCAGCCCGGCCAGCGTGGCCTCGTCGGCGATGTTCTTTTCCTCGACCCACAGCGCGCGCATCACCGCGCCGGTCAGCGCCATGGCGGCGTCGGTGCCGTCCTGCAGGTCCACCGCGATGATGAGCTTGGCCGCATCGTCGGGATTGACGGGGAAGTAGCGCGGCGTCGGGTTCAGCGGCGCGTGGAGCCATTCGCTGAAGCGCTTGAGCTCCAGGAGCCGGTAGGCCTGGCGCTCGGGCGCGCGCTTGGCCAGCGGCAGCCCGCCGGTGAGCGGGAACACGCGTCCGCCCAGGTCCACCGGCAGCACGCGGACCTCGGCGCCGTGGTGGCGCACGATGTCCTGGAAGCGCTGGTGGCCCAGGTAGGCCCACGGCGAGTGCGGGGCGAAGTAGTAGTCGATGGCAAGGCTCATGTACGGCAACCGTCCAGGGCGACAAAGGACCGGCACCATAGCCGATCCGCCGCGCCCCTCTTGCGGATGGGCGCTTGAACCGCATAGCGGGTGCCGCCGCGGCCGGGGCCCGACGCACCGCCCCAGCCTTGCTGCCGCGCAGCAGATTCATTGCCCACCACGGCTATGGGTGGGACTGTAGCCGAGAGGATTACATTCAGTCACATGGTGGTGCCAGGACGCGACAGTTGCGCCTGGAGCCCGTCACGGGAAGGAAATGCACCGGCTGCAGGCATCGCCGTGCCGCTGCTGCGCCAGCGGCGACTCGCCCCTGCGTCACGGGTGGGAACGGGACCAGGCGCGTCGGCAAACGCCCGGCAATGTCTTGCCGAGCGCCTTATCCCCGCTCCAGCAGCGGCTTCAGGAACCGCCCCGTATGGCTTTCCTTGCAGGCGGCCAGTTCTTCAGGCGTGCCGGCCAGCATCACCCGCCCGCCGCCCGAGCCCCCTTCGGGGCCCATGTCGATGAGCCAGTCCGCCGTCTTGATCACGTCCAGGTTGTGCTCGATCACCACGATGGTGTTGCCCGCGTCGCGCAACTGGTGCAGCACCCGTAGCAGCAGCTCGATGTCGGCGAAGTGCAGGCCCGTGGTCGGCTCGTCCAGGATGTACAGCGTGCGCCCGGTGTCGCGCTTCGACAGCTCCAGCGCCAGTTTGACTCGCTGCGCCTCGCCGCCCGAGAGGGTCGTCGCGCTCTGGCCGAGCGTGATGTAGCCGAGACCGACGTCGAGCAAGGTCTGCAGCTTGCGGGAAATCGTCGGCACGGCCGAGAAGAACTCCGCCGCCTCCTCCACCGTCATGCCCAGCACCTGCGTGATGTTGCGGCCCTTGTAAAGGATCTCCAGCGTTTCGCGGTTGTAGCGCGCGCCGTGGCACACGTCGCAGGGCACGTACACGTCCGGCAGGAAGTGCATCTCCACCTTGATCACGCCGTCGCCCTGGCACGCCTCGCAGCGCCCGCCCGAGACGTTGAAGCTGAAGCGCCCCGCCCCGTAGCCGCGCTCGCGCGCCGCCGGCACCTCGGCAAACAGCTCGCGGATCGGCGTGAACAGGCCCGTGTAGGTCGCGGGGTTGGAGCGCGGCGTGCGGCCAATGGGGCTCTGGTCCACGTTGATGACCTTGTCGAAGGCCTCCAGGCCCTCGATCGCCTCGTGCGGCGCCGGCTCCAGGCTGCTGTTGTAGAGCTTGCGCGCTACCGCCGCGTACAGCGTGTCGTTGACCAGCGTGCTCTTGCCCGAGCCCGAGACGCCCGTCACGCAGGTCAGCAGCCCCACCGGGATCTCCACGCTCACGCCCTTGAGGTTGTGGCCCGTGGCATTGACGATGCGCAGCCCCGTGCCCGCCTCCCACGGACGCCGCCGCTTCGGCACCTCGATGCGCAACCGTCCGCCCAGGTAGCCGCCGGTGAGCGATTCGGGGTGCTCCATCACCTCCCGCGGCGTGCCGCGCGCGATCACCTCGCCGCCGTGCACGCCCGCACCCTTGCCCATGTCCACCACGTAGTCGGCGGCGCGGATCATGTCCTCGTCGTGCTCCACCACCAGCACCGAGTTGCCCAGGTCGCGCAGGTGCTGCAGCGTGCCGATCAGCCGCTCGTTGTCGCGCTGGTGCAGCCCGATGCTGGGCTCGTCCAGCACGTACATCACACCGGTCAGGCCGCTGCCGATCTGGCTCGCGAGACGGATGCGCTGCGCCTCGCCGCCGGAGAGCGTGTCGGCGCTGCGGTCCAGGCTCAGGTAGTTCAGGCCCACGTCGTTGAGGAAGCGCAGCCGGTTGCGGATCTCGCTGACGATCTTGTCGGCGATGGCCGCCTTGGCACCGCGCAGTTGCAGGCCTTCGAAGTACGCCAGCGCGTCGGCCAGCGTCGCGTGCTCGACGTCGTAGATGGGCTTGCCCGTCTCGCCTGGCGCGGCGTCCGCGGCGTACAGGAACACGTGGCGCGCCTCGCGCCGCAGCCGCGTGCCGCGGCATTCCGGGCAGGCCTGCGCGTGCTGCATGCGCATGAGCTCCTCGCGCACGGCGGCGGAGTCGGTTTCGCGCAGGCGGCGCGTGAGCAGCGGCAGGATGCCTTCGAAGGGATGCGAGCGCTTGACCGAGCGCGACTTGCCGCGCGCGCCCTCGGCCTCGTAAGTGAACTCGATCTCCTCCGTGCCCGAGCCGTGCAGCAGCACCTGCCGCACCTGCGGCTCCAGCTCCTCGAAAGGCTGCTCCAGGTCGAAGCCGTAATGCTTGGCCACCGCCTCCAGCAGCCCGTAGGTGTAGCTGTTGCGGCGGTCCCAGCCCTTGATGGCGCCGCTGGCCAGGCTCAGCGAGGGGAAGGCGACCACGCGCTCCGGATCGAACACCGTCACGTGGCCCAGGCCGTCGCAGCTCGGGCAGGCGCCCGTGGGCGAGTTGAAGGAGAACAGGCGCGGCTCCAGCTCCGTGAGCGAGTAGTCGCAGTGCGGACAGGCGAAGCGGCTGCTGAAAGGCGTCTCGCGCCCGCTGTCCATCTCCAGCGCCAGGGCGCGCGCGTTGCCGATGCGCAGGCAGGTCTCGAAGCTCTCGGCCAGCCGCTGGCGCAAGCCCCCGCTGCCGCCGGTGCCCGTGTCCTCGGCGCGCACGCGCACGCGGTCCACCACCACGTCGATGTCGTGCGCGCGGCCGTCGGCGGCGGGCAGGCTGTCGATGTCGAACACCTGTCCGTCGATGCGAAAGCGCACGTAGCCCTGCGCCTGCAGATCCGTCAGCACCGGCGCGAAGTCGCCCGCGCGCCCGCGCGCCACCGGGGCCAGCAGCATCAGCTTGGTGTCCTCGGGCAGCGCGAGCACCGTGTCCACCATCTGCGCCGTGCTCATGGCCTGCAGCGGCAGCGCGTGCTGCGGGCAGAACGGCGTGCCCGCGCGGGCGTAGAGCAGGCGCAGGTAGTCGTGGATCTCGGTGACGGTGCCGACGGTGGAACGCGGGTTGTGGCTCGTGGCCTTCTGCTCGATGGAGATCGCGGGCGACAGGCCCTCGATCACGTCCACGTCGGGCTTGTCCATCAGCTGCAGGAACTGCCGCGCGTAGGCCGAGAGGCTCTCCACGTAGCGGCGCTGGCCTTCGGCGTACAGGGTGTCGAAGGCCAGGCTGCTCTTGCCTGAGCCGCTCAGGCCCGTGATCACCACCAGCGCCTGCCGCGGCAGGTCCAGGTCGATGTTCTTGAGGTTATGGGTGCGCGCGCCGCGCACGCGGATCGCAGGCGTCTCGGGATTCAAGGGTTTTCACTCAGCGCAGGACAACCGGCCATCATAGCCAGCGCCCGCGGCGCTTGCGCCACACCCGGGGTCAACGGCGCACGTGCCTGTCAACCCGCCGTAGGGGGATGGGGCGATCCCCCGATGGCGGCATGCCGCAGCTTGGGTATACGTCCCCCGATGAACGACGACACCCTGCGGCGCTTTGCTGACTCGGTTCCCGCCACCACAGCCGCCCTGCCGCCGGCGGCTCCCGTGGCCTCACTGTCCGAGGTGCCCGAAAAGCCCTCGGGCGCCGATGCGCCGGACGCGCACCAGGCGGCCTACGCGATGGACCGCGTGCTGCACGCCGCCGCCGCCCAGGTCACGGGTGGGCTGTCGCCCATCTCGCTGGGCTTGGCGCTGGCGGACTGGAGCTGGCACCTGGCAGCGCAGCCGGCCAACTCGGTGCGGCTGGCACTCTCCGCCCAGCAGCACGCGCTGGAGGCGCTGTTGGACAGCCTCAGCGGCGACTGCAGCGGCCCGCTGGCCCAGGACGCGCGCTTTCGCGACCCGTCCTGGCACCAGTGGCCCTTCGCGCCCCTGGCGCGCGCGCACCAGGCGGCGCAGCACTGGTGGCAGGACGCCAGCCGGCTGCGCGGCATGACGGCGCACCACGCGCAGGTGGTGCGCTTCTTCGCCCAGCAGTGGCTGGACATGCTGTCGCCCAGCAACAACTTCTTCACCAACCCCGAGGTGCTGCGCCGCACCGCCGAGCGCCGGGGCGCGAACCTGGTGGACGGCTTCGTCAACCGTCTGGACACCTGGCGCCGCCGCCACGGCCTGGAGCCGCTGGCGCCGCCCGAGCATCCCTACCTGCCGGGCGTGGACCTGGCGCTCACGCCGGGCCAGGTCGTGCACCGCAACCACCTGGTGGAGCTGCTGCAGTACGCGCCCACCACCGAGGAGGTGCAGGCCGAGCCGGTGTTCATCGTCCCGTCCTGGATCATGAAGTACTACATCCTGGACCTCTCGCCGCACAACTCGCTGGTGAAGTGGCTGACGGACCAGGGGCACACGGTGTTCATCCTGTCCTGGCGCAACCCCGACGAGAGCGACGCGCTGCTGAGCCTGGACGACTACCTGGAGCTGGGCATCCTGGACCCGCTGGCGGCCATCGCGCGCCAGATCCCCGACCAGC
Source organism: uncultured Azohydromonas sp. (assembly GCF_937926365.1). Classification (GTDB taxonomy): domain Bacteria; phylum Pseudomonadota; class Gammaproteobacteria; order Burkholderiales; family Burkholderiaceae_C; genus Azohydromonas. The sequence continues at coordinate 6,320 of NZ_CALAOH010000077.1, read as the reverse complement.
CCGTGCACGCCTGTGGCTACTGCCTGGGCGGCACGCTGCTGTCCATCGCCGCGGCGGCGCTGGCGCGGCCGGGCCAGGTGGAGGACGCCGAGCAGCTGCCCCGGCTCGCGGGCGTGACGCTGCTGGCGGCGCAGACCGACTTCACCGAGCCGGGCGAGCTGGGCGTGCTCATCGACGAATCGCAGGTCGAGCTGCTGGAGGACATCATGTCCGAGCGCGGCTTCCTCACCGGGCGACAGATGGCCGAGACCTTCCAGTTCCTGCGCTCGCGCGAGCTGATCTGGTCCACCCGCATGCGCGAGTTCTGGCTCGGCGAGCGGTCGCAGCCCAACGACCTCATGTCCTGGAACGCCGACGTCACGCGCATGCCCGCCGTGATGCACAGCCAGTACCTGCGCCGCTGCCACCTCCAGAACCAGCTCGCGCATGGCGAGTACCTGGTGGAGGGTCGCCCGGTGTCGCTGGGCGACATCCGCCAACCCATCTTCTGTGTCGCCACCGAGCTGGACCACGTCTCGCCCTGGCGCTCGGTGTACCAGCTGCACCGGCTGGTGCACACCGAGCTCACTTTCGTGCTGACCAACGGCGGGCACAACGCGGGCATCGTCTCCGAGCCCGGCCATGCGCGGCGGCGCTTCAGGATGCGGCGCGTGGCGCATGGCGCGCACTGGGCCGGGCCGGACGAATGGCTGCAAGGCGCCACGCCGCACGAGGGCTCGTGGTGGCCGGCCTGGCACGACTGGCTGGTGGAGCACAGCCGCGGCCGGGTGCCGGCACGCCCCGTGCCGCGAGGGCTGGAGCCTGCCCCCGGGAGCTACGTGCATGTGCGCTACCACGATTGACCTGGGAGCGGCCGGCGCCGTCCGGCCGTCGCGGCCATGAGCCCGCGCACCGGGACGGTGCTGCTGGCCGCCGCGCTGCTGGTGGGCGGCTGCGGCGGTGGCGTCTGGGTGAGCATCGGCCCGGACGACGACCCGCCCGGCGTGTCGCTGGTGGTCTCCCCCACGCAGGCCGTTCCCGGTCAGACCGTCACGCTGCTGGCCGACGCGCGCGACGACTTCCGCGTGGACTACGTCGCCTTCTACCAACTGCTGCCCGATGGCGGCGCCGTGCGGCTGGGCATCGAGTTCGTGCCGCCCTACCGGCTCAGTGTCGTGCTGCCCGCCGACGCGGCGCCGCTCACCCAGTTCTTCGCCCGCGCCGTGGACGACGTGGGCCAGTTCGGCGACAGCGTGGTGGCGACGGTGCAGGTGCTGCGCTGAACGCCCGGGCTGGCTGCCGTCGGCGGCAAGCACTTCCCTGCCGCTGCCGTCCGCGCCGCATCGGCGCATGAAAAAGGCCGGCGCCGCCCTCGCGGCCCGGCCTGGGCAGGTTCGGCAACCGGCCGCGAAGAGCGGCCGGCGTCTGGCTCAGTTCGGCACGTTGATCGCGTTGCCGCTGAAGGTGATGGCGTCGGCAGCCGCCGGCGCGGCGACGATGGGTGGCAGGTTGACGGCGCGCGAGATGGCGGGCGCCTCCGTCGGCGGCGTGCCGCCGCGCGGCACTGCGCGCACCACCTGGCTGGGCGGCAACGGTGTGCCGCTCTTGAGGTGCGCCCACATGGCATTGAGGCCGTCGACGAAGTAGGCGTGCAGCGGCACGTAGCGGTTGCCGTAGCCGGAGAAGGAGGTCAGGAAGGCGTCGAAGTGCTGGCCATTGAGCACCTCGACGTAGCTCAGCCGGCTGGCCGCACCCTCGTTGACGCGGCTGGCCGCCACGTAGGCGCGCGAGGTGTTGTTGACGGGCAGCAGGGCGTCGCTGCGGCCGGACACCACCAGCGCCGGCTTGCCGCGCAGGTTGGCGCCCGCCAGCGTCTCGTTGATGCCGGCGCGCACGCGGTCGCTCTGAGCCTGGCTGGGCAACTGTGCCGTGGCCGTCGCGGGCAGCGCCGCGCCGCTGCGCGGGTCGTTGCCGGTGACCAGCGCACGCAGGCACAGCGCCGCGTCGAAGCCGAGGTCCTGAGCGCCCGTGCTGGCCGAGGTGGCCAGGTTCCACAGCTTGCCGCCACCGCCCGTGGGGTCGTTGATGATCACGCCGGCGGGCGTGCCGTTGGCCACGCCATTGCCCGTGGCATAGCTCACCGCCTTGGCCGCGGCGGCGATGGGCACCGGGTCACCGGTGGCGCTCGTGGCGCCGAAGCTGAAGCCGCACAGGTTCTCCGTCACCGGGAAGCGGCCGTAGGCGTAGGCGTACATGCTGGCCACCTGCGTGGTGGCGCCCGCGCCGAAGTGGCTGCTGTGCAGGAAGCGGCTCTCGGGCGTCCAGCCGTAGGCCTGCAGACGCACCAGTGCATCGGCGGCCCGCTCCTCGGTCGTGGTGCCGGTCACGAGGTTGTTCGCCGCCAGGGCGTCACAGCGAGCGACGGCGCGGGCGGTCTGGAGCGTCGCGAAGATGAAGTTGTGCAGCGACGCCTCCGTGCCCATCGAGGCTTCCGGCGCCAGTGCCGCGCAGCCCTGGTACAGGTTGGCGAAGGTGAAGTAGTCCAGCAGCGGCTTGCCGTAGCCGGTGGCGGGCCGCGCCACGCCGTTCTCCTGGATGCCGTAGGTGCTGGTGGGCTGGGCCGGCGTGGCGCCGGGCTCGCCCGCCACCACCGCGTCGATCAGCCCCTCGGTGTCGGCCTCGGCCGCGCGCAGCACGGCCGTGCCGCCGTTGGACACCGAGGCCGCGATCACCAGCGTGTTGCCGGGGTCGTAGCGGCGCAGTTTCTTGCCCGTGCCCGGGAGCTCGGTGCCGTACTCCTGGTTGATGGCGTACAGCGCGTAGCGCGCGGCGGCCAGGGTGTCGTTGCCCCAATCCTTCTCGGGGTTCTGCTGCGAGTGCGCGTGCTTGAGCGCCACGCGGTTGGGGAAGTCGGTGATGAATTGGCTCACCGCGGCGGTGAACTGGACGGCGAAGTTCGCCAGCGCGCCCGCGGCCGTGCGCGTGTTGCGCGTGCCGTCGATCTGCGTGACGGTGTCGTCGCCGAGGTCGTGCAGGCCCATGCCTTTGCCGGCGTCGGTCAGCGCCACGGCGCAGCCGCGCTTGAGACCCCACTCGGCCGCCGTGCCGATGGCGCCATAGACGCCGCGCGAGCCCGAGGACGGCGCGACGACGATGCAGGGGTTGCTCTGGTCGAAGCTCGTGGGCACCTGTACCGCCATCGTCACGCGCTTGGTGCCCTCGGCGTTGTCGAGCACGCCGATGTACTCGACGCCGGGGATCAGTCCCTCGCTGGCGGTGGCGTTGCCGGCGAGGTCCACGTTGGGGCCGTAGACCGTGCCGTAGCCGCCGTTGGCGGTGACGTCCACCAGGCCGCGGTAGTTGCTGTAGAGGGCATGGCGGCGCAGCTCAAGGCGCGTCGGCGCCTCGGCGTTGGCATAGGTGGGCGCGGCGCCGGCCAGGCCCGACTTGCCCAGGCCGCCGGTGAGCAGGTCCTGCGTGGCCTCCGAGGTGGGCGCGGTGTTGGGCGACGGCGTCGTGGCGGTGTAGGCCGTGCGCGAGATGTCGGTGATGCCGGCAGGCAGGTCGTTGATGGGCTCATCGTCGTCGTCCCAGCAACCAGCGAGTTGCAGGCACAGCAGGGCGGCGGCGGCGGCGGCCGGCAGACGGCGCGGGACATGGACGGTCTTCACGGACATCGCATCTCCTTGAGATCGTTGGGCGCGGGACTTTCCCGCGGCGGCGGTTCAAGACGAACGCTCCAGGCTACGGGCCGCCTTGATGCGGGAGCAATTGCGTGATCGCTTAGGTAAAGACCCCAGGCGGGAGAACCCCGGGCCGGCGCCGTGGCCGACGCGAGCGCAGCGGCTCAGCGCTCCAGCACGCGCAGGATCTCGCGCCCGTAGGCTTCGAGCTTCTTGGCGCCCACGCCGCTGATGTAGGCCAGTGCCTGCAGCGAGTCCGGGCACTCGGCCGCCATCTGCGCCAGCGTGGCGTCGTGGAAGATCACGTAGGCCGGCAGCCCGTGCTCGCGCGCCACCTCGGCGCGCCAGGCTTTCAACCGGGCAAAGCGCTCCTGCCCTTGGGCGTCCAGCGTGGCGGCGGCCGCCGGGACGCGCTCGCCGCGCTCGGCACGGGTGGCGCGCGTGCCGCGAGCGCGCGTGGGCTCGCGCGGCTCGCGCAGCACGATGGGCACCTCGCCCTTGAGCACCGCGCGCGCGCTGGCCGTGAGCGCGAGCGTGTTGAACTCGCCCTCGGCCTGCACGTGGCCCAGCGCCACGAGCTGGCGCAGCACGCCGCGCCACTGCGCCTCGGACAAATCGGCGCCGATGCCGAAGGTGGACAGCTTGTCGTGCCCGTACTGCGCCACCTTCTCGGTGCGCTTGCCGCGCAGCACGTCGATGAGCTGCCCCGCGCCGAAGCGCGAAGGGCCGAAGCCGCCGCCGTGCTGCGCGAAGCGGTAGATGCACGAGAGCGCCTTGCGCGCGGCCTCGGTGGCGTCCCAGGTGCGCGGCGGGTGCAGGCAGTTGTCGCAGTTGCCGCAGGGGCGGCTGGCTTCGCCGAAATAGGCCAGCAGCCGCACGCGGCGGCAGTCGTGGGCCTCGGCCAGGGCCAGCAGCGCATCGAGCTTGGCGCGCTGCAGGCGCTTGAAGTCCTCCTCGGCGTCGCTCTCGTCGATCATGCGGCGCTGGTTGACCACGTCGGCCAGGCCGTAGGTCATCCAGGCGTCGGCGGCTTCGCCGTCGCGGCCGGCGCGGCCGGTTTCCTGGTAGTAGGCCTCGATGTTCTTGGGCAGGTCCAGGTGCGCGACGAAGCGCACGTCGGGCTTGTCGATGCCCATGCCGAAGGCGATGGTGGCCACCATCACCAGGTCGTCCTCGCGCAGGAAGCGGTCCTGGTGGCGGCGGCGCACGTCGGCGTCCAGCCCGGCGTGGTAGGGCAGCGCGCGGATGCCCTGCTGCTCCAGCCACTCGGCGGTCTCCTCCACCTTGCGCCGGCTCTGGCAGTAGACGACGCCGGCCTCGCCCTCGTGCTCGTCGCGGATGAAGCGCAGCAGCTGCGCGCGCGGGTTGTCCTTCTCGACGATGGCGTAGCGGATGTTGGGCCGGTCGAAGCTGCTGACGAAGGCTGCCGCGTCCTCCAGCTGCAGCCGCTCGACGATGTCGCGCCGCGTGTGGGCGTCGGCCGTGGCCGTGAGCGCCACGCGCGGCACGCCGGGGAAGCGCTCGTGCAGCGCCGACAGGCCCAGGTACTCCTCGCGGAAGTCGTGTCCCCATTGGCTGACGCAGTGCGCCTCGTCGATGGCGAAGAGACTCAGCAGGGAGCGCTCGTGCAGCGAGTCGAGCATCGCCAGCATGCGCGGCGTGAGCAGCCGCTCCGGCGCGACGTACAGCAGCACCAGGCGCCCGCTGCGCAGCTCGCGCTCCACCTGCTGCGCCTGCTCGCTGGAGAGCGTGGAGTTGAGGTAGGCGGCATGCACGCCGGCTTCTTCGAGCGCGCCGACCTGGTCGTGCATCAGCGCGATGAGCGGGCTCACGACGACGGCCACGCCCAGGCCCTGGCGGTGCCGCACGATGGCCGGCACCTGGTAGCACAGGCTCTTGCCGCCGCCGGTGGGCATGAGCACCAGCGCGTCGCCGCCGTGCGCGACGTGCTCGACGATGGCGGCCTGCGACCCGCGGAACGCGGTGTAGCCGAAGACCTGCTGCAGTACCTGCAGCGCGGGGGAGGAATCGGGAAGGGCGGCCATGGTGCGGGGAAGCCGGCGATGGTAACCGGCTGCCCGGGGTGGGCCTTCGCGGCGGGTTGGCCCAAGGCCCCGGCCGGGTTGCGGCGGGGGGCTTGCGGCACAATCCTGCGTTTACGTACAGATCTTCGCGCAGGAGCGTCCCATGGCCAGCGTCAACAAAGTCATCCTCATCGGCAACTGCGGGCGCGACCCGGAAGTGCGCTACACGCCCCAGGGCACGGCCATCTGCAACGTCTCGGTCGCGACCTCCAGCCGCCGCAAGGACCGCAACACCGGCGAGACGGTGGAAGACACGCAGTGGCACCGCGTGACCTTCTACGAGCGCCTGGCCGAGATCGCCGGCGAGTACCTCAAGAAAGGCCGTCCCGTGTACGTCGAAGGCCGCCTGAAGTACGGCAAGTACACCGACAAGGACGGCATCGAGCGCAACACCGTGGACATCGTGGCCGAGCAGATGCAGCTGCTGGGCGGCCGTGAAGGCATGGGCGGTGGCGACGACATGGGCGGTGGCGGCATGGGCATGGGTGGCCGCGGCGGCTACAGCCGCGCCCCGGCCCGCGGCGGCGACGACATGGACGGTGGCGGCGCAGCGCCCGCCCCGCGCGCCGCGGCA
>NZ_CALAOH010000076.1 GCF_937926365.1 uncultured Azohydromonas sp. | reverse complement strand
GGCTCGGCCGCCGCGCGGCCGGCCGGGCGCAGCACGAAGTAGCCCGCGCCGGGCCGCGAGGCGACGTAGCCCATGCCGGCCAGCCGGTCCAGCGCCACCAGCACGGTGTGCACGCTGACCTCCAGCCGCGCCGCGAGCTGCCGCACCGAGGGCAGCCGCGCCCCGGGCAGCAACGCCCCGTCGTCGATGCGCTGCGCGTAGTGGCGCACGATCTGCTCGGTCAGCGGAACGGCGGTGTCCTTGGCGAGGGTGAACATGGCGGCAATGGTGATGTTCTTGTCCGTTCGCCCTGAGCCCTTCGACAGGCTCAGGACAGGCTTGTCGAAGGGCCTGCAGGCCTACCCGGGCCAGAGGGCTTCGACAGGCTCAGCCCGAACGGTGTCCATCGATTCAATCACGCCGCCCTCGCCCAACTGTTGCGGTCCTCGCGCCAAACAGTGCGTCCGGCCGTTGCGGCCACCGTACCGGGACAGCCCGGCGCGCCCGCCCTAGCCTTCCAGGCCCGACCGCAAGCCTCTTCCACACCGCAACGCCATGAGCCACCAAGCCGCCCCCGCCTACGCCCTGTCCACCCATGCCGCCTCGCTGCGCAGCTCCGACGTGCGCGAGCTGCTGCGCGCCGCGCAGCAGGCCCGGGTGATCTCCCTGGCCGGCGGCCTGCCCGCCCCGGAGCTGTTCGACGTGGACGGCGTGCGCGCCGCCACCCAGGCCGTGCTGGAACAGTCGCCCGCCGCCGCGCTGCAGTACGGCCTCACCGAGGGCCAGCCCGCGCTGCGCGCCGCGCTGGAAGCGCGCGAGCGCGCGGCCGGGCTGTCGCTGGCCGGGCGCTCGCTGCTGGTCACCACCGGCTCGCAGCAGGCGCTGGACATCGTGGCGCGGCTGCTGCTGGACGAGGGCGACGTGGTGGTGATGCAGCGCCCCGGCTACCTCGCCGCGCTCCAGACCTTCACCTTGGCCGGCGCGCGCTGCATCGGGCTGGAGGAGGACGAGGAAGGCGCCCGCGTCGAGGCGCTGGAGACGATGCAGCTGCCGCGCAAGCCCAAGCTCGTCTACCTGGTCACGCCCTTCGCCAACCCCTCCGGCGCCACGCTGTCGCTGCGCCGGCGCCGGTGGCTGCTGCAGTGGGCGGCGCGCCACGGGGTGCTGGTGCTGGAGGACGACCCCTACGGCGTGCTGCGCACCGAGGGCCAGGAACTGCCGGGACTGGCGGCGCTGGCGCAGGACATCCCCGGCGCGCGCGACTGGTGCGGGCGCACTTCCACGCTGTCCAAGGCGGTGGCGCCGGGGCTGCGCCTGGGCTGGCTGATCCTGCCGCGGCCGCTGGCCGAAGGCGCGGCGCGCGTGAAGCAGGCCATGGACCTGCACACGCCCTCCTTCACGCAGGAGATCGCCGCGCGCTACCTGGACAGCGGCCGGCTGGAGCCGCACCTGGCACGCGTGCGCGCCGCCTACCGCGAGCGCCGCCGCGCGCTGTGCGCGGCGCTGCGCGAGGCCTTCGGCGCCGCGCTGGAGTTCCGCGAGCCCGAGGGCGGCATGTTCGTGTGGGCGCGCTTCACCGACGGCACCGACACGCGCGCGCTGCTGCCCCTGGCGCTGGAGCAGGGCATGGCCTTCGTGCCCGGTGACGCCTTCTACGCCGAGGCCGCGCCGCGCGACCGCCTGCGCCTAAGCTTCACCACCGAGACGCCGGACAAGCTGCGCGAAGGCGTGGCGCGGCTGCACGCGGCGTGGGCCGCGATGCACGGGGGCTGAGCCCCAGCCACCGCGCCCCGCTCACACCACGAACAGGTCCGCCGCCGACAGCGCGGTGCCGGGCGTGAGCTTGGCCACCAGCGTCTGCGCCGCGGCACCGGTGCCGTCGACGTCGTAGTACAGCAGCCCGCCCGCCTGGTCGTAGATCAGCCGGTCGCCGGCGTCCTTCGCCGCCGTGCCCTTCACGAAGGCGCCGGACGCCAACGCACCGTAAGGCCCCAGCGCCGCGAAGACCGCGCCGCTGAACTCCAGCCGGTCGTCGGCGGCGAGGAAGCCGTTGAGGGTGTCCACGTTGGTGGCGGCGTTGGGCGCCTCGGTGAAGCGGAACGCGTCCCGGCCGCTGCCGCCGCTGAGCGTATCCATCCCGTCACCGCCGATCAGGGTGTCGTCGCCCAGGCTCCCGGAGAGCGCATCGTCACCCGTGCCGCCGTCCAGCCAGTCGTTGCCCTCCTGGCCGTAGAGCTTGTCGGCGCCCTCGTAGCCGTTGAGGACGTCGTCGCCGACGCGGCCTTCGAGCCGGTCGGCGCCCGCGTAGCCGTGGAGGTTGTCGTTGCCCGAGCTGCCCAGCAGCGTGTCGACGCCGCTGGTGCCGTACTGGCTGTCGTAGCCGGCCGGCTTGAGCGTGAAGCTGCCCGTGGTGGCGAGGCCCTGCGGGTCGGTGACCTGGACCTGCACGCTCCAGGTCGTGGTGGTGGCATAGGGCGCGCTGCCCGAGAGCACGTGCGTGGCCGCGTCATAGCTCAGCCAGGCCGGCAGCGGCTGGCCGCCGGCGGACGACACGGCGAAGCTGAGCTGGCCGTCGGTTTCCAGATCGTGGGCGTAGTCGTCCAGGTCCAGGGTGAAGGACTGCTGGCCGCTGTCCACGTAGGTGAACTCGCCCAGGCTGAGCGTGGGCGCGTCGTTGACCGGCGTGGCCTGGAACTGCACCAGCCGCGCGATCACGCTGCCGTCGTTGTCGGCCACGGTGTAGCGGAAGGTGCCCAGGTCGCCGTTGGCGTCGGCCCAGGGCGTGAAACGCAGCCCGGTGAGCTGCGTCGCGGTCAGCACCTGGTCCACCGCCACGCTGACGCCGTTGGACAGCTTGACCGTGCCGTAGTAAGGCAGCGCCTCGACGCGGATCACGGGCGTGCCGCCGTCGGGGTCGGTGGGCTTGCTCAGGCCCAGCGCGGTGGAGCTGGCGTCTTCCAGGAGCACCACCGTCTTGTCGTTCTGTGCCGTCGGCGCGGACGCGTTGGCGCTCACCTTCGGCGTGAGCGCCTGCACGAAGTTGGCCGCGGTCAGCGCCGAGGGCGCCACCTTCTGCAGCGTCGCCAGCGCCAGGAAGCTCGCGCCGTTGGCGCTGCCATCGGCATCGGCCTCGATCAGGGTGTGGGTGCCCGAGGCGGTCAGGCGCAGGTGGCCGCTGGCGAAGGGGTCGCTGGACGAGGACAGGCCCAGGCTGGACAGCAGCGGCGCGAGGTCGAAGCGGTCGCCGCCGGCGCCGGGCGTGAAGTCCAGGATCAGCGGCGCGGCATGGCCGTAGCGCACGCTCTGCGGCGAGAGCGTGATCACGTCGGCGCCGGCGCCGGTGGTGATGCGGCCCGAGGCGTTGTGGCTGTAGGCCAGGTCGATCAGGTCGTTGCCCGCGCCGGCGTCGATCGCCAGCGCGTCGCCGGCGGCCACGATGGTGTCGTTGCCCAGGCCGCCGATGAGGGTGGCGGTGTCGTGCTCCCAGCTCGCGGCCCAGATGCTGTCGTCGCCGTCGCCGCCGTCCACCATCAGGCCGGTGCTGCCGTAGGTGAGCGAGATGACGTCGTCGCCCGCGCCACCCAGTACCGTGCTGCGCCCGGCGTGGCTGAGGTTGATGGTGTCGTTGTCGTCGCCGCCGTCCACCAGCGCGGCGAAGCTGACGTCCCAGGCGCCGGAGAAGTTGAGGTGGTCGTTGCCGACGCCGCCGAGCAGCGTGTCGTTGCCATTGCCGCCGTAGAGGTTGTCCGCGCCGTCGCCGCCGCTGACCGAGTCGTGGTCGGTGAGGTCGCCGCGGCCGGGCGTGCTGTTGGCGTCGAGGACGTCGTTGCCAGCGCCGCCCAGCAGCGTGTCGTTGCCGCTGCCACCGACGAGGTGGTCGTCGCCATCGCCGCCGTCGATGGAGTCGTTGCCTTCCTCGCCGTGCAAGCCCGAGGCACCGTAGGAGCGGCCCTTGTAGGTCTGGTAGTAGCCGACGTTGTCGTCGCCCGCGCCGCCGAGGAGGGTGTCGTTGCCGAAGCCGCCGAAGACCACGTCGTTGCCCAGGCCGGCGTCGAGCAGGTCGTTGCCGCTGAAGCCGAAGAGCGTGTCGCTGCCCTCGCCGCCGCGCAGCGTGTCCCGGCCGCCGAAGCCGCCGTCGAGCAGGTCGTTGTCGCCCGCGCCGCCGAGGCTGTCGTTGGCATCGTTGCCGACGAGCGTGTCGGGCGTGATGGTGCCAGCGTCGTTGACCACCTTGGTATTGCCCGTGGGGGCGATGAGGTCCACGAAATTGGCCGCAACGAGGCGGGTGTTGCCGGACACGGGGAACACGGTGTTGCGCAGCTGCGCCAGGGTGGTCCACTGCGCGCCGTTGCCCGGGCCGCTGAGGTCCACCTGCAGCAGCGTGTCGGTGCCCTGGACCCGCAGCCGCAGCCATTGGCTGGTGAAGGGGTTGCCGTAGTCGTAGCCCAGCTCCCACAGCCGGCCCAGCACCGGCGAGATGTCCAGCTTGTCGGCACTGGTGCCGGTGCCGGTGGTGAGGTCCGTGATGACGCTGGCCGCATGCCCGTACTCCAGGCTGCGCACCGACAGCCGCACCACGTCGGCGCCGCTGCCGGTGGTGATGAGCCCGGCGGCGTTGTCGCCGTAGGCCAGGTCGATGAAGTCGGCACCGCTGCCGGCGTCGATCACCAGCGCGTCGCCGCCCACCACGAGGGTGTCGTTGCCCGCGCCGCCGATGAGGGTGGCCGCGTCGTGCTCCCAGCTCGCGGCCCAGATGCTGTCGGCGCCCTCCCCCGCGTCCACCGTCATGCCGTTGCTGGCGTAGGTGAAGCTGATGGTGTCGTTGCCCGCGCCGCCCAGCACCGTGCTGGCCCCGGCGAGGCTGACGCTGATGTAGTCGTGGTCGGCGCCGCCGTCGATGAGCGCGGCGCTGCCGCTGTTCCAGTCGCCGGTGTAGCTGAGGTAGTCGTTGCCCGCGTCACCGCGCAGCGTGTCGTTGCCGCTGCCACCGGCGAGGTAGTCGTTGCCATCGCCGCCGCTGGCGGAGTCGTTGTCGGTGGCGTCGCCGTTGGCGGGCGCGGCGTTGGCGTTGATGGAGTCGTTGCCGCCGCCGCCGAGCAGCGTGTCGTTGCCGGTGCCGCCGTCGAGGTGGTCGTCACCGTCGCCGCCGTCGATGGAGTCGTTGCCGGCCTCGCCGTGGAGGCCGCTGACGCCGTAGCCGCGGCCCTTGTAGGTCTGGTAGTAGCCGGCGTTGTCGTTGCCCGTGCCGCCCAGGATCGTGTCGTTGCCGAAGCCGCCCAGGACCACGTCGTCGCCGCCGCCGGCATCGAGCAGGTCGTTGCCGGTGAAGCCGAACAGCGTGTCGTTGCCCTCGCCGCCGCGCAGCGTGTCGTGGCCGCCGAAGGCGCCGTCGAGCAGGTCGTTGCCGTCGCCGCCGGAGACGCTGTCGTGGCCGTCGGCGCCGGCCAGGGAGTCGGCCTTGGCGGTGCCCGTGATCGTCTGGCCCAGGGCGAAGCCCGTGGGCGAGATGTCGTCCACGAAGTTGGCCGCGGTGAAGGCCAGCGGGCTGGTGTTGAGCAGCACGGCCAGGGTGCGCCACTGGGGCGTGCCGCCGGACTCGGCGTGCTTGACCCGCAGCAGCGTGTCGGTGCCGGTGTCCGACGCGGCGAGCTGCAACCAGCCGCCGGTGAAGGGGTTGACGTAGTCGTAGCCCTGCTCGGCCAGGCGGCCCAGCACGGGCGAGAGGTCGAGCCTGTCGCCGCCGGCGCCGGGGGTGAAGTCGGTGATGACGCTGGCGCCGTGGTAGCCGTACTCCAACGCCCGCAGCGACAGCCGCACCGTGTCCGTGCCGGCGCCGGTGGTGATGTGCCCGGCGGCGTTGTCGCCGTAGGCCAGGTCGATGAAGTCGGCACCGCTGCCGGCGTCGATCACCAGCGCGTCGCCGCTCACCACGAAGGTGTCGTTGCCCGCGCCGCCGATGAGGGTGGCCCCGTCATGCTCCCAGCTCGCGGCCCAGATGCTGTCGGCGCCATCCCCGGCGTCCACCGTCATGCCGCTGCTGTCGTAGCTGAAGCTGATGGTGTCGTTGCCCGTGCCGCCCAGCACCGTGCTGGCCCCGGCGTAGCTGACGTGGACGTTGTCGTCGTCGGCGCCGCCGTCGATGAGCGCGGCGCTGCCGCCACTCCAGGCGCCGGTGTAGACGAGCTGGTCGTTGCCCGCGTCGCCGCGCAGGGTGTCGTTGCCGTTGCCGCCGTAAAGGTAGTCGTTGCCGTTGCCGCCCCTGACGGAGTCGTTGTCGGTGGTGTCACCGTTGGCGGGCGCGGTGTTGGCGTTGATGTAGTCGTCGCCCGTGCCGCCCAGCAGCGTGTCGTCGCCGCTGCCGCCGTCGAGGTAGTCGTTGCCCGCGCCGCCGTCGACGAGGTCGTTGCCCTCCTCGCCGTGGAGGCCCGTGCCGGCGTAGCCGCGGCCCTTGTAGACCTCGTAGTAGCCCGACTGGTCGTCGCCGTCGCCGCCCAGGAGGGTGTCATTGCCGAAGCCGCCGAAAGCCACGTCGTGGTCCGCGCCGGCGTCGAGCAGGTCGTCGTCGCTGAAGCCGAAGAGCGTGTCGTTGCCCGCGTCGCCGTAGAGCCGGTCGGCGCCGCCGCTGCTGCCGTCGAGCAGGTCGTTGCCGCCGCCGCCGTGCACGGTGTCGTTGCCCAGCGTGGTGTTGGGCCCCCCTTCGGGCAGCGTGTCGCTGAAGGACTCGGCGGCGTCGGTGCCGGTGATGAGCACGCCGCCGCCGCCCAGGGGCGGGATGAAGTTGGCGCTGAGGTCCAGCGCCGACGGCAGCACGCCCTGCAGCGTCGCCAGCGTCAGCCACTGGGCGCCGTTGGCCCGGCCGCTGAGGTCCACCTGCAGCACGGTGTCGGTGCCGTTGCTGGCGGTCCGCAGCCGCAGCCAGCCGCCGGCGAAGGGGTCGGCATAGTTGAAGCCGAGCTGCGCCAGGCGGCCCAGCACGGGCGAGAGGTCGAGCTTGTCGCCGCCGGCGCCGGGGGTGAAGTCGGTGATGACGCTGGACTTGTGGCCGTTCTCCAGCGTCTGCACCGAGAGCTTGACCACGTCGGCGTCGGCGCCGGTGGTGATGCGCCCGGAGGCGTTGTGGCTGTAGGCCAGGTCGATCAGGTCGGCGCCGCTGCCGGCGTCGATCACCAGCGCGTCGCCGCCCACCACGAGGGTGTCGTTGCCCGCGCCGCCGGTGAGGGTGGCCGCGTCGTGCTCCCAGCTCGCGGCCCAGATGGAGTCGTCGCCCGTGCCGCCGTCCACCTTCACGCCGGTGCTGTCGTAGCTCAAGCTGATGGTGTCGTTGCCCGTGCCGCCCAGCACCGTGCTGGCCCCGGCGTAGCTGACGTGGACGTTGTCGTCGTCGGCGCCGCCGTCGATGAGCGCGGCGCTGCCGCCACTCCAGGCGCCGGTGTAGACGAGCTGGTCGTTGCCCGCGTCGCCGCGCAGCGTGTCGTTGCCGCTGCCACCGACGAGGTAGTCGTTGCCGTCGCCGCCCCTGGCAGAGTCGTTGTCGGTGGTGTCGCCGTTGGCGGGCGCGTTGTTGGCGTTGATGTAGTCGTTGCCGCCGCCGCCGAGCAGCGTGTCGTTGCCGCTGCCGCCGTCAAGGTAGTCGTCGCCATTGCCGCCGTCGATGGAGTCCCGGCCCCACTCGCCATGGAGACCGCTCACGCTGTAGTAGCGGCCCTTGTAGGTCTGGCCGTACCAGCCCTGGTCGTTGCCCTCGCCGCCGAGGATCGTGTCGTTGCCGAAGCCGCCCAGGACCACGTCGTCGCCGCCGCCGGCATCGAGCAGGTCGTTGCCGGTGAAGCCGAACAGCGTGTCGTTGCCCTCGCCGCCGCGCAGCGTGTCATGGCCGCCGAAGGCGCCGTCGAGCAGGTCGTTGCCGCTGGAGCCCGAGAGGCTGTCGGCGCCGTCGGCGCCCACGAGGGTGTCGTGGCCGGTGCTGCCGCTGGACGTGCGGGCGGCCGTGTCGCCCTGCGGGTCCAGGTCGTACACGAAGCTGGCCTGGTCCAGCGCCCCGGGCAGCACGCCGTCGAGCCGCGCGATGCTGACCCACTGGGCGCCGTTGGCCGGGCCGCTGAGGTCCGCCTGCACCAGCGTGCTGCCGGTGCTCGTGGGCGCCAGGCGCAGCCAGCGGCCGGTGAAGGGGTTGCGCATGTCGAAGCCCAGCTCCTGCAGCCGGCCCAGCACGCTGGTGAGGTCCAGCCGGTCGCCGTCGGCCACCGAGAAGTCGGTGATGCGCGCCGGCACGCGCCCGGCTTCGTAGGCGCGCAGCGACAGCTCCACCAGGTCGGCGCCGCTGCCCAGCGTGATCACGCCGGAGGCATGGCTGCTGCTCCACTCCTCCAGGTCCACCAGGTCGTTGCCCGCGCCGGCGTTCACCTTGTTGCCGTCGTCGTGCAGCACGATGCGGTCGTCGCCATCGCCGCCGAAGATGGTGGAGGAGCCGCCGACGTTGATGCTGTCGTTGCCGGCGCCGGCGTCCACGTAGTGGCCGCTGCTGTTGTAGTACGCGCTGGTGACGATCTGGTCGTCGCCGCCGCTGGCGAAGGCCACGAGCTGGCCCTCGCCGCCGTCGAGCGTGTCGTTGCCCGCGCCGCTGATCAGGGTGTCGTTGTTGGCGCCGCCGTGGAGGTAGTCGCCCGCGGTGTCGGTAGCGATGACGGTGTAGCTGACGTCGTTGCGCGTGGCGCCGAAGACGACCTTGCTCACGCCGGCCCAGAGGCGGTCGTCGCCGCCGTCGCCGCTGAGGTAGTCGCGCCCGCTGCCGCCGTCGAGCCGGTCGTCCTGCTCGCCGCCCATGAGGTAGTCGTTGCCGGCGCCGCCCGACAGGCTGTCCTGGCCGTCGCCGCCGCTGAGCGTGTCGTCGCCCGTGCCGGACAGAATCGTGTCCGCGCCCGCGCCCCCGTCGGCATTGATGCGGCCCACGCCGCGCAGCAGGTCGTTGCCCGCCTCGCCGTGGAGCTGGTCCACGCTGCCGTCGGCCGCGCCGCCGACGAGGGTGTCGTTGCCGAAGCCGCCGTAGAGCGTGTCGCTGCCCAGGCCGCCGTCCACGCTGTCGTTGCCGAAGGTGGCGTGAACCACGTCGTTGCCGGCGCCGGCGCTGACGGTGTCGTTGCCGTCGAGCAGGAACAGCCGGTCGTTGCCGGCCGTGCCGGTGACGCTGGCGTGCATGACCACGCCGTCAAGCCTGAAGGGCGGGTCGAAGTTCTGCGCCGTGAGCTGCGCCAGGCCCACGCCGCGCAGCACCGCCACGGTGGCGTACACCGAGCCGTCCAGGCCACCGGTGGCGTCCACCTCCACCAGCAGGTCGCTGCCCGACTGGCGCAGCCGCAGCCAGCTCGCGCCGCCGAGCACGCCGGCGGCGGACTGCACGGTGCGGGTCCCGTCGAGCTTGAAGCGGTCCTGGTCGATGAGCGGGTTCAGGCCGTCGTAGCCGGCCGGCGCGAGGTCGGCGAAGAGCTCGTGCAGCGACAGCACGTCGCCGCCGGCGCCGGGCTTGAAGTCCCGCACGTCGTAGATGCCGTGGGCGACGCGGTCGGCGTAGGACAGCACCACGCGGTCGCCGCCTTCCAGAGCCGTGGCGGCGTCGTTGTCGTCGGTGTGGATGGTTCCGTTGGCGCGGATCAGGTCGGCGCCCAGCCCGCCATAGACCACGTTGGTGCCGCCCAGCGAGGTGATGGTGTCGGCGCCCAGCCCGCCGTCGATGGTGGAGCTGCCGTCGGCCATGACCGCGTCGTTGCCGCCGCCGGCGAAGACCTTGTTGCCCAGGCCGGCCAGGATGGTGTCGTTGCCGGCGTCGGCGCGCTCCTGCGGCGCCGTGGCGTAGCGGTCGCCGTAAATGACGTTGCCGCTGCTGCGGTCGTCGATGTAGTCGCCCGCGCCGCCGCCGTAGAGCGTGTCGGCGCCGTCGTAGCCGTACAGCGTGTCACCGCCGGCGCCCCCCGCCAGCGTTTCGGGGGTGTTCGAACCGTAATAGGTAGGCATGGCCGGAGTTGCCGGCAGATTCCGGCATTAACAACAACTTTGTGATTCTCACATGCTGTTTCAGTAACAGCGCACAAACCGGAGGGGCGGCCGGGCAAGGCTGGTTGTGGCACGTCTCAAGGGCGGCTCAGGCCGCGGCCGCGCAAGCCCGCTCTTCCCGCCGTGGCAAATGGGTCTGCGCGCGTACGCGGTGCGCGGCGCGCTCGGCGCGCACCAGCGTGCCGCCCAGGCGCAGCGGCGGGTCGAAGTTCTGCGGAACGATCTGCGCCAGCCTCACGCCGCGCAGCACCAGCACCGGGCGGTACACCGCGCCGTTGGGCTTGGCCCCGGTGTCGGCCTCCACCATCAGGTCGGCGCCCGACTGGCGCAGCCGCAGCCAGCTGTTGCCGCCCAGCACCCCGGCGCCCACCTGCACCACGCGCAGGCCGTCGCGCGCCAAGCGGCAGCGGTCGATGAACGGGTGGCGCCCGTCGCAACCCGCGGGCGCGAGCTCGGCGTAGAGGCGGCGCAGCGAGATCACGTCGCCGCCGAGGCCGGGCCTGAAGTCCGGGACGTAGGACGCGCCGAGGACGAACTGCGCGCCCTGGAAAGCGACGACACCGGAACGGCCGCCGCGCGATGCACTTCCGCGCGCGCCCGCGGCGAAGACGCCGCACGGGGAGGTATGGAGATGTGCCATGGGCCGCAATCTCACACCCTGGCCGCGGGCGGGACATGGGAAGAGTGTGTGCCGGGCGGTAGTCGCTTTCTCCTGCCACCCGGGAGGTTTATCCCCCGAGGCGGCTCAGACCACGAACAAGTCCGCCGCGCGCGGCCCGGGCCGGTGTCCGTGCTTGAGCCTGCTTCACGCCGCCTGGCCGGCGCGGCCCCGCGCCGCCACCCGCTCCAGCAGCTTCAGCCCGTCGGGCAGGCAGCGGGTGAGCAGGTCGTAGCGCTGCACGACGGTGGCGCGCGCGGCCTCGCGCGCGGCCTGCACCTCGGCGCCGCCGTGCAGCACCTGGGCGAGCTGTTGCGCCAGGGCCTCGGGGTCGAAGAAGTCGGTGAGCCAGCCGTTGCGGCCGTGCTCGATCACCTCCTGCACCGGTGCCGTGCGCGAGCCCACCACCGCGCAGCCGCTGGCCATGGCTTCCAGCATCGACCACGACAGCACGAAGGGGTACGTGAGGTAAGCGTGCACGGCCGAGACCTGCAGCAGCTTCAGGTACTGCGCATAGGGCAGCTTGCCGGTGAAGTGCACGCGCGACCAGTCCACGCGGTCGCCCAGCTCGGCCTGCAGCCGCGCGCGGTAGCTCTGCCCCTCGGGCAGACGCTGGCCGTAGCTGACGTCGTCGCCGCCCACCATCACCACGCGCGCCTCGGGCGCGCGCGCCTGTAGCGCCGGCAGGCAACGCATGAAGACGTGGAAGCCGCGGTAGGGCTCCAGGTTGCGCGCGACGTAGGTCACCACCGGGTCGCCATGGCGCAGCTTGAGATCGCCCCACTCGAACCCGGCCTTGGCGTCGGGCTTGACCAGCCGCGTGTCCACGCCCTCGTGCACCACGCTGAGCTTGTGCTGCCAGTCGGCGGGGAACTGCGCACGCTGCCACTCGGTGGGGCAGACGCCGGCGTCGATGTCGTCCAGCGCCAGCAGGTGCGGCGTCTTGCGCAACTGCAGCCGCGCCAGGCCGTCGGTGCTGGTGGGGTACTCGGGGTCGAAGCCCACGTCGGCGCCGCGTGCGCGGTAGAAGAACTCGCAGTAGCCCAGCATCGGCGTGTCCGGGCACTCGGCGCGGATGAACATGGCCTCGCCCCAGCCCGGGTGCACCACGATCAGGTCGGGCCTGAAGCCCTTGGCGTTGAAGGTCTGCAGCGCGCGCGCCACGGCCCGGCCGCGGGCGATCTGCCCGTCGAGCTCGCGCAGGTGCGCCGGCGTGGCGGCGAACTGCTCGGCCTTGGGCAGCCCGTAGCCGAAGATGCTCAGGCGCGGATGGCGCATGCCCCAGCGTTCCACGGCCCCGCGCTCGCCCACGACCAGCACCTCGTCGCCCCGCTGCAACAGCGCTCCAATGAGGTGCCGGAACTGCGCCGGCATGTTCTGGTGGATGAAGCAAACGCGCATGGGGAGCCTCGGGACTGCGGGAAAAGAAGGTTGGGGAGCCAACCCGCGAGTCTGCCGCGCCGCACTTACAAGATGTTTCACCGGCCGGTACTGCCGCCCGGGACAGCGGCACAACCGCACGCCTTGCGCCCTTGGGCCGGCCCGAGACTTGCCCAAGCCACGGGGAGCACCGACCGCATTGCCCAAAGGAGGCCCGCCGTGACCCTGCGCCCTGCCCTGCTGGCCCTGGCCGCTGCCGCCACCGCGCTGGTGACGGCCTGTGTAGGCGACGCCCCCCGCCTGACGCCGGCCGAGCTGACCGGGCCCGATCCCACGCTGCCGCCGCCGCGCAAGAAGTTCATTCCCACGGTGGACATCGCGCCCGCGGTGGGCTGGCCGGCGGATGCCAAGCCGGCGGCGGCGCCGGGGCTGCAGGTGGGCGCCTTCGCCACCGGGCTGCAGCACCCGCGCTGGCTGCACGTGCTGCCCAACGGCGACGTACTGGTGGCCGAGACCAACGCGCCGCCCAAGCCGCAGGACAACAAGGGCCTCAAGGGCTGGTTCATGAAGCAGGCCATGTCCAAGGCCGGCGCCGGCGTGCCCAGCGCCAACCGCATCACGCTGCTGCGCGATGCCGATGGCGACGGCGTGGCGGAGACGAAGTCAGCCTTCCTGGAGGGCCTGAACTCGCCCTTCGGCATGGCGCTGGTGGGCAACGAGCTGTACGTGGCCAACACCGACGCGGTGATGCGCTTCCCGTACCAGGCCGGCCAGACACGCATCACCGCCGCCGGCGAGAAGCTCACCGACCTGCCCGGCGGCCCGCTCAACCACCACTGGACCAAGAACCTCATCGCCAGCCGCGACGGCCGCACCCTCTACGCCACCGTGGGCTCCAACTCCAACGTGGCGGAGAACGGGCTGCAGGCCGAGGAGGGGCGCGCGGCGATCTGGGAGATCGACCGCGCCAGCGGTCGCAAGCGGCTCTATGCCACCGGGCTGCGCAACCCCAATGGCCTGGCCTGGGAGCCGGCCACCGGCGCGCTGTGGACGGTGGTCAACGAGCGCGACGAGATCGGCAACGACCTGGCGCCCGATTACCTGAGCTCGGTGCGCGAGGGGGCTTTCTACGGTTGGCCCTGGAGCTACTGGGGCGACAACGTGGACCGGCGCGTGCGGCCGGCGAATCCGCAGGCCGTGGCCAAGGCCGTGAAGCCGGACTACGCGCTGGGCGCGCACGTGGCGGCGCTGGGCCTGGCCTGGGGCGGCGGCGCCACGGCGCTGCCGCCGACGCTGCGCGAAGGCATGTTCGTGGGCGAGCACGGCAGCTGGAACCGCAAGCCGCCCTCGGGCTACGAGGTGGTGTTCGTGCCCTTCCGCGACGGCCGCCCGGCGGGCGACCCGCGCAAGGTGCTCGGCGGCTTCCTCAACGGCCAGGGCGACGCCCAGGGCCGCCCGGTGGGCGTGGCCATCGACCACCGCGGCGCGCTGCTGGTGGCGGACGACGTGGGGAATGTGGTGTGGAGGGTGGTGGGGGCGGGAATGACGAAGTAAGAGGCGGGCCGCGTCAGCTTCGGCCAACGCCAACCGCTTTGCTTTCGCTCCTCACCCCGGCAGCGCCTCGTGCAGCCGCTGGAACTCTTGCGTGAGCTTGTGCCGCGGGTCCAGGTGCACCATGGGCTGGGCGCGCTGATGGGATTCGCGGATCTTCACCGAGGCGCTGAGGTAGGGCTGCAGCACCGGCAACCCGTCGTCGATGAGCTGCTGCACCAGTTGCTGCGGCACGTTGGCGCGGGGCTGGAACTGGTTGACGACGATGCCGTCCACGCGCAGCGCCGCGTTGTGGTCGGCCCGGATCTCCTGAATGCTCGCCAGCAGCGCGTCCAGCGCGCGGCGCGAGAAGGTGTCGCAGTCGAAGGGAATGAGGCAGCCGCTGCCGGCGATCAGCGCCGAGCGCGTATAGAAATTCAGCGCCGGCGGGGTGTCGATGTAGATGCGGTCGTAGCTGGGGGCCAGCACCGCCAGCGCGTCGCGCAGCTTGTTCATCTTGTAGCGCGACTCCAGCTTGCCCTGCAGCTCCTCCAGCATCGGGTGCGAGGCCAGCAGCTCCAGGTTCTCGAAGGGCGTGGACACCACGTACTCCGCCAGCGGGCGCTCGTTGAAGATGCTCAGCACCGACTCGAAGAAGCGGCCCAGGTGCCGGCCGTCGCCCTCCGCCAGCCCGTCGCCCAGCAGGTAGTGCGTGGAGTTGCCCTGCGGGTCCAGGTCCAGCACCAGGGTGCGCAAGCCCTGGTGCGCGCTGATGGCGGCCAGGTTGCAGGCAATGGTGGACTTGCCCACCCCGCCCTTCTGGTTGAACACGACGTACCGCATGGCTTCCCTCCGCTTGCGTGACATGCGGCTGCCGGCGCCGCGAGCCGCGTATTGTGCAGTGCGGCAAAAACGCGATCCCGGGTATGGGGTCAAGCCGCCGCGGCCCAGCACTGCGCGTGCGGCGCCGCGCCACCACCGCCATGCGCCCGGGCGCGAGCGATGCCGCGCTCCATCACCGCGCCCAGCCCCTCGCGCGTGAAGGGTTTGCTGAGGTAGTCGTCCATGCCGGCGGCCAGGCAGCGCTCGCGGTCGCCTTCCATGGCGTTGGCGGTGAGCGCCACGATGGGCGTGCGCGGCCGCCCGGGCTGCGCCTGCTCCAGCTTGCGCAGCCGCCGCGTGGCCTGGTAGCCGTCGAGCTCGGGCATCTGGCAGTCCATCAGCACCAGGTCGTGATGCCCTTCCTGCCAGCGCTGCAGGGCCTCCACGCCGTTGGCCGCCAGCGTCACCTCGCAGCCCAGCGCCTCCAGGTGCGCCTGCGCCAGGATCCGGTTGACCTCGTTGTCCTCGGCCAGCAGCACGCGCAGCGCGGCGGTGGCCAGCGCGGGACGCGCCGGCGCCGGCACCGGCGCCGCAACCTGCTCGTGCATGTGCAGCGAGCACAGCAACTCGTGCAGCGCCTGCCGGCGCACGGGCTTGGACAGCCAGCGCACCGGCCCCCCGCTGGCGGCGTCGCCATCGGCGCTGGCCAGCGAGCTCAGCACCGCCACCGTCAGGCCGCGCCAGGCGGGCTGCGCGTGCACGGCGCGCGCCAGGCTCAGCCCGTCCAGCTCGGGGCCGTGGTGGTCGGTGAGCAGCAGGTCCCAGCGCTCGCCACGCCCCGCCGCCTGTGCCAGCCGCGCCAGCGCCTGGGTGGGGTCGCGCACCGCCTCGGCCTGCACGTCCCACTGCGCCAGGCAGCCCAGCAGGATGTCGCGGCTGGCGTCGTTGTCCTCCACCAGCAGCACGCGCAGCCCCGGCAGGCCGGGCGGCCGCGACGTGAGACCGCCTTCCGCCGCCAGCGGGCGCAACGGCAGCCGCAAGGTGAAGACGGCGCCCTCGCCCGCGCGGCTGCGCAGCGTGATCTCGCCGCCCATGAGCCGCGCCAAGTGCTGGCTGATGCTCAGCCCCAGCCCCGTGCCGCCGAAGCGCCGCGTGGTGGAGCTGTCGGCCTGGGTGAAGACGGTGAACAGCCGCGCCTGCACCTCCGGCGCGATGCCAGGACCGGTGTCGCGCACCTCGACCTCGAAGTGCGTGGGCACGCCCTCGGCGCCAGCGTCGCCGCAGCCGCGCAGCCACACCGCCACCTCGCCGTGGGCGGTGAACTTCAGCGCGTTGGACACCAGGTTGGAGACGATCTGCCGCACCCGCAGCGGGTCGCCCAGCACGCGGGCGGGCAGCCCGGGGTCGATGCCGCACAGCAGCTCCAGCCCCTTGCCCTGCGCCATGGGCCCGAACAGGCACACGCTCTCCTCCACCACCTGGCCCAGGTCCATGGGCACGCTCTCCACCGTCAGGCGCCCGGCCTCGATCTTGGCCAGGTCCAGCACGTCGTTGAGGATGGACAGCAGCGACTCGCCCGAGGCGCGCGCGGTGCGCGCGAAATCGCTCTGGTGCGGGGACAGCGGCGTCTCCATGAGCAGGTCCAGCATGCCCAGCACGCCGTTCATGGGCGTGCGCAGCTCGTGGCTCATGTTGGCGACGAACTCGCTCTTGGCGCGGCTGGCGGCCTCGGCGGCGTCCTTGGCCTGGCGCAGCTCGGCGGTGCGCTGCGCGACGGTGGCTTCGAGCAGGCTGGCCTGGCGCGCCAGCGCGGCGTCGCGCTGCTGGATCTCGCGCAGCATGGTGTTGAAGCCGCGCACCAGGCGGCCCAGCTCATCGGGCGCGCCCTCCTGCACGCGCAGGTCGTAGCGGTGCTCGCGGGTGACGCGGTCCATCACCTCGGACAGCCGCTGCACCGGGTCGATGAGCTTGCGCCGCAGCCGCGCCGAGATCAGCACCGCGCCGCAGGCGGCCAGCGCCGCCAGCCCCAGCGACGCCGCCAGGTGCCGCGCCGCGACGGCCCACAGCCCGCCCAGGTCCGATTCGATGACCAGCTGCCCGGCGCGGTAGCCGTCGAGCACGATGTCGTGCCGGCTGACCTGCCCGCTCCAGCCCTGCTCCAGCACGTGGCCCATGCCCGGGCGCAGTTCCAGCGCGGCGGCGCGCGCGCGCAGCGCCGACTGCCAGCGCGCGTCCTGCGCCGGGCCGCTGCGGCGGTAGGCCGTCAGCGCCACGCCGCTGTCGTCCAGCAGCAGCGCGCCCAGCACCTCGGGCCGCTCCGACAGGCCCTCCAGCACCACCTGCGCCGCACCCAGGTCGTCCAGCACCAGCGCCGCGCGCAGGTGATGCACCAGCATGCGCGCCACGCTCAGCGACTCGGTGCGCATCTGCGCCCGGTTGTCCAGCAGCCCGCGCGAGACCTCCACCGCCCCCAGCAGCAGCGCCGCGAGCATGGCCGCGGCGGCCACGGCCAGGCGCATCTGGCGCCGGATCGAGGTGCCCAGCCAGGGCCCCGGCAGGGCGGCGCTCATGACCGGCCGCCTTGACCTCGCCTGTAGGAAGCGGCATGCCACGGCGAGACAACCCAACGGCAAGACAGCGGAACGGACGGGGTGGCGACGGACGTGGACATGGACAACGACATGGAATCAGCCCGAAGGCCATGCGGGGAGTACGACCCGGACTTCGGATATGACCGATCGGGATTGAGGTTACCGGAGTTGACTCAGGGCAACGGGCCGTAAGCCATGCAACGGCGCGCCAGCGTCGCTGGGCGCTGGGCACTGGGCGCCGGGCTCAGACCGTCGGCCGCTGCGCCGCTTCCTCGTCGGCGTCGTCGTCGGCGCGACGCAGCACGTGCAGCGTCTCCTCTTCTTCCTCGCCGATGAAGCCGCCGCTCTGGTGCGCCCACAGCCGGGCGTAGATGCCGCCGCGCGCCAGCAGGCTGCGGTGGTCGCCCTCCTCCACGATGCGGCCGCGGTCCAGCACCACCAGCCGGTCCATGGCGGCGATGGTGGAGAGGCGGTGCGCGATGGCCACCACCGTCTTGCCCTCCATCAGCTT
This sequence comes from uncultured Azohydromonas sp., assembly GCF_937926365.1. Taxonomy (GTDB): domain Bacteria; phylum Pseudomonadota; class Gammaproteobacteria; order Burkholderiales; family Burkholderiaceae_C; genus Azohydromonas. Next base: position 357 of record NZ_CALAOH010000076.1, on the reverse strand, counting down.
GTAGAGGCTGGCCTGGATGGCGGCCTCCACCTCGGAGTCCAGCGCGCTGGTGGCTTCGTCCAGCAGCAGGATCGGCGCGTCCTTGAGCATCACGCGCGCGATGGCGATGCGCTGGCGCTGTCCGCCCGACAGCTTCACGCCGCGCTCGCCCACGTGCGCGTCGTAGCCGTGGCGGCCGGACGGGTCGTTGAGCGCCAGGATGAAGTCGTGCGCCTCGGCGCGCTTGGCGGCGGCCAGCACCTGCGCGTCGCCGGCGTCGGGGCGGCCGTAGACGATGTTGTCGCGCACCGAGCGGTGCAGCAGCGAGGTGTCCTGCGTGACCATGCCGATCTGCGCGCGCAGGCTGTCCTGCGTCAC
>NZ_CALAOH010000075.1 GCF_937926365.1 uncultured Azohydromonas sp. | reverse complement strand
GCCGGTGCCGCCGGCGGTGCCGATCTTGCCGATGATGGCCAGCACGATGTCCTTGGCGCCGCAGCCGCGCGGCAGCTGGCCTTCGACCTTGACCAGCATGTTCTTGGCCTTCTTGGCCAGCAGCGTCTGCGTGGCCAGCACGTGCTCGACCTCGCTGGTGCCGATGCCGTGCGCCAGCGCGCCGAAGGCGCCGTGGGTGCTGGTGTGGCTGTCGCCGCACACCACCGTCATGCCCGGCAGCGTGGCGCCGTTCTCCGGGCCGATGACGTGCACGATGCCCTGGCGCTGGTCCATGAACGGGAAGTACGCCGCGGCGCCGAAGGCGCGGATGTTGGCGTCCAGCGTCGTGATCTGCTGCTTGCTGATCGGGTCGGCGATGCCGTCGTAGCCGTGCTCCCAGCCGGTGGTGGGCGTGTTGTGGTCGGCGGTGGCGACGATGGAGCTGGTGCGCCAGGGCTTCCGGTTCGCCAGGCGCAGCCCCTCGAAGGCCTGCGGGCTGGTGACTTCGTGCACCAGGTGGCGATCGATATAGAGGATGGCGGTGCCGTCTTCCTCGGTGTGGATGACGTGTTCATCCCACAGCTTGTCGTAGAGCGTGCGTGCGGTGTTCATGGCGTCGGGATCAGGTTGGAAGAAGCGCCGGCGGCGGGGGCCGGCGCGGCCAGGGAATCGATGAAGCGCTGCACCAGGGCGGGCAGGCGCTGCTGGGAACGGACGGCGATCTGGTACTCGCGCTCGGCCCAGGGCTCGTCGAGTTTCAGGACACGCAGGCCGAAGAGCTGGCTGAAGCGCTCGGCCACCACGGCCGGCAGGATCGCCACGCCCAGGCCCGCGCCCACGAGCTGCGCGATGGCGTCGAAGCCGTGCACCTGCAGCCGGGTGTTGAGCACGCGCCCGCGCTCGCTGGCCTGCTCGCGCACGAACTCCTGCACCGCGGCGCCCACGTGCAGGCCGACCAGGTCGTAGTCCAGCAGCGCCTCGAAGCGCACGGAGCCCTCGTCGGCCAGCTCGTGCCCGGCCGGGACGATCACGGCCAGCGTGCCGCGGCGCCATGGCCGCGTGGCGAGCTGCGGCTCCAGCAGCGGCGGCACGAAGATGCCCACGTCGGCATGGCCCTCGGCCACGGCCGCCTGCACCTCGGCGCTGGTCATGTCCTCCAGGCTGATGCGGATCAGCGGGTTCTCGCGCGTGAAGGCCGCCAGCGGCGGCGGCAGGCATTCGGCGATGGCGCTGGCGTTGGCCGCCAGCCGCAGGTGGCCCTTGAGGCCGCGCGCGTATTCGACGACTTCGCTCTCCAGCGCGTGCAGCGAGGCATTGAGCGAGCGGATGTGGCGCACCAGCGCGCGGCCCGCGTCGGTGATCTCCACGCCGCGCGCACGGCGCTCGAACAGCACCACGCCCAGCCGCGCCTCCAGGTCCGACAGCCGCTTGCTCGCGGCCGCCAGCGCCAGGTGCTCGCGCTCGGCAGCGCGCGTGAGGCTGCCGGTCTCGGCAATCGCGAGCACGAGGTTGAGGCTGAGGAGGTCGAAACGCATGGGGGTTGTTCGGCAAGGCTGCGTATGGTGCCTTGCCGCCACGCGAAGGGTCATCGACGTTTCGCAATCCAGCCTTCGCGCAGCACGAAGGCTTATAGCCCGTCACACCCGCGAAGGCGGGTGTCCACGATGACCGGGCAGCATCCCGGCGCGCGTGGATGCCCGCCTTCGCGGGCATGACGAGGGTGGTTCAGCCGACCAGCAGCCGCGCGCCCTCGCCCACCGGCAGCACCTCGCCGATCTCGGCCGCGTGCTCGAAGCCGTGGCGGCGGAACAGCGTCAGCACGTCGGGCACGGAGGCCGCGTCGCAGCTCACCAGCAGGCCGCCGCTGGTCTGCGGATCGGTGACCAGCGAGCGCTCCAGGTCGCCCAGGCTCGCGCCGAGCTGCACCTCGGCGCCGTAGCCGGTCCAGTTGCGCCCCGAGGCGCCGGTGATGAAACCCTGGGCGGCCAGCTCGCGCACGCCGGGCAGCAGCGGCACGGCGTTCCAGTCAAGGCGGACACGGCAGCCGGCGCCGCGCGCCAGCTCCAGCGCGTGGCCGGCCAGGCCGAAGCCGGTGACGTCGGTGATCGCGTGCACGCCTGCCAGCGCCGCCAGCGCCGGCCCCGGCGTGTTGAGCCTGGTGGTGTTGGCGATCATGTGGGCGTAGCCCTCGGCGTCGAGCTGTTCCTTCTTGAGCGCGGCGGAGTACACGCCCACGCCCAGCGGCTTGCCCAGCACCAGGCGGTCGCCGGGGCGCGCGTCGGCATTGCGGCGCACGCGCTGGGGATGCACCAGGCCCAGCGCCACCAGGCCGTAGATGGGCTCGACGGAGTCGATGGTGTGGCCGCCGGCGATGGGGATGCCGGCCTCGCGGCACACCGACTGGCCGCCTTCGAGGATGCGGCCGATGGTCTGGGCCGGCAGCACGTTGATGGGCATGCCCACGAGGGCCAGCGCCATGATCGGCGTGCCGCCCATGGCGTAGACGTCGGAGATGGCGTTGGTGGCGGCGATGCGGCCGAAGTCGTAGGGATCGTCCACGATCGGCATGAAGAAGTCGGTGGTGGCGATCAGCGCCTGCTCGTCGTTGAGCTGGTAGACCGCGGCGTCATCGGCGGTTTCGATGCCCACCAGCAGTTGCGGCGGCACCGGCATGGCGGCGGTGGTCTTGAGGATCTCGGCCAGCACGCCGGGGGCGATCTTGCAGCCGCAGCCGCCGCCGTGCGAAAGCGAGGTCAGGCGGGGCGGGTTCGTGGTGGTGTTCATGGACAGGGAATCTCCAGCAGCTCGGCCATCAGGGCGCGCAGGGTGGCTTGCTCGCGCGCCGGCTCGAACAGCGGCGCACGCCGCGCGGCGGCCTGGGACAGGGCCGGCAGCATAGCGGGCTCGTCCAGGCCGTTTTCGATCAGGGTCGCCAGCGCGCCGGCGTCGCCCGGCTCGAACAGCCCGGGGTAATCAGCCCCCAGCAGCCCGACGTGGCCCGGGATGCGCGAGGCCAGCACCGGCGTGCCGCTGGCCACCGCCTCCACCACCACGGTGGGCGCGCCCTCCACCACGCTGGCGTTCACCAGCACGTGCGCGTGGGCGATGCGCTCGCGCGTGGCCGCGTGCTCCAGCGCGCCGCTCCATTGGTAGGCGGGCAGCTCCTGCTGCAGCGCCCGGGCCTGCGCGCCCAGCGCCTCGTCGAGCGCGGCGCCCACGTGCTCGAAACGCCAGTGGCCGCGCCCGGCCAGCCGGCGCAGCGCGGCGAAGAGCGTGAGCGGGTCCTTTTCAGGGCGCAGGTGGCCGACCATGACCAGCTTCAGCGGCGGCAGCGGCGCCCGCGGCGGTGCGGGCATCGGCTCCACGCTGGGAAAGCACACCACCGCCTTGCCGCGCCAGGCCGCGGGCACGTCGTCCACGGCGCGCTCCTGCAGCACCACCAGGCGCCGCGCCAGCGCCAGCGAGCGCTGCGCGGCGGCGTCGTGGCGGATGTCGCGGTAGAGGTCCGTGCCGGTCAGCGCCAGGGCGATGGGCCGATCCGGCTGCGCGTCGGCCCAGGCCTGCATGCTTGCGGCGCTGCGGCGCGCGTGCAGCGCCAGCAGCACGTCGGCCGCCTCGCCGCGCCAGCGGTCGGTAAGCAGGACTTCAAACGGCCCTTCCAGCATGCGCGCCCAGCGGCTGGCGGTGTGCCAGTTGCCGTTGTTGGCGGCGGCCAGCGCGGGCGTGACGAGGCAGATGCGGGGGCGGGTACCACTCATCGGCCGCGGTTATAGCGGCCGGCCGCCGCACCGTGCCGCGGCAGGGGCTCCGGCGCTGCCCGCTACGCCTTCGCCCCGAACACCGCGAACCCCTGTTCTGAATCCGTCCAGCAGCGCGTGTCGGACCACCCCGCCTCGTGCAGCAGCGCGTCGAACTGCTCGATGCGGTACTTGTAGGAGTTCTCGGTGTGGATAGTGTCGCCCGGGGCGAAGTCGCGCTGCTGGCCGTCCCAGCGCACCCGCACGGCGCGCAGCGCGCGCAGGTGCATCTCGATGCGCGAGGCTGCCGGGTCGAAGCAGGCCAAGTGCGCCCAGTCGGCCGGGTCGAAGTCGCTGCCGAGCTGGCGGTTCACGTTCAGCAGCAGGTTGCGGTTGAAGGCGGCCGTGACGCCCAGCGCGTCGTCGTAGGCCGGCAGCAGCTGCGCCAGCGGCTTCACCAAGTCCACCCCGATAAGCAGCGCCCCGCCCTGGCACTGCTCGCGTGCCTGCCGCAGGAAGCGCCGCGCGTGCGCCGGCTCGAAGTTGCCGATGCTGGAGCCGGGATAGAACATCAGCCGCTGCCCGCCGCCCAGCGCCTCGGGCAGCGCCAACGCCTGGGAGAAGTCCAGCGCCACGCCGGTCATGGGCAATGCCGGGTGGCGCAGCTGCAGCGCCTGCAGCGCGTCGCGGATGAAGTCCGCCGCGATGTCCACCGCCACGTAGCGGGCCGGTTGCAGCAAGCTGAACAGCGATGCCGCCTTGGCGCAGTTGCCCGCCCCCAGGTCCACCAGCGTCATGCCCGTGCCCAGCGCGCGCACGATCTCGGCGCCGTGCACCGCCAGGATGGCCGCCTCGGTACGCGTGGCGGTGTACTCGGGCAGCGCCGTGATGGCCTCGAACAGCCGGCAGCCCAGCGGGTCGTACAGGTGCTTGGGCGCCACGCGGGCAGGCCGGCTCAGCAGCCCGGCGGCCAGCTCGGCGGCGTGGCGGGCCGGCACGGTGGCCGGGGCTTCGATGAAATTCGGCAGAAGCTCATGCATCCGGCCCACTCTAGGCAGCCGTCCCTTGCCAAGCTGCCACCGCATGCAACTACGGTTTAATTCCGCTCCTTCGACAACGAGCCCGCCGGACCGATGAAAGCCTCCTTCTCTCTCGCCCGCCGCGCCCTGCTGGCCGCTTCCCTGCTCACCGCTCTGGCCGGCGCCCAGGCACAGCAGACGGTGTTTCGCGTCACCGCCATCCCCGACGAGTCCCCCACGGAGCTGGCGCGCAAGGCGGCGCCGCTGATGAAGTACCTGGAGGGCAAGCTGGGCATGAAGGTGGAGTACACACCCGTCACCGACTACGCCGCCGCCGTGGAGGCGCTGGTGAACCGCAAGGTGGACCTGGCCTGGTTCGGCGGCTTCACTTTCGTGCAGGCCAGCGTGCGCTCCGGCGGCAAGGTGATCCCGCTGGTGCAGCGGGAAGAAGACGAGAAGTTCCGCTCGGTGTTCATCACGGCCGACCCGGCCATCAAGAGCCTGGCCGACCTCAAGGGCCGCGACCTGAGCTTCGGCTCGCAAAGCTCCACCAGCGGCCACCTCATGCCGCGCCACTTCCTGCTGGCCGCGGGCATCGAGCCCGAGCGCGACCTCAGGCGCGTGGCCTTCAGCGGCGCGCATGACGCCACCATCGCCGCCGTGGCCTCCGGCAAGGTGCAGGCCGGCGCGCTGAACATCTCGGTGTGGGAAAAGTTCGTGGCCGACAAGAAGGTGGACACCGGCCGCGTGCGCGTCTTCCACACCACACCGCCCTACTACGACTACAACTGGACCGCCCACGCCGACATGCCCGCCGCGCAGCGCGAAAAGCTCAGCGCCGCCTTCCTGGCGCTCAACAGATCCACGCCCGAAGGCCAGCAGGTGCTGGAGCTGCAGCGCGCCACGCGCTTCATTCCCACCAAGGCCGAGAACTACAAGAGCATCGAGGGCGCCGCCCGGAACGCCGGGCTGCTGTGAGCACCCCGGGCGGCGGACAACCGCCGCCCGCCTCGCCCGGCACGCCAGCGCAGCCCGGGTGTAACAGGAAATATTACAATTTCAGGCTCAATTGAAATGTGGCCCCGGCCGGAGATTTCCAGCCGGGCTTCTTTTTTCCGGCGGAGAATCTCCCTGGAAATGTCTTCACCGGTGAGGTTGGGCATGGCGTTGGATTCGAAAGACGGTTTCTTGGTACAGCTTGCCGGGCCGGAGGATTTGGCGGCACTGTCGATGCTGTTCAACGATTACCGGAGGTTTTACTGGCAGGCCAGCGACTTGCCGCTGGCGACCCGTTTTCTGGCCGAGCGGCTGCAGTTGCGGGATTCGGTGATCTTCGTCGCCTCGGCCGGCGGGCAGGCGTTGGCCGGCTTCACACAGCTCTACCCCACGTTCTCTTCAGTGTCGGCGCGGCGCGCCTGGATCCTGAACGACCTGTTCGTCGCCCCGGGCTGGCGCCAGCGCGGCGTGGCCAAGGCCCTGATGCAGCAAGCGCTGGAGCATGCCCGTGCCAGCGGCGCTGCCTGGATCAGCCTGCAGACCGCGCGCGACAATCTGCCCGCGCAGTCGCTGTACCGCAGCCTGGGCTTCGTGCCCGATGAATATTATTTGAATTTCAGCCATACCTTCTGAGGCCCTTCCTGGTCGGAGCTCAGCCTGGAAACACCCCGCAGCGCCTGAATATTCTGCAGATGTCGCCATTCGCGGGTTTGATGTTTTGAATTGAAGCCCGCTTGGCGCAGCGCACCTCATGGGTATGCGGGCACGGCGCCAGGCGATGCAGCGGCTGCGCTTACAGTCGCGGCCTCGCGCCGGCGGACCTCTCCCTCCCGGCCGCCGACAGTTGTTTCCCCCGGATTTCCATGCATTTGTCCCTGCAACAGGTCCAGGCGGCCCATCCCGCGGCGCGGCGCGGCGCCACGCCCGCCTTGCGCGGCATCACGCTCTCGCTGCGCGCCGGCGAGCAGGTGGCGCTGATCGGACCCTCCGGCGCCGGCAAGACCACGCTGCTGCAGGTCGCCGCCGCGGCGCTGCGCCCGGCCTCGGGGCGCATCGAGATCGACGGCGCCGAGCCTTGGTCGCTGCCCGTGCGTGCGTTGCAGCGCCTGCGCGGGCGGCTGCTGCTGGCGCCGCAGGTGCCGCCGCTGCCGCCGCGCCAGCGCGTGATCACCTCGGTGCTGGCGGCGCGGCTGCCCGCCATGGGCCTGTGGACCAGCCTGCGCTCGCTGTTCTACCCGGTGGACATCCCCGGCGCGCACGCGGCGCTGGAGCGCTTCGACCTGGCCGAAAAGCTCTTCGAGCGCGTGGACCGGCTCTCCGGCGGCGAACGCCAGCGCGTGGGCCTGGCGCGCGCGCTGCTGGCGCCCGCGAGCCTGTGGCTGGTGGACGAGCCGCTGTCGGCGCTGGACCCGCGCCGCGCCGAGCAGGCCATGGCGGTGCTGCTGGACGAGGCGCGCTCGCGCGGCGCGACGCTGCTGGCCTCGCTGCACCAGGTGGAGGTGGCGCTGCAGCGCTTCCCGCGCGTCATCGCCCTGCGCGACGGCGCCGTGTTCTTCGACCTGCCCACGGCTGAGGTGGACGCCGAGCGGCTGCGCCAGCTCTACGCGCAGCACGAGGAGGAGCTGCATGCGCCGGCGCCATCGGCGGACACGCCCGCGCCGCCGCCGCGCCCGGCCGTCATGCATTGCCGATGAGCAGCGCCACCCTGCCTCCGCGCCGCGACCCGGCGTGGATCGCCCGCGTGTCCTGGACCGTCACGGCGCTGGTGCTGCTGTGGCCGCTGTTCACGCTCACCGAGTTCCGGCCCGCGCAGCTGTGGTCGCCCGGCAGCCGCGAGCCGATCCTGAATTTCCTGGGGAGTTTCTTCCCGCCGGCGCACTCGGCGGAGTTCCTGCAGATGGTGGCCAAGGAGACCTGGCGCACGGTGGCGATGGCCACGGCCGGCGTCGTGCTGGGCCTGTTCATCGCCGTGCCCGGCGCGCTGCTGGCCACCGAGTCGCTGTCGGTGTCGCTGCTGTCCGGGCGCATGGCGCCGCTGCCGCGCGCGCTGCGCCAGGCGGTGCGCTGGACGCTGATCGTGCTGCGCAGCGTGCCGGAGCTGGTGTGGGCGCTGGTGTTCGTGCGCGTGGCCGGGCTGGGGCCCACGCCGGGCGTGCTCGCCATCGCGCTGACCTACGGCGGCATGCTGGGCAAGGTCTACGCCGAGATCCTGGACAGCGGCGAGGCGCCGCCGGCGCAGGCGCTGCTGCGCAACGGCGCCGGTCGGCTGCAGGCCTTCTGCTACGCGCTGCTGCCGCAGAACGCCGCGGAGCTGGCCTCCTACACCGTGTACCGCTGGGAATGCGCCATCCGCAGCTCGGTAGTGCTGGGCTTCGTGGGCGCGGGCGGCCTGGGGCAGCAGATGGACAGCTCCATGAAGATGTTCAACGGCGGCGAGGTCGCCTCCATGCTGCTGGTGTTCGTGGCGCTGGTGGCGCTGGCCGACCACATGAGCGCTGCGTTGCGGCGGCAACTGGGCTGAGCGGGGTGCGGCCATGAGACGACGCCACGGCAGCACCGCCGCCAATCCGCCCTGGCGGCTGCCGCCGCCGCTGTTCAATGCGCGCTGCAAGGCCTGCTGGTACACGGCCGGCGCGCTGGTGCTGGTCGTGGCGAGCTTCTGGTCGCTGGACCTGCAGTGGGCGGCCTTCCTCTCGCTGGAGGCGCTGGGCCAAATGGGCCGGTTCCTGGGCGAGTTCTTCCCGCCGGACTTCTCACCCGCGTTCGTCAAGCGCGTGGCCTGGGCTTCGCTGGAGACGCTGGCGATGTCGGCGCTGGGCACGCTGCTGGCGGCGCTGGGCGGCCTGGCGCTGGCACTGCCGGCCAGCCGCCACCACGAGGGTGACCGCGCGCGGCTGCGCGGCGTGGCGCGGCTGCTGCTCAACGCGCTGCGCGCGGTGCCGGAGCTGGTGTGGGCGGCGCTGCTGCTGATCGCCGCGGGCCTGGGGCCCTTCGCCGGCACGCTGGCGCTGGCGCTGCACACCTCGGGCGTGCTGGGCCGACTGTTCGCCGAGGCGATGGAGAACGCCCCGCGCGACGCCGCCACCGCGCTGCGCACCCAGGGCGTGACGGGCTGGCGCGTGCTGGCCTGGGCCACGCTGCCGCAGGTGCTGCCGCAACTACTGTCCTACACGCTCTACCGCTGGGAGAACAACATCCGCGCCGCCGCCGTGCTGGGCGTGGTGGGCGCCGGCGGCCTGGGGCAGCTGCTGGCCTTCCACATGGGCCTGTTCCACATGAACAAGACGGCCACGGTGCTGATCGGCATGTTCGCGCTGGTGGCGCTGGTGGACGGGCTCAGCTTCGCGATGCGGCGGGGGATGAGGTAGCGGCCAACGCCGCGCATCGCCTTCACTCCGGCTGGATCGCCGCCGCCTGCACCGCCTTGGCCCACTTGAGCGTTTCCTTGGCGGCGAACAGGCCCAGCTCCTGCGGGCTGCTGGGCGTGAGGTTGAAGCCCGCGGGAGCGAGCTTGGCCTTCACGGCCGGGTCGGCCAGGGCCGCGCGCACCCACTGGTTCATCTGGCTCACCGCCGCGGCCGGCGCGGCCGCGGGGGCGTACATCGCGAACCAGGCCGTCATCTCGAAGCCCGGCACCACGACCGACATCGGCGGCACGCCCGGCAGCATCGGGTGCTCGGCCGCGGAGGTCACGGCCAGCGCGCGCAGCTTGCCCGCCTTGACCTGCGGCAGCCCGGAGGAGAAGTCGGCGAACACCAGCTGCGTCTGGCCGCCGATGGTGTCCGTCATCGCCGGCTGCACGCCCTTGTAGGGCACGTGCGTCATGCGCAGCCCGTTGGCCGACACCAGCGCATGGCCCGGGATCAGGCTGCCGCTGGAGCCCGAGCCCCAGGCCAGCTTGTCGGGGTTGACCTTGGCGTGGGCCACGAACTTCTGCGCCGTGTCCGCCGGCACCGACGGGTGCACCAGCATCACGAAGGGAATCTCCGCCAGCCGGCTCACCGGGGCGAAGTCCTTGATCGGGTCGTAGGGCAGCTTGCGGTAGAGCGAGGCGTTGGCCGCGTGCGTGGTGCTGGTGGCGATGAGGAAGCTGTGGCCGTCGGCCGGCGCCTTGGCCGCCGCGGCGGTGCCGATGGTGCCGTTGGCGCCGGGCTTGTTCTCGATGATCACGCTCTGCCCCGCGGCGCGGCCCACGTGCTCGGCCAGCACGCGCGCGAGCTGGTCGGTGGCGCTGCCGGCCGGGAACGGCACGACGAAGGTGATGGGGTGGTCCGGGTAGCGCTTGGCCTGGGCTGCGGCGGGACCGGCCAGGGTAACGGCCAGGGCGGCCAGCGACAGCGTGATCACGCGGCGACGGGAGGAAGTGGCTTGCATGGGGCTTCGAAATAGTTGCGGCGCGCAGCATAACGAGGCGCGCGGCAGCGCTCCGGCACCGGGCCCGGCACGCGGCGGCAACGTCCCGGTCGGCGGCACGCCCGGCCGCGCGCGCCCATGAAAAAACCCCGGCCAGGCCGGGGTTCTTGGAGGCTGCAGCCACCGGCGCGCTGCGCCGATGGCGGGTGCCGGATCAGCGCTTGTCCAGCGGGGGCACGTCGCGGCGCTCGGCGCCGACGAAGAGCTGGCGCGGACGGCCGATCTTGTACTCGGGGTCGGCGATCATCTCGTTGAGCTGGGCGATCCAGCCCACCGTGCGGGCCAGGGCGAAGATCGCGGTGAACAGGCTCACCGGGATGCCGATGGCGCGCTGCACGATGCCCGAGTAGAAGTCCACGTTCGGGTACAGCTTGCGGGCGACGAAGTACTCGTCTTCCAGCGCGATCTTTTCCAGGGCCATGGCCAGCTTGAACAGCGGGTCGTTTTCCAGGCCCAGGGCGCCCAGCACCTCGTGGCAGGTTTCGCGCATCAGCTTGGCGCGCGGGTCGTAGTTCTTGTAGACGCGGTGACCGAAGCCCATCAGCTTGACGCTGGAGGTCTTGTCCTTCACCTGCTTGATGAACTCGCCGATCTTCTCGACGCCGCCCATCTGCTGGATCTCTTCCAGCATGTTCAGGCAGGCCTCGTTGGCGCCGCCGTGCGAGGGGCCCCACAGGCAGGCCACGCCCGCGGCGATGGCCGCGAAGGGGTTGGTGCCGGAGGAGCCGCACAGGCGCACCGTGGAGGTGGAGGCGTTCTGCTCGTGGTCGGCGTGCAGGATGAAGATGCGGTCCATCGCGCGCACCAGCACGTCGTTGGGCTCGTACTCCTCGCACGGCGTGGCGAACATCATCCGCATGAAGTTGCCGGCGTAGCTCAGCGAGTTCTTCGGATAGATGTAGGGCTGGCCCAGCGAATACTTGTAGGCCATCGCGACCAGCGTGGGCATCTTGGCGATCAGGCGGATCGCCGCGATCTCGCGGTGCTTCGGGTTATTGATGTCGGTGCTGTCGTGATAGAAGGCCGACAGACCGCCCACCAGGCCCGTCATCACAGCCATCGGGTGCGCGTCGCGACGGAAGCCACGCAGGAAGAACTGCATCTGCTCGTTGACCATCGTGTGGTTGTTCACGAGCTTGTGGAAGTCGCGCTGTTGCTGCTCGTTGGGCAGCTCCCCGTACAGCAGCAGGTAGCAGGTGTCGAGGAAGTCGCACTGCGTGGCCAGCTGCTCGATGGGGTAGCCGCGGTACAGCAGCTCGCCCTTGTCGCCGTCGATGTAGGTGATCGCGGACTGGCAGGAGGCGGTGGACAGGAAGCCGGGGTCGTAGGTGAACTTGCCGGTCTGGCCGTACAGCTTGCGGATGTCGATCACATCCGGGCCGATGCTGCCCTTGTAGATGGGCAGGTCCATGGACGGGCTGCCGTCCGAGAACGACAGGGTGGCTTTCACGTCGGAGGCATTCATCGGGAGGTTCCCTTTCACGTCAATTCGGTTGCATCGGCGGCGTGCGCAGCTGCGCCAGCAGCGCACGCACATCCTCGCGATCCAGTTCGCCCTGCGGCTCCTTGCGGCGGAGCAGCAAGTCCAGCAGGTCGTTGTCCGACAGCTCCATGAGCGCGGACAGCGCTTCCCCCTGCGCCACGGTCAACGTGGCCTCGTGGCGCTGGAAGAAGCGCTCGATCAGCAGGTCGTTCTCCAGCAGCCCGCGGCGGCAGCGCCACTTGAGCTTGCTCAGGGCACGGGCATCGAGAAGATTGTCCATGGCAGGCTTTCGGAGTGCTGACCGTCGGTGCTTACACCGCGCGGCGGACCATCAGTTCCTTGATCTTGCTGATCGCGCCAGCAGGATTCAGGCCCTTGGGACACACGTCCACGCAGTTCATGATCGTGTGGCAACGGAAGAGCCGGTACGGATCCTCCAGGTTGTCCAGACGCTCGGCGGTGCCCTGGTCGCGGCTGTCGGCGATGAAGCGGTAGGCCTGCAGCAGGCCGGCGGGACCCACGAACTTGTCGGGGTTCCACCAGAAGCTCGGGCAGCTCGTGGAGCAGCTCGCGCACAGGATGCACTCGTACAGGCCGTTGAGCTCCTCGCGCTCCTCGGGCGACTGCAGCCGCTCCTTGTCGGGCGGCGGCGTGTCGTTGACGAGGTACGGCTTGATCGAGTTGTACTGCTTGAAGAACTGCGTCATGTCCACGATCAGGTCGCGGATCACGGGCAGCCCCGGCAGCGGCTTGAGCACCACGGTGCCGGGCAGCGAACGCATGTTGGTCAGGCAGGCCAGACCGTTCTTGCCGTTGATGTTCATCGCATCCGAACCGCACACGCCTTCACGGCAGGAGCGGCGGAAGCTCAGGGACGGATCGACCTGCTTGAGCTTGACCAGGGCGTCCAGCAGCATGCGCTCGGAGCCGTCGAGCTCGACCTCGAGGGTCTGCATGTAGGGCCGGGCGTCCTTGTCGGGGTCGTAGCGGTAGATCTGGAAGGTGCGCTTTGCCATGGCTGTACTTCTCTCAGAACGAACGGACCTTCGGCGGAATCGATTCCGTCGTCAGCGGCTTCAGGTTGACGGGCTTGTAGGCCAGGCGGCGGCCTTCGCTGTAGTACAGCGTGTGCTTGAGCCAGTCCTTGTCGTTGCGGCCGTTCGGGAACTCGGGGCTGTCGGCGTAGTCGTTGACCGTGTGCGCGCCGCGGCTCTCGGTGCGGGCGGCGGCCGACACCATCGTGGCCTGTGCGACCTCGATGAGGTTTTCCACCTCCAGCGCCTCGATGCGCGCGGTGTTGAACACCTTGCTCTTGTCCTTGAGCGTGATGCTGGAGACGCGCTTGGCGACCTCGTTGATCTTGACCACACCCTCGTCCATGCTCTTTTGCGTGCGGAACACGCCCGCGTGCTGCTGCATGGTCTTGCGGATGTCGTTGGCCACGTCCTGCGCGTACTCGCCGGAGCTGCTGGCCTCCAGGCGGGCCAGGCGGGCGAGCGTGCGGTCGGCGGCGTCGGCCGGCAGCGGCTTGTGCGATTTCTGCTTGATCGCCGTGTCGATGATGTGGTTGCCCGCGGCCTTGCCGAACACCAGCAGGTCCAGCAGCGAGTTCGTGCCCAGGCGGTTGGCGCCGTGCACGCTCACGCAGGAGCACTCGCCCACCGCGTACAGGCCGTTGATGATCTCGTTGGGGATGCCGTTGTTCGGGACCACCACCTGGCCATGGATGTTGGTCGGGATGCCGCCCATCTGGTAGTGGATGGTGGGCACGACCGGGATCGGCTCCTTGGTGATGTCGACGTTGGCGAAGTTGTGGCCGATCTCGTACACCGAGGGCAGGCGCTTGAGGATCGTCTCGGCGCCCAGGTGCGTCATGTCCAGCACGACGTAGTCCTTGTTGGGACCGCAGCCGCGACCTTCCTTGATCTCCTGGTCCATGCAGCGCGAGACGAAGTCGCGCGGCGCCAAGTCCTTGAGCGTCGGGGCATAGCGCTCCATGAAGCGCTCGCCGTTGATGTTGCGCAGGATGGCGCCCTCGCCGCGGCAGCCTTCGGTCAGCAGCACGCCCGCGCCGGCCACGCCGGTGGGGTGGAACTGCCAGAACTCCATGTCCTGCAGCGGGATGCCCGCGCGCGCGGCCATGCCCAGGCCGTCACCGGTGTTGATGAAGGCGTTGGTGCTGGCGGCGAAGATGCGCCCGGCACCGCCGGTGGCCAGCAGCACGGTCTTGCCTTCGAGGATGTGCAGGTCGCCGGTTTCCATTTCCAGCGCCGTCACGCCCACCACGTCGCCCTCGGCGTCGCGGATCAGGTCCAGCGCCATCCACTCGACGAAGAACTGCGTGCGCGCCTTGACGTTCTGCTGGTACAGCGTGTGCAGCATCGCGTGGCCGGTGCGGTCCGCGGCGGCGCAGGCGCGCTGCACGGGCTTCTCGCCGTAGTTGGCGGTGTGGCCGCCGAAGGGGCGCTGGTAGATGGTGCCGTCCGGGTTGCGGTCGAAGGGCATGCCGAAGTGCTCGAGCTCGTACACGACCTTCGGCGCCTCGCGGCACATGAACTCGATGGCGTCCTGGTCGCCGAGCCAGTCGGAACCCTTGACGGTGTCGAAGAAGTGGTAGTGCCAGTTGTCCTCGCTCATGTTGCCCAGCGAGGCGCCGATGCCGCCCTGCGCGGCCACCGTGTGCGAACGCGTGGGGAACACCTTGGACAGCACGGCAACGTTCAGGCCCGCGCGGGCCAGTTGCAGCGAGGCGCGCATGCCGGAACCACCGGCACCAACGATGACGACGTCGAACTTGCGCTTAGCGATCGATCCCAAAGCCACTGTTTACTCCTGAATGTTCTTCAAAGGCGCCACAGCACCTGGACCGCCCAACCCGCACAGCCCACCAGCCACGCGATCGTGAAAACCTGCAGCACCAGCCGCGTGCCGACCGGCTTGACGTAATCCATCCAGATGTCGCGCACGCCCACCCAGGCATGCCACGCCAGCGAAATGATGGTCACGAAGGTCAGCACCTTCATCCATTGCGACGAGAAGATGCCGGCCCAGCGGTCATAGCCCAGCTCGCCGGGCATGAGCACCTGCACCAGCAGCGCGATGGTGAACAGCGCCATCAGCGCGGCGGTGACGCGCTGGCTCAGCCAGTCGCGCAAACCGTAGTGCGCGCCCACGACCAGGCGCTTGGATCCGTAGTTCTGGTTCATTGCTTGGTTCCTCTCGGGGCTGGAATCAGTACAGGCCGAACAGCTTGGCGCCCAGCAGCAGCGTCAGCACCACGGCGACGACCAGCACGGTCAGCGCGGAGCTGCGGCCGAAGGCCTTGGTGGTGTTGTGCGTGGCATCCATCCACAGATGGCGCACGCCGGCGCAGAAGTGATGCAGGTAGCCCCAGATCAGCGCCAGGACCACGAGCTTGATGAACCAGCCCGGGAAGATGCCCGCGCCCGCGGTGAAGGCGCTGGTGAAGCGCTCGTAGGAGATTTCCGAGGAGACGCTGGTGTCGAACATCCAGATGATGAACGGCAGCAGGAAGAAGATCATCGCGCCGCTGACGCGGTGCAGGATCGACACGATGCCCGAGGGCGGCAGACGGTAGGAAACGATCTGCGAGATATGGATGTTTCGATAGACGGGTCTTTGTTTGATCGTGTCTGCCATGGTCCTGCCTTATCTGAAAGTTGGATCGCCGGGGTGCGGATAAACCCGCTGATTTTAGTCCACTGAAACAAGGCGTCACTTCAGCCCTACTACGTACTTGCTGCGCAAGCGCTGTGAAAGCCAAAGGGCCTAACGTCGATTGACCGCTCGCTCAGCTCAGCTCGTTGCGGTAGTGGTGCTGGGCCGTGTGGTACAGGCCACGGCGCAGCTCCACGGGCTTGTCGCCGTAGGTGCGCGACAGCCGCTCCACGCTGAGCAGCGGCGCGCCGGGTTCCACGGCCAACAACTGCGCCGTCGCGGCATCGGCCGCCACGGCTCGGATTTGTTCCTCGGCGCGGATCATGCGCACGCCGAATTCGCTCTCGAACAACTCGTACATCGGCCCGCGCCAGCCCGAGAGCTTCTCGGCCGTGAGGCCCTTGAACAACGCGCCGGGCAGCCAGATGTCGTCCAGCACCACGGGGCGCCCTTGCGCCGACAGCAGCCGCCGCACCAGCACCGCGGCCTCGCCGCTCTTGAGGTCCAGCGCGCGCGCCACCTCGGCCGGCGCGCGCAGGCGGCGGCAGTCGAGCACGCGCCGCTCCACCGGCGCGGTGGCACCCTCGTCGGGCGCCAGGCGCAGGAAGCGGTACTGCACCGTCTGCTCCGCGTGCGTGGCCACGAAGGTGCCCTTGCCCTGGCGGCGCACCAGCAGCCCCTCGGCCGCGAGCTCGTCGATGGCCTTGCGCACCGTGCCCTGGCTGACTTTGAAGCGCGCGGCGAGCTCCAGCTCGCTGGGGATGGCCTCGCCGGGCCTCCACTCGCTGCCCTGCAGGCTGCGCACGAGCAGCGCCTTGATCTGCTGGTACAGCGGACTGAACGCCGGCGCCGCGCCAGCATCGGCGGAAGGTTCTACGGGATGGGCGGCGCTTGGCATGGGCGCGATTGCAGCACAAGCGGCGGCCCAAGTCTATTCAAACGTATCTTATATAAGACATAAGATCAAAATCAGCCGTGCCGCGCCCCCCGTGGATGGATACACTTGCGTCCCGGCGCGTCCGCTGACAACCCGCGGGCGCTTTACTTCCCTGTCATGTTTGGAGACGCTCCATGAGCAAAGCACCCGTCCGCGTTGCGGTCACCGGCGCCGCCGGCCAGATTGGTTATGCCCTGCTGTTCCGCATCGCCTCCGGCGAGATGCTGGGCAAGGACCAGCCCGTGATCCTGCAACTGCTGGAGATCCCGGACGAGAAGGCCCAGAACGCGCTCAAGGGCGTGATCATGGAGCTCGAAGACTGCGCCTTCCCGCTGCTGGCCGGCATCGAGGCCCACAGCGACCCGATGACCGCCTTCAAGGACACCGACTACGCCCTGCTGGTCGGCGCCCGTCCCCGCGGCCCCGGCATGGAGCGCGCCGACCTGCTGGCCGCCAACGCCCAGATCTTCACGGCCCAGGGCAAGGCGCTGAACGCCGTGGCCTCGCGCAACGTGAAGGTGCTGGTGGTGGGCAACCCAGCCAACACCAACGCCTACATCGCCATGAAGTCGGCCCCGGACTTGCCGGCCAAGAACTTCACGGCCATGCTGCGCCTGGACCACAACCGCGCCGCCTCGCAAATCGCCGCCAAGACCGGCAAGGCCGTGGGTTCGATCGAGAAGCTGTGCGTGTGGGGCAACCACTCGCCCACGATGTACGCCGACTACCGCTTCGCCACCATCGACGGCCAGGGCGTCAAGGAGCTGATCAACGACGAAGCCTGGAACCGTGACACGTTCCTGCCCACCGTGGGCAAGCGCGGCGCCGCGATCATCGCCGCCCGCGGCCTGTCGTCGGCCGCCTCGGCCGCCAACGCCGCCATCGACCACATGCGCGACTGGGCCCTGGGCACCAACGGCGCCTGGACCACGATGGGCGTGCCCTCCAAGGGCGAGTACGGCATCCCGGCTGAAGTCGTGTTCGGCTTCCCCGTGACCTGCGAGAACGGCGAGTACAAGATCATCGAAGGCCTGCCCATCGACGAGTTCTCGCAAGAGCGCATCAACATCACCCTGGCCGAGCTGCAGGGCGAGCAGGACGGCGTCAAGCACCTGCTGTAATCGCGCCTGGCGCCGAAGGCCCCTCGCGGGCTTGGGCGCCGCGTGACGACCGCTTCCGGGGCCGGTGACCGTTCACCGGCCCTTTTTCCATTTCAGGACCCATCCAGGACCGCCGCCGTGACCGAACGCATCCACCCCCGCCAGGCCCTGTTCGAAGAGGGCGAACTGCCGCCCTCGCTGCCCGTGTGCGACCACTACGCCGGCGTGGAGCCGCGCATGACCAAGAGCCTGCAGCTGCAGGCGGAGATGGGCCCGGTATTCGACATCACGCTCGACTGCGAGGACGGCGCTCCCGTGGGCGGCGAGATCGAGCACGCGCAGCACATCGCCGAGCTGGTCAATTCGGCCGAGAACCGCTTCGGCCGCGTCGGCGCCCGGGTGCCGGAGGTCGGCCACGAGAAATTCGAGGCCGTGGCCGAGTTGCTGGTGTCGCAGTGCGGCGCGCGGCTGGCCTACCTGATGATCCCCAAGCCCCGCGGCCTGGCCGAGCTGCAGCGCGCCATCGACTTCATCGACGCCGCCTCCGCGCGCGCCGGCCTGGCGCGGCAAATTCCGCTGCACGCGCTGGTGGAGACGCACGGCGCGCTGCACGAGGTGTTCACGCTGGCCGCGCACCCGCGCATCGAGTCGCTGTCCTTCGGGCTGATGGACTTCGTCTCCGCGCACCGCGGCGCCGTGCCGGCCTCGGCCATGGGCGTGCAGGGCCAGTTCGAGCACCCGCTGGTGGTGCGCGCCAAGCTGGAGATCGCCGCCGCCTGCCACGCCTACGCCAAGGTGCCTTCGCACTGCGTGGTGACGGAGTTCAAGCACACCAGCGCGCTGGAGGAGGCGGCCACGCGCGCCGGGCGCGAGTTCGGCTACACGCGCATGTGGAGCATCCACCCGGCGCAGATCCGCCCCATCGTCGATGCCTTCTCACCCACCGCCGCCGAGGTGGACCGCGCCGTGGAGATCATCAGCGCCGCCCAGGCCGCGAACTGGGCGCCCATCCGCCACCAGCACGGCGGCCACGACCAGCTCCATGACCGCGCCAGCTACCGCTACTTCTGGCACGTGCTGGAGCGCGCGCACCGCACCTCGTGGAGCGGCGGCGCGCAGCTGCCGGCCGAGGTGCAGCAGGCCTGGTTCGCCGACCGCTGAACTCCTTCAGGCATGAACCAATTCCCGTTCGGCCCCCGAGCGCCCGGGCCGAGCGGAACGGCGAGCCGGCCGCGGTGCAGAATCGCGCCCGGCTCGCCGTGCCCGGCCCGGTTGCGGGCGGCCTGGCGCACAGCACGCGGCACGCCCGGCCCCGTCTGTAGCGGGCCCGCAACCGCGCTCTGCCGGCGCGGGGCTGACGGGCCCAAAATTCCCATCCCCACGCGCACGCGCACCCGCGTCCAGGAGACTCCATGATCCCTTCCCTTCGCTTGGCGGCACTGGCCGCCGCTGCCGCCTTCGGCCTGATGAGCTCCAGCGCCGCGCTGGCCGAGGAGCACAAGCCCAAGGCCGCCGCCAAGGCCGCAGCCAAGAAGGCCGTCCAGCCGGCGCCCAAGGCCGAGGCGCCGCTGCCCGATGCCGACGAGGCCCAGCTCGCCGCCGCGCAGCGCGCCTACCAGGGCGTGTACGCCTGCGAGTTCAACCAGAGCCTGAAAATCACGCCCCACGCCAAGCACGCCGGCTACCTGGACGTGGCCTGGAAGAAGGACATCTTCACCATGAAGCCGGTGCTCTCGCCCACCGGCGCGCTGCGCCTGGAAGACGTCAAGGGCCGGGCGCTGATGGTGCAGATCGCCAACAAGTCCATGCTGATGGACACCAAGGTCGGCCAGCGCCTGGTCGATGACTGCCAGAGCGCCGAGCAGCGCGAGGCCGTGGCCGCGGCCAAGCTCGCCGGCCCGCAGGCCGGCGGCCTGGGCATCGACCCCAGCAAGCCCGTCGTGGCCGAGGCCGCCCAGGTCGAAGCGATCAAGGTCCAGGCCGTCGGCGTCGAGGCCGCCAAGTAAGCCCGCCGGCGGCGCGCCGCACGGCGGCGGCGCCCCGGCAACTCTCCTCGCGCGCGGGCGCCGCAAGGCGGCCTGACGCAGCGCAAGGCCGGCGCAAGCCGGCCTTCTCACACTCAAAACCCCAGAAAACCCCCGGGTCTCCCTTGCCGCGCCGCGCGCGGAGTGGACACTCGCGGGGCTTTCGCGCCACAGCCATGGCCGTGGCACTGTCCCAAGTCTTATATAAGACATAAAATGTCAGAGTCGGCCCCGTTCTGGAGGCCGCTCTACCCCACGGTTCCCACCGAGCACGGAGCTCCTGATGCTGCAAGCCTATCGTCAACATGTCGCCGAACGCGCTGCGCTCGGCATCCCGCCGCTGGCCCTGTCGGCCAAGCAGACCGCCGAGCTGATCGAGCTGATCAAGAACCCGCCGGCTGGCGAAGAGGCGTTCCTGCTGGAGCTGCTGACGCACCGCGTGCCCCCGGGCGTTGACGATGCGGCCAAGGTCAAGGCTTCGTTCCTGGCCGCCGTGGCCCATGGCGACCTGTCCGTGGCGCTGATCTCGCGCGCCCAGGCCACCGAGCTGCTGGGCACGATGGTGGGCGGCTACAACGTCAAGCCGCTGATCGACCTGCTGGACGACGCCGAAGTCGCCCCGGTGGCCGCCGCGGGTCTGAAGAAGACCCTGCTGATGTTCGACTACTTCCACGACGTGGCCGAGAAGGCCAAGGCCGGCAACGCCGTGGCCAAGGAAGTGGTGCAGAGCTGGGCCGACGCCGAGTGGTTCACCAGCCGTCCCGAGGTCGAGCAGAAGATCACCGTCACCGTCTTCAAGGTGCCCGGCGAGACCAACACCGACGACCTGTCGCCCGCCCCGGACGCCTGGAGCCGCCCCGACATCCCGCTGCACTACCTGGCCATGCTCAAGAACGCCCGTCCCGGCGCGGCGTTCCAGCCCGAGGAAGACGGCAAGCGCGGCCCGATCGCCTTCATCGAGGAGCTGAAGAAGAAGGGCAACCTCGTGGCCTACGTCGGCGACGTGGTGGGCACCGGCTCCAGCCGCAAGTCCGCGACCAACAGCGTGATCTGGGCCACGGGCCAGGACATCCCCTTCGTGCCCAACAAGCGCTTCGGCGGCGTGACGCTGGGCGGCAAGATCGCCCCGATCTTCTTCAACACGCAGGAAGACTCCGGCGCGCTGCCCATCGAGGTGGACGTGACCAAGCTGGAGATGGGCGACGTCATCGACGTGCTGCCCTACGAGGGCAAGATCGTCAAGAACGGCGAGGTCGTCGCCGAGTTCGCGCTCAAGAGCGAAGTGCTGCTGGACGAAGTGCGCGCCGGCGGCCGCATCAACCTGATCATCGGCCGCTCGCTGACCGCCAAGGCCCGCGAGGCCCTGGGCCTGCCCGCCTCCACCGCCTTCCGCCTGCCCAAGGCCCCGGTGGACACCGGCAAGGGTTTCACGCTGGCGCAGAAGATGGTCGGCCGCGCCTGCGGCCTGCCCGAAGGCCAGGGCATCCGCCCGGGCACCTACTGCGAGCCCAAGATGACCACCGTCGGCTCCCAGGACACCACGGGCCCGATGACCCGCGACGAGCTGAAGGACCTGGCCTGCCTGGGCTTCTCGGCC
>NZ_CALAOH010000074.1 GCF_937926365.1 uncultured Azohydromonas sp. | reverse complement strand
CCGCCTGAGCGCGCCCTGGTGCTGTGCGTGGACGAGAAGCCCACCATCCAGGCCATCAGTGACCTTGCCCCCGAAAACCGTAGCTCGTAGCTGATGGTCAAATCAGAGGATGGAGCTACTGGATGAAAGATAAGCAGACCCGCGCCAGGTACACGCTGGAGTTCAAGCTGGAGGCGGTGCGGCTGGTCAATGAGGGGCAGCCGGTGCCGGTGACGGCGAAGGTTCTGGGGATACCGAAGGCGACGCTGGGCAATTGGGTTCGTGAGGCGGCCAGGGGGGCGCTTAAGGGTGCCGGGGACAAGCCGGTGACGGCCGAGCAGATGGAAATTGCGCGGCTGAGGGCCGAGCTCGCGCGCGTGAAGATGGAGCGCGACGTATTGGAAAAAGCGACGGCGTACTTCGCGAAAGCGCGGGGGTGAAGTACGCCTGGATCGAGCGCCACGGCCGGCAATGGCCGTTGTCGCTGACCTGCGAGGTGCTACGCGTGAGCGTCAGCGGGTACCTGGAACATCGACGCCGGCGCGATGCGCGCAAGCCCAGCCGGCCAGGTTCGGGGCGGCTCAGCGATGAGGTGTTGCTGGTACACATGCGTGCCATCCATGCCGAGATGGGCCAGGAGTACGGCTGGCCGCGGATGTGGAAGGAGTTGCTGGCGCGCGGTCACCGCGTGGGCAAGGAGCGTGTGCACCGCCTTATGAGCCGGCACGGCATCAGGGCGCGCGGCAGGCGCAAGTACGTCGTCACCACCGACAGCCGACACCACCTACCGGTGGCACCGGACCTGTTGCAGCGCGACTTCAGCCCAGCGGCACCGAACCAGGTCTGGTCCAGTGACATCACTTGGATCCCTACAGACGAGGGCTGGCTGTACCTGGCTGCTGTGCTGGACCTGCATAGCCGCCAGGTGGTGGGCTGGAGCATGAAGCCGCACATGCAGACCAGCCTTGTGACGGATGCGCTGCGCATGGCTTGGTTCCGGCGCCGTCCTGAGCCTGGGCTGACCTTCCATTCCGATAGGGGCAGCCAGTACTGCAGCCACGAGTTCCAGCATGCCCTGCAAGGCTACGCCATGCGCTCATCAATGAGCCGCAAGGGAAATTGCTGGGACAATTCCCCGACCGAAAGCTTGTGGTCTCGGCTCACGGTGGGCAGACTCCACGGCCGCAAGTTCGCTACGCTGCGGCAGGCGATGGATGAGGTCGTTGACTGGTTGACTTTTTACAACTACCGCCGTTTGCATTCCTCGCTGGGCTACCTGAGCCCTATGCAGTACGAGCAACGCTGGCATGCGGCGCAGCACAAGAACGCCGCATAGAACGAGGGCTAAGAACTACGGGAAACAGGGGCAAGGTCACGCGGTAATGGCCAAAGCCAAGCTGAGATAGTCCAGCTCGACCAGAGACAGGATAAGAGTCCTAAGGTATGTTCTACCAACGCAGCCTGCTACCTTGACCTGGTAAATAGGGCAGGGCGCTGCAAGTGCTTGTCATGCTTAAGTTTTTGCGTCTGTAAGTCCGGCAGAGATAGGCTGCTCGTTCTTTTATTTATAGGAGATTATGCGACAAGCCTCTTGGAGGCCATGCACCAGAACCCGCGCGACGGGTCCCTGGAGTAACTGCTGACGGTGGCCCGGCGCCATCACGTCGACTGTCGCAGCAGCGGTGGCAGACACCATGTGTTCTCGCACTCGGCGGTCCCCGACATCGTGACCGAGCCCGCTCACTGACCGATCAAGGCCATCTACGTCAAGCAGTTCGTGGCCTTCATCGATCGCATTCAGGACTGAGCCATGAACGACGTCGAGCACATCCAGCCCGTTTGCCCGCCGTACCCCTTCGAGGACTACGCACGGCTCATCAGCCACCTCAGCGGAGAAGACGGCGGCGGCTACCTCGTCACGTTCCCGGACCTGCCGGGCGTCATGGCCCACGGCGAGAGCGTCGAGGAAGCTTTGCGCAATGCGCGCGACGCTTTCAAGTCGGCCATCGCGGCGATGGTGGACATGGGGCGCGACATCCCGGCACCGACCTTCAAGCCCGACGATGTGGCAGCACCCAAGCTCTCGGGCAAGTTCGTCACGCGCGTGCCCAAGAGCGTCCATGCGCTGCTCGCGCCGAAGGAGTGTCGCTGACTCGCTGGTGCTGGCCCTGCTTGCCGAAGGACTCGGCCGCTGCCGCGGGCGAGCGTGACGCGCTGGCCGCAACATGGGCTGCATATTGCGCATGAACCGCGCCGGGAATCTCGTAGGCTCGTTGGTGTGAGTCAGGCAGGGACGGCTGACTCGGCAAGTTGACGATGGTAGTTGGCTTCAGCTTCCGCAGGCGGGATGTTGCCGATGGGCTCCAGCAGCCGGTGGTGATGGAACCAGGCCACCCAGCTCAGCGTTGCCAGCTCAACAGACTCCTTGCTCTTCCAGGATGACCGACGATGGATCACTTCGGCCTTGTACAACCCGTTGATCGTCTCGGCCAGGGCGTTGTCGTAGGAGTCGCCCACGCTGCCCACGGACGGCTCGATGCCGGCTTCGGCCAGGCGCTCGGTGTAGCGAATGCTGACGTATTGCGACCCGTGGTCCGAGTGATGCACCAGCCGGTCTTCCTCGGTAGGCCTGCGCTCGTACAGGGCCTGCTCCAGCGCGTCGAGCACGAAGTCCGTGCGCATGGACGTAAGCGCTCAGCGCGCGGCGTTCTTCACCGCGGCGGCGCCATCCGAACAATGCCCTCATCGGTAACGCATGAGGAGCAACGAAGATGGAAGCAGGCAGGCAAGTCGTCAAGCGGCGGCGTCTGGACCAGCCGGCATGGCGCGAGGTGCTGCAGCGCTTTGATGGCGCGGGCATGACGGTGGAGGACTTCTGCCGTGCCGAGGGGCTGTGCCGCAGCAGTTTCACCCGTTGGCGCCGGCGGCTGCGCACGCCAGCTGAAGCAGCCCGGCCGGTGGCGGTGAAGGCGGTCAAGCAGGAGGGGCCGGCGGCGTTCGTGGACTTGGGGCTGCTCGGTGGTGCCGGCGCAGCGCCGCTGCCCGCGCTGGACTTGCGCATCGAGCTCGGCGGCGGAGTGGTGCTGCACCTGGTGAGGCGCTGATGTTCTTCCCCGAGGGCCGCATCCGCGTTTTCCTGTACGGTAAACCGGTAGACATGCGCAATTCCTTCAACGGCCTCTATCACTACTCTGCCAAGTTACTCACGCCGATGCAGAACAACTGCGGCGCCGCAATGA
>NZ_CALAOH010000073.1 GCF_937926365.1 uncultured Azohydromonas sp. | reverse complement strand
ATGAACATGTTGCCGAAGGGATCGTAGACCTGCTGCCAGACCATGGCTTGTCTCCCGAGAGTCTTGAACCGCTTGATGGGCGACAACCATGGCACCCACTGGGGGCGCGACTGTAGAGATCAAGGCCAGGCTGGGAATGAAGATTCTTCATACCTGGCATGAGCTCTTTTCAAGAGCAGTCAGGAAACCGTCAGCTTTGCCACCTTTGTCACGCCCGGCTGGGTCACGCCAGGATCAGCTTGAGCCACTCGACGAAGGCGGCGCACTCCCAGCGCTCCAGCGTGCCGGGCTTCCAGCACAGGAAATGGTGGTGCGGCGAGGCCACGGCGCGGGGTGACAGGCGCACCAGGCGGCCGTTGTCGAGCCAGGTCTGGGCCAGGCGCAGCCGCGCCAGCGCCACGCCGAAGCCCGCGGCGGCGGCGTCGAGCATCAGCCCCACGTCGTTGAACTGCGCGCCGCCGCTGCGCGGCTCGGGCAAGGCGATGCCGCAAGCGCGGAACCACGTGCCCCAGGGCTCCAGCGGGCTGCGGATGAGCCGCGCGCGCGACACCACCTCGGCGGTGTCGAAGCCGTCGAAGGGGCCGGCCTCGTTGAGGTAGTCGGGGCTGCACACCGGGCAGGCCGCGTCGCGCAGCACGCACACCTGCTCCACGTCGGCCCAGGGGCCGGTGCCGTAGCGGATCTCCAGGTCCGCCTCCTCGGCCTTCACGTTCAGCAGCGGGATGGCCACCTGCATGATCAGCTCCACCTCGGGGTAGGCGTGGCGGAACAGCGCCAGCTTGGGCAGCAGGATCTCGCGCGAGAAGGTGGGCGTGACGGCCAGGCGCAGCCGCACCGGCGCGCCGGTGCGCGCGGCGCTGCCGGGCAGCTGCTGCAGCGCCAGCAGGCCTTGGCGCACGTGCGCGAGGTAGGCCGCGCCGTCGGCGGTGAGGGTGAAGTCGTTGCGGGCGAAGAGCTTCACGCCCAACTGCGATTCGAGCTGGCGCATGCGGTGGCTCACCGCGCTGGGCGTGACGCTGAGCTCCTCGGCCGCGAGCGTCACGCTGCGCAGCCGCGCCAGCGCTTCGAAGCTCAGCAGGCAGTGGATGGGCGGGATGCGCGGGGGGGTCATGGAGTCATCCGGATTTCATAGAGTTCTTGAACCCCGATTTCCGTTCGTCCTGAAGTATCGAAGGATGAACGGCCCCGGCTGTGCGTTAGGCCGCAGCGCCCGTTCGTACTTCGATGCGACCGCAGGGCGCACCCTGCCCTGAGGTATCGAAGGGTCAGCACGAGCGGGCTTTCAGCGTTCGAGAACGTGGTGGGATGCCTGTCAGGCACGCCTGGCTGCGCCTCACGACGCCGTGAACACCGTCAGCACCCCCGTGTAGCCGTAGAGGTGGTGGTGGCCGATCTCGCCGCTGGCGAAGAAGCCCGCCAGGGGCACGTCGCCCAGGGCGTGCTGCACGATCTGCAGCTCGGCCGAGGGCGCGCCGAAGTGCGCCCCGCCGCGCCCGGCGCAGCTGATGTAGACGGCCCCGGCGATGCGCGAGGCGGCGGCCAGTTCCGCGCCGCCGGCGTGCGGCGCCGCGGGCGCCTCGATGCCGGCCTCGATCTCCTCGCGGATCTCGGCGCAGATGCGCACCAGGTCGCGCCGCGCGGCCACGGCGTCGCGGCGGCAGAAGGCGATCTGCTGGCCCACCTCCACCGCCTCGGCCAGCGCCACGCCGCGGCGCCCGGGCTCCAGGCCGATGAGGTGGCGCACGCGCGTGTTCTCGCCGAACTGGCCGCCGCGGGTGAGCGTGTCCTCGCGCGCGTCGCTCACGCCCGCGAGCGTGGAGCGCAGCCGCGGCAGCGCCACCGTGGGCTGCGACAGGTCCACGCCCGTGTCGGCCAGCAGCGCGTCCAGCGCCGGCTCGCCGTCGAGCTCCAGCACCAGGTGCTCGTTGGCCGCGGTCACGCGCCGCACCGGGCCCACCGGCGTGCAGCCCTGCGTCACGCGCGAGATCAGCCCCACCTGCTGCGTGAAGGCCACGCCCGAGAGCCCGCCGCGGAACACGCCCTCGGCCATCTGCAGCGACTGCGAGCGCGCCGAGGCCAGGCCGCCGAAGAGGTAGCCCGAGGCCGTGCGCTCGCTCATCTCCGCCACGAGCTCGGGCAGCTCCGGCGTGGAGGGGTCGGCGTGCACCAGTGCGGTGTGCGCGGCCAGGGACAGCGGATGGGTGCCGGAGAAGACCTGGAAGCTGCCCGCGGGCAGCTGCGCCAGCATCAGCACCAGCGCGGGCTCGTCGAAGTACTCCACGCCGCTGCCGCACACGCCCACGCCTGTGCTGCCGACCCAGGCCACGCCGGGCCAGTCGTGGTGCAGGGCCTGCAGGAGTTCCTCCGCCTGCGCGGCGTAGAGGTCGCTGAAGTAGACGAAACCGAGGTTGGCGCCACCGCCGCGCTGGCGCTGCGAGGACCGCTGCGCGCGCAACTGCGCGTTGGCGAGCTCCAGGGCGTAGCGCCAGTCGGGATGCGTGGCGTGGGCGTGCAGGAAGGTGTCCATGGTGCAGTGTGTGGGCGCGTGCCCGGCGCTGTCATGCGGCAATGCGGCAGCCGTGCTGCCACGGCGGCCGTGGATGCCCGCCGCGCGGGCAAACCGGGCGCCAGGGTGGCGGCGCCATGCCGTGGCCGTGGGGCGTGCAAGCCGCGGGCCGGGCGTGCGCCGCGCGGGCCCTTATTTCGTGCCGCGCTTGCGCGCGGCCTTGGCCGCGGCCGCCTCGGGGGGGACGGGGGTGCCGGCGGGCGGCTCGGTGGCCTGTCCTTCGGGTGCCTTCTTGGCGGTGGCGGCCTGCGCCATCGAGCTCGCCAGCGTGGCGCGCGCGGCTTCGGCGGCGGCGGCGCCGTCCTGCATCGCCTGCGCGGCGAGCTGGCCGAACTGCTGCGTCAGCGCGCTCCACCACTGCATCGGGTCCACGGCACCGGCGCTGGCGGCCGGCTTGTCACCGGGCGCGCCGGCCGCGCCAGGCGCGGGGGCCGCTGCCGGGG
>NZ_CALAOH010000072.1 GCF_937926365.1 uncultured Azohydromonas sp. | reverse complement strand
GGCATTGTTCGGATGGCGCCGCCGCGGTGAAGAACGCCGCGTGCTGAGCGCTTACCAGCGAGGAGTTGGCGCTAATGGCCACCTGGGACATCCGTTTTGACGCCGGCATCTACAGCGTCCAGAACTATCGCTACGAGCGCCTGTGCGATGCGGTGGCCTACGCCAGGCTGCTGGCAAGCCGCCAGGCGGTCTCAACCTTTCAGGACCACCAATCATGACGACGACCTCCCGAAAACGTCCTGCATCGCGCCAAGAGGCGTTGCGCGACAGCCTGCCGCTCACGGCGGACCTCCTCAAGCGCCGACAGGCCTGCGACATCCCCGCCGGCTACATCGACGACTATCTGGCGCTGGACTGGCTGGAATGGATGGGCGGTACCCTGCGCCTGACCACGACGGGCCAGAACATCTGCCGAAACGTCGTTGCATCCCACCGCCGTTGAGTGCCGCAGATGAAGAAAGCCTCTCTGGCATCCCAGGCGCTGCTCGGCGCGATCGACCAGCAGTTGCGGCTGGTGCCGCTCCTGAAGCTTGCGCTGGAGCAGGACGCCTCGTTCGAGCTAACCATCGCAGCCCCGAGCCTCCACGACCGCGACCATCAGGGCCGCAACTGGGATGTCGCCGGATTCCGCACCGGGTTTCTCCATTGGCCCCAATGCCACGAGGAATTCCGCCGCATCGTCGATGCGATGCGCGCGCGCTACGATCTGGTTTGAGTACTTGGTACGTTGTCAACGAGCTGGTGCCGATCCGAGGCGCATGCCGCGCATGCAGGCCACAAAGACCTTCAAACGGTGTGTCGATCCCGAAGGTGTTACATTGCGTGCAGGCGCTGGAAGCGAAGGCCCTTGCAAGGCATTTTTCCAAGCCCGCGCCTGGATCACGAGTTGATCTCCCTCCTTCCCCAGGGCTGCTGATTGCATAGGCGATCTCGACGTTCTGGTTGTCCCTGGTTCGCAGCGAACACCCCTGCCAGCCAGTGCCCGGACCGAGCTCATCCGCCACCCCCGCACGTGCGCCTCGCGCACGCTACATCAGCCAGACCCGGCCAGCCCCTAACGAGGGCCGTGCCAACGAAAGCACTACATCGATACAACCTTACGGGTAGGCAAGTACCTTGTCTCCCCTCTGACCCGAGCTCTCGGGCAGGGCCGCTACGCCGCATCCGTCTCGATTCGCAGCGGACGCGGTAGCGCCACGCATGACCGCGTGCTGCGCTTCACCCCGGAATTCGGCTCGGGTGAAGCCGCGCTGCACTACGCCACCGCTCAAGGACTGGACTGGATCGGCCGCACCGCTGCTGACCAGGCCCCGGCCTGCCCTGTCCCCGTTTCCCACCCCCTACAGACATCGAAGGTGACCTCATGGCCAAGGAAGAACTGATCGAGATGCACGGCGTCGTTGGCGAGGTCCTGCCGGACTCGCGCTTTCGCGTGAAGCTGGAGAACGGCCATGAGCTGGTGGCCTATACCGCCGGGCGCATGAAGAAGCACCACATCCGCATCCTGGCCGGCGACAACGTCTCGCTGGAGCTCTCGCCCTACGACCTCAGCAAGGGCCGCATCACGTTCCGGCACCTGGAGCGGCGCGGGCCGCCCCCGTCGGGACAGCAGCGCAGGCGTTAATGATCCCGCACGCGGCAACATCTCACGACTTCGGCTTCCTGGCCAGGAAGCTGGTCCACCGCACCAGCCTGAGCTGGGGCATTCACGCTTTTCCTACCACCGTCACGACAAGGAACGACGACATGACCACCGAAACCGGCACCGTCAAATGGTTCAACGAAACCAAGGGCTTCGGCTTCATCACGCCTGACAACGGCGGCAAGGACCTGTTTGCCCACGTCAGCGAAATCCAGGGCGGCGGCTTCAAGACGCTCGCCGAAAACCAGCGCGTGGAATTCCAGGTCACGCAAGGCAAGAAGGGGCCGCAGGCTTCCACCATCCGGGCGCTGTAATCCAGCGCCGGCCGTCCCCCATCCGCTCAGATAAAGTTGACAACATGACTACCCAGACCGGTACCGTCAAATGGTTTGATGAACCCAAGGGCTTTGGCTTCATCAAGCCCGACAATGGCGGCAACGACCTGTTTGCCCACTTCAGCGAAATCAAGGGCGGCGGCTTCAAGACGCTCGCCGAAAACCAGCGCGTGGAGTTCGAAGTCACGCAGGGCAGGAAGGGGCCGCAGGCTTCCAGCATTCGGCCGTTGTGATCAGCATGGATGCGTCACTCAGTGCCTCCTGGCGCTGCGACGCCTCTCCGGGCTCGCACCCCCAGCACAGGCAGGCTTGATGAGCAAGAAATCTGAGGAAGGGGCGACCCCTCGGTCGTCCAGGACGACGGCCTGCGCTACAAGCGCAAGTCGCAGGGATCGCCCTACAGTGCCGGAACCACCGCGGGCATGCATCTCGCCAGCATGTCCTGCTTCAAGTGCGGCATGCATCGTCCCCGTTCCGAACTGCAGTCCAAGCGGCTGCTGGGTAAGAACCAGCTGGTTTGCGCTGGCGGCTGCAAGGCGCGCTGACGCGGCGGCGCGGCATTCCCATGCCCCTGCACGGCGCCGCCACCCGGTGCCCCGATACGGTGACGCAACGGCCCCCGGCGAGCCCACAGTCATGTTGGGCAGCCAGGCACCGGCTTGGCGGTCCCTGGCTGGCTCTCGTTAAGGCGTGTCCTTGCTGATGCTGAACAGTGGCAACAGCTGGCCAATTCGTACCGGTACGCCTTCGCTGTCGAGCTCGACGTATCCAGACACTCCCAGCGACTGTTCGCTGCTGCTCACGGAAATCGACAGCATGGGATTCGACGACCCAGGCTCATCCGTCCCGCCAGCCCCGCACACCACCATCGATTGCTGCGCCAGATACATGCTGACGGTGATGACCTCGACGCCTGCCCCAGCGGCTGCCGTCGCGTCGGAGTCGAACTTGTCCTTGGCCTCCAGGACATCGTCTTTCGGTGGCTCGATATCGAGCAGAGCGCGTTCTACGCCGCGCTCCAACTCGGTGGCCTGAAAGGCAACCCAACGGCCGGGAAAATCGGAAAACCGGATGCCAGAGCTGCTGTAGCTGTTGGCGAAGCGGGTGAAGATGGCAGTCAGCGACTCGGGCAACTGCAGCTTGTGGTTCATATGCATGTGCGTGTAATGTGCCATGCCACTGGGATTCGCCTGGCAGCAGGGCTTTCATGTGCCTCGTAGATTGACAACGCAACTGTCTTGACAAAGCAACCGCATGGCCAGGCACGCCATTCGGCGCCACCCATCCGGATCACCCGCATCAAGCCATGCGCCACGCCGCCCGCACCGCTCGCGTTGCAGCGACGGCACCGAAAGTGGCGTTGCTGAAGTTGCGCTCTGGCACCCGTATTGCCCGCGACAATCAATGCGTCTTGTGCGCCGTGATGCCCAGCCATGACCCCGCACGCAAAAGTCCACGCATCGAAGCGGCAGCCGCCTTCGGCGCATTTTCAGGAAAGCACGCCCATGCAGCAGACCACCTCGAAGCCAACCGAACCTATCCTGCTCGCGGCGGCGCGCATCGGCACCTTCGACGGGCAGCGAGCGCTGACCGGGGCCAGCGGCTTCTTCTTCGAGCGAGAGGACCGGCTGTTCCTGGTGACGAGCCGGCATGTGCTCATCGACGAGCCCAGCCAGCACTTTCCTGACCGCATCGAGATCGAGCTGCACATCGAGCCCGGCAACCTCACCCGCTCCACGGGGTTCTCCATGCTGCTGTACCGCGAGGGAAAAGGCGTCTGGCGCGACGGCACCGACGGCGGCGGCGAGATCGACGTGGCCGTCATCGAGATCGAGCGCGCCGCGCTGCCGCAGGCCTGCGTGCTGCGGGCCTTCACGCCGGCGCACCTGGCCGCGGCGCATGACGCCATCGAGGTCGGCGACGCCTTGCTCGTCGTGGGATTCCCGCTGGGCTTCCATGACCTGCTGCACCACCTGCCGGTGGTGCGCCAGGCCATCATCGCCTCCTCCTACGGGTTGCGCTTCCAGGGCAAGGGCTACTTCCTGACGGATGCGCGCACCCACCGCGGCACCAGCGGCGCACCGGTGTTGATGCGCGATCCCTCCCCGACCACCGCCACCCAAGCGCTACCCTGGAAGTTGCTGGGCGTGCACTCCTCACGCATGGACATCGCCGGCCGCGACCAGGTCCAGGACGAGGCGCTGGGGCTGAATTGCGCCTGGTACGCCGACATCCTGCTCACGCTCACCGAGCCTCAGCCAGATCCCACCGGCGACTGAGCGTCGCCTGGCGGTCGGGTGCAGCCAGTGCGGGCCAGGCGCTTGCCGCGGGCCATCCTGAGCTCCCTGCGTGGACTGGCGCTGTGGCTGGGCAAGCCGGGCCTGGTGCGCAAGCCGGAGCATTTCGGGATGAGGCTGGACGGGTACCGGCGCCACGAGGCCGCGGAGCACGACCGCTACGTCGGGGCCCAGCTGGCGGTGATGCGCGCGTTGGGACTGCGGCGCAAGGAGGCCGTGATGCTGCGCCCGCATGCCTGCACCGTGCCTGTCGAGGCACTGGGGCGGCCGGAATCGGAGCGGGCAGCCGACTTCTACGTGCGCATCAAGGCGGGCGCCAAGAGGGGCCGCATGCGGCTGATTCCGCTGGATTTGCCGCTGCGCCTGTCGGCGATGGCCCGGGCCGAGGCCGTGGCCGAGCACGCCGGCGCACACCTGGGCAACCCCTCGCTGGATCTGAAGCAGAACCTGCGGCGCGCTGGCAACCAGGCGACGCGCTGCTATGCACCGACTGGACGTTGCTGCGGCTGTTCGCGCCGCTGCAACCGTCAGGCCGAGAGCATCGATGCGTTGGCTGCCGAAGCGGCCCACTGGGTGATGCGCTGCGCTGTCGATCAGGACAAGCGATCGAGCAGTGAGCGGACTGTGGGCGAGGCCGTTCCGTCCACAGCAGCAAAGATCGACGCCGCGAACTTTGCTCCGACACCACTGGGGCGACCGCTCGTCCTGGTCCGCTGTTCGAAAAGCTCGATCGCCGTGGCCTGGTCCTGGAACATGAGCCGGCGCGGTCCATCGGCACAGGTGCGGCGCAAGGTCGTGCCATCGACCAGCACGGCCTCGATGCTGGCCTCGTGCCATTGCCCATCGTGCGGCTCGATCGCCATCCGGGCAACGAGATGGGCAATGGCCGGATCTTCCCGGTGCCTCACGCAAACGCCGTAGTCGAGCCGACCGAAACGCAGCATCGCCGCGATACCGAATGCGGTACTGGCCAGTGCCTGGGCAACGGTGTCGAAGGGGCCGCGCCAGGACGTGCCGGGGTACTCGGCATAAGGGCGCCAGATGCGGGCCCGGATGCGTTCCACGCGGTCCAGGGGCACACCGGCCGACCGCAGGGCGTGGGCAGCGGCCACGGCGGGCACGTTGTCGCCCAGGGTCGCCCAGGGCTTGGCCCAGACGTCCAGCAGCGTGTCCACGCTCGGCGCACGCTCCCATTCGGGTACGGCTTCGAGCCCAGCCAGCGAGCGCATCAAGCCCTTGGGACCTTCGAGTGCCTGCGCGGCCCCCTGGACATCCCTGGCGGCCAACTGCGCGGCCAGCAGACCCCCTCGGGCCGCCTGCGCGTTCTGCACCCGCCATTCGTCCGAGCCGCAGCCCACCGGCTCCAGCACGCCACCGGCGAGGCTGGCGGCAATGCCCACCGCGCTCGTGGCCCGGCCTGCGTCGAGTCCGACCATCGCGGCCGCGGTGGCTGCCGCGGCGATGATGCCCAGGGTCGGGCTGGTACGGATGCCGCGCCGGATCAGCGCCCGCGCCACGCGCTCATCGGCACCCAGCCACGCGATCGCGCCGTAGCCCACGGCCAGCGCGCGCAACACCTCGGCCACCGGCGCATCCGTGCTGTCGCCGCAGCACAGGGCGACGGGCGTCACGAGGGACGCCGGATGTGACCAGGACGGCACGTCGTTGTCGTCCTGGAACAGCGCGTGCACCGCGGTGGCGTTGGTGGCGACCGCCTCCGACAGCACGGCCCAGCGGCTGCCGCCCCACAAGCGCGCACCGCCTCCCGGCCCGGACAGCGGGGTCACGAGATCGCGCATGGCGGCCACCGTGGGCTCCTCGTGCGCCAGCAGCGCCAGGCCCAGCGCATCGAGCAGGCAGATCGCCGCCTTGCGTGCGACGTCCCCGCGCAAGGGCGCGCGCGCGGTATCGGCCACGAAGCGGCCCAGTCGGGCCGTTGGGGAGGATGTAGCGCCGTTCATCACGGCTCGTCGACCTTGATGCCGGCCTTCTGGATGATCTCGCCCCAGCGCTTGTATTCGCCCGCCACGTAACGCGCGTACTCGGACTGCGTGGCCTGGTGCGGCGACATGCCCTGCGCCCGCAGCTTGGCCTGCACCTCGGGGTCGGCCACCGCCTCCTGCCAACGCCGCGACAGGGTCGCCACGGCGGCCGGATTGGTCTTGGGCGGTGCCAGCAGGCCGATCCAGAACTCGGCATCCACCAGGAAGCCCTGTTCCGCCAGCGTGGGCACGTCCTTCATCGCTTCGCTGCGCTGCTGCGCCGACACGCCGAACACCGTCAGCTTGCTGCGGCTGGCCACGGCCAGCGGCATGGGCACCATCATCAGGTCCACCTGGCCGCCCATGAGCGCCTGCGCCGCCGGCGCGGAGCCGGTGTAGGGCACGTGCAGCATCTGCGGCGCCTCGGCGACACCCATGAACAGGCTCATGGCCGCATGCGCGGCGCTGCCGGCGCCCCAGCTCGCATAGGACAGCTTGCCCTTCCTGGCCAGGGCAACCACCTCCTGCACGTTCTTCGCCGGCAGGTCCGGGCGGCCCATCAGCACGTAGGCAATGCGCGTGATCGGGGCCACGGCCACGAAGTCCTGGGCCGCGAAGCGCGGCTTGGTGTAGACGTGCGGGTAGATGGAATGCGTGTCCGCGCTGGCCACCAGCAGCGTGGTGCCGTCCGCCGGCGCCGCCTGCACCACCTGCGCGCCGATGGCACCGCCGGCGCCAGCCCGGTTCTCGATGATCAGCGGCTGGCCCAGCTTGTTGCCCACCGCCTGCGCCACGATGCGCGCCGCCACGTCGGCCCCGCCGCCCGGCGGAAAGGGCACCACGAGCTTCACGGGCTTGTCGGGCACCCAGTCGCCCTGCGCCAGCGCCGCCAGCGGCAGGCCCGGGCCGAGCGCGGACAGCGCCAGGGCGGCCGTGCCGCGCAGGCATGCACGCCGGCCCGGGCTCCATTCGCTTCGTTGCTTTCTCATCATGCTTGTCTCCTCTCGTGATGGCTGCCCGTCAGGCCTTGCCCAAGGTGCCGGAATCCTCTTCGGCCACGGGGCGCGACACGTAGTCCACCTCGCGCCGGGCCGTGGTCATGGTGCGGATCGGCCGCCCGTCGATCCAGGCGCGGATGTTCTGTACCGACTCGCCGTAATAGAGCTCGTAGGAGCCCTGCGTGACGTAGCCGATGTGCGCGGTGCCGATCAGGTTGTCCAGCGCGCGCAAGGGATGCTGCGGCGGCAAGGGCTCCTGCCCGAACACGTCCACCGCCGCGCCGGCGATGCGCCGCTGCTGCAACGCCTCCAGCAGCGCCGCCTCGTCCACGATGGGCCCGCGCGCGGTGTTGATCAGGAACGCGCCCGGCTGCATCAGCCCAAGCTCGCGCGCGCCCACCAGGCCGCGCGTGCGTTCCGACAGCCGCACGTGGATGGACACGATGTCGCTGCGCTGGAACAGCTCGTCCTTGCCCACGTAGCGGGCGCCGTGCTGCGCCGCGGACTCGGCCGTCATGTTCTGGCTCCACGCGAGCACGCGCATGCCGAAGGCCTGGGCGTAGCGGGCCACCATCGAGCCGGTGTAGCCCAGCCCCAGCAGGCCCAGCGTGCGCCCGTGCAGGTCACCGCCCACCGCCACCTGCCAGCCCCCCTGCCGGAAGGACGCGAGCTCCTGCGGCAGCCGGCGCACCGAGGCCAGGACCAGCGCCCAGGTGAGCTCCGCCGCCGCGGTGAGCGAGCTGGACGTGCCGCAGACGGTGATGCCCAGGGCCTCCGCGGCCTCGATGTCGATGGCCGCGTTCCAGTTGCCGGTGGTGGCGATCATCCGCAGCTGCGGCAGCCGCTGCAGCAGGCTGCGCGGCAGCGGCGTGCGCTCGCGCATCACGCACAGCACGTCGAAGGGCTGCAGCCGCTGCACCAGCGCGTCCTCGTCCGTGAGGTGGTCATTGAACACGGTCACCTGCGCCACGGCGCGCAAGGCGGCCCAGTCGCCGAACTGCTGCGACACGTTCTGGTAATCGTCGAGGACGGCGATGTGGTGCATGCGATGTCTCCCGTTCAGCTCTGGGGCTGCACGTTGGCCAGCCGCATCACCTCGCTCCAGCGCGCCGCGTCCGGCGCCAGCGACTGGGCGAACTCCGCCTGGCTGCCGCTGAGCGGCACGACGCCCAGTTCCTCGATCTTGCGCCGCACCTGCGGATCGCCGGTGACCGCGGCCAGCTCGGTGGCGATGCGATCGACGATGGGACGCGGTGTCTGGGGCGGCGCGAACAGGCCCTGCCACACCTCCAGGTCCACCGGCACCCCGAACTCCGCCATGGTCGGCACCTGCTTGAAGCGCTCGTAGCGCGCCTTGGAAGCCGCCGCGAACGTGGTGACGCGCGACTGCATGGCGAGCCACAGCGGCGAGGGCATGTACATCAGGTCCACCTGCGAAGCCAGCACCGCCTGAGCCGCGGGCGCCGTGCCCTGGTACGGCACGGTCAGCATCTTGGCTTTCACGTGGTTCTTGAACATCTCCGAACCCACGTGGCCGGGGCTGCCGTTGCCCCAGGACGCAAAGCTGAGCTCGGTCCTGCGCGCCAGCGCCACGAGATCCGGGAAGGTCTTCGCCGGGAGGTCCGGACGGCCCACCAGCACGAAGGCCACCGCCGCCGTCGGGCCGATGGGCACGAACCCCATGGGCTTGTACGGCAGCCTGGTGAACAGGTGCGGCGCGATGGTGAGGATGTCCGCGTTGCCCCACAGCAGCGTGCTGCCGTCGGGCGCCGCGTGGAACGCGATCTCCGCGCCGATGGTGCCGCCAGCGCCGCCGCGGTTCTCGACCACCACGGGCTGGCCCAGGCGCTGGCCGAGCCGGTCCACCAGGGCGCGCGCCGTCACGTCGGCGCCGCCGCCGGGCGGGTAGGTGACGATCAGCCGGACCGGGCGCGCCGGGCTCCAGGCCGGGTCCTGGGCCCAGGCCGGCAACGCGGCCCAGGCCCCGGCCGCCAGCAGAACGCTGCGGCGCCGCACGGCATGGCACAACGGGCTGTCTTGGACGGGTGATCTCATGCTCGTCTCCTCGGTGGAAGCAGCCGCGGCGGACCGGCATCGGGCCTGCGCGGCAAGGGGGCAAAGGGCCTCAGCGGCCCCAGCGCAACACCATCGGGTCCAGGGCGCGCGCGGTCTCGATGAGGCCGCGGCGCGTCTCGGGATGCAGGGGCGGCAGCGGCGCGCGCGGCAGCTCGCAGGCGATGACGCCGCCCTCCTTCATGAGGGCCTTGGCCGCGAGCGGGCCGCACTGCCGGTTCTCGTAGTTGATGAGCGGCAGCCACTGCCTGTAGCGCTCGACGGCCTCCTCGCGGCGGCCGGCCGCGTGCGCCAGCACGATGGGCCGCAAGCCGTCCGGGAAGGCCCCGCCGGTCATGCTGCCGGTGGCGCCGGCGTCCAGGTCGGGCAGCAGCGTGATGCCCTCCTCGCCGTCCCACGGGCCTTCCACCGCGTCGCCGCCGAGGCGGATGAGCTCGCGCAGCTTGGCCGTGGCGCCCTGGCTCTCGACCTTGAAGTACGACACCTGCTCGATCTCGCGCGCCATGCGCGCCAGGAACGAGGCCGACAGCGGCGTGCCGCTCATGGGTGCGTCCTGGACCATGACGGGGATGTCCAGCGCCCGCGACACCGCGTCGAAGAAGCCGAAGATGCCCTCCTCCGCCACGCGCAGCGTGGCGCCGTGGTAGGGCGGCATGACCATCACCATCGCGGCCCCCAGCGCCTGCGCCTGGCGGCTGCGCTCGGCACACACGCGTGCGCTGAAGTGCGTGGTGGTCACGATCACCGGCACGCGCCCGTGCACGTGTTCCAGGATGGCCCGCGTCAGCCGCTCCCGCTCCTCGTCCGACAGCGAGAACTGCTCGGAGAAGTTGGCCAGGATGCACAGGCCGTCCGAGCCCGCGTCGATCATGAAGTCCACGCAGCGGCGCTGGCTGTCCAGGTCCAGCTCGCCGCCGTCGGTGAAGGTGGTGGGCACCACCGGGAACACGCCGCTGAAACGCGGCAGCACAGGGGCCTTCATCGCGCGCTCCCCTGGGGGCCATGGGGCTGCAGCGCCAGCTCGCGCACGAAGGCCGCGTCCTCGCGCCGGTGGTGCCAGGCGCGGCCGGTGTGCAGGCTCCGGTGCCCGCGCAACCCGGCCAGCATCGCCGCGTAGGCCCAGGCCGTGCCGAACACGTCCAGCACCGGCGCGGCGCCGATGGAGGTGACGCCGTTGGCGTAGAGCAGCTCGGCCAGCATGCCCTCGGCCGGGATGATCACGTCGGCCCCGTCGGCGACGGCGCGCAGCGCGGCCCGCGTGAAGGACTCGATCACCGGCCCCGGCTGCTCGAAGCCGCGTGCCAGCGCGGGCTCGTCCAGCGGCGGATCGATGGACTGCACGCGCAGCACGCGGCTGGCCAGGCCATGCGCCTCGACCGACGTGCGCGTCATCCACGCCGTGGTGGGTGCGTTGGAAACCGGCGCGCTGTAGCGGCCCAGCGAACACGCCACCAGCAGG
The DNA here is from genome assembly GCF_937926365.1 of uncultured Azohydromonas sp. Taxonomy (GTDB): domain Bacteria; phylum Pseudomonadota; class Gammaproteobacteria; order Burkholderiales; family Burkholderiaceae_C; genus Azohydromonas. Next base: position 26,701 of record NZ_CALAOH010000072.1, on the reverse strand, counting down.
CTCGCCTCCGTCAGCGACACCACGGGAATGTCCACCGCCGAGCGCAACTCGCGCAGGAAGGGCTCGCTGAAGGAGCCGATGACGAAGGCATCGAAGCCTTCGGCCTCGGCACGCACCGCGTTGGCCAGCACCGGCTCCAGCACCAGGTGGTGCACGAAGGCGTTGCCCAGCGCATCCGAGGGCGCGCGGCCCTGGTAGCGCCCGGCCGGGATGCCGTGGATCTCGATGCGGCCCTCGCCGCCGAGGATGCGCGCCGCGTGCGCCAGCAGCGCGCGCTTGTAGACGCCCAGGCCGTCGATCTCGGTGCTGGACTGGTGCCAGATTCGCATGTCGTCTCCTCTGTGCTGGGGATTCAGTAGGACCGGGGCAGGCCGAGCACGTGCTCGCCCAGGTAGGACAGGATCAGGTTGGTGGAGACCGGTGCGGTCTGGTAGATGCGGGCCTCGCGCCACTTGCGCTCGATGTCGTACTCCTGCGCGAAGCCGAAGCCGCCGTGCGTCTGCAGCGCCGCCTCGGCGGCTTTCCAGGTCGCTTCCGAAGCCAGCAGCTTGGCCATGTTGGCCTCGGCGCCGCAGGGCTGGTGCGCGTCGAACAGGGCCGCGGCCTTGCGCGCCATCAGCTCCGCGGCCTCCAGCTCGGCATGAGCGCGCGCCAGCGGGAACTGGATACCCTGGTTCTGGCCGATGGGGCGGCCGAACACCTCGCGCTCGCGGGCATAGGCCACCGCCTTGTCCAGCAGCCAGCGCCCGTCGCCGATGCACTCCTGCGCCACCAGGATGCGCTCGGCGTTCATGCCGTCGAGGATGTACCTGAAGCCCTGGCCCTCCTCGCCGATGAGGTTCTCCGCGGGCACCTCCAGGTTCTCGATGAAGATCTCCGTGGTGTTGTGGTTGAGCAGCGTCTTGACCGGGCGGATCTCCACGCCGCGGCCCATGGCCTCGCGCAGGTCCACCAGCAGCGTGGACAGGCCCTGCGTCTTCTTCGCGCACTGCTCCAGCGGCGTGGTGCGCACCAGCAGCAGCATCAGGTCCGAGTGCAGCGCGCGCGAGGTCCACAGCTTCTGACCGTTGACCACGTAATGGTCGCCCTTGCGCACGGCGCGGGTGCGGATCCGGGTCGTGTCAGAGCCGCTGGTGGGTTCGGTGACGCCGAAGGCCTGCAGCCGCAGCTCGCCGCGCGCGATGGCCGGCAGGTAGCGCGCCTTCTGCGCCGCGCTGCCGTGGCGCAGCACCGTGCCCATGATGTACATCTGGGCGTGGGCCGGGCTGGCCACGCAGCCGCCGGCGTTGATCTCCTCCAGGATCACGGCGGCCGCCCGCAGCGGCAGGCCCGAGCCGCCGTACTCCTGCGGGATCAGCGCGCCCAGGAAGCCCGCGGCGGTGAGCGCCTGCACGAACGCGGTGGGGTAGCCGCGCCGCTCGTCGAGCTCGCGCCAGTACGGCGCGGTGAAGTCGCTGCAGATGCGGCGCACCGCGTCGCGCAGCTCGGGGTAGTCGCGGTCGAAGCGCATGCTGGCGCCCGGGTCGATGTCGTCCTGGTGTGCGTGGTCCACGCGGCGGTCCTCCTCGGCCATGCCGATGCAAGCTTTCAGTTCTCGATGCGGATGCCCGCGGCGCGGATGGTCTGGCCCCAGAAGGCGTAGTCCTTGGCCAGGTAGCCGGCGAACTGCTCGCTGCTGCCGGCGAAGGGCACCAGCCCCACGGCGTTGAGCCTGGCCTGCACCTCCGGGTCGGCCAGCGTGTCGACGAAGGCCTTGGACAGCACGGCGGCCACGGCGGCCGGCGTCTTGGGCGGCGCCAGCACGCCGACCCAGGCGTCGGCGAGCACAGGCACGCCCTGCTCGGTGAGCGTGGGGATGTCGCTTACCGACTCGATGCGCTGCGGCGCGGCCACCCCCAGCGCCCGCAGCTTGCCGCGGAAGCTCGCGGCCAGGTGCATGGGCATGATGGCCAGGTCCACCTGTCCCGCCATCGCGGCCTGCGCCGCCGGCGCGGCGCCCTGGTAGGGGATGTGCGTGAGCTGCGGCACCTGCGCCGTGGACATGAACAGGCTCATCGCGATGTGCGCCCCGCTGCCATTGCCCCAGGTGCCGTAGGTCAGCGGGCTCTTGCGAGCCAGCGCGATGAACTCCTGGAGGTTCTTCGCCGGCAAGTCCGGGCGGGCCATGATCACGAAGTTCACCTTCGCCGACGGCGCGATCGGCACGAACTCGGACGACACGAAGCGCGCCTTCGAGTACAGCGGCGGGTACATCGAGTAGGTGTCGGCGCTGGACATCAGCAGCGTGTAGCCGTCGGGCGCGGCGTTGAAGGCCACCTCGGTGCCCACCGCGCCGTTGGCGCCGCCGCGGTTCTCGATCACCACCGGCTGCCCCAGCCGGTTGCCCAGGCCCTGCACGACGATGCGCGCCACCGTGTCGGAGCCGCCCCCCGGCGGGTACGGCACGATCATCCGGATCGGTTTCGTCGGCACCCACCCCGGCGCACCCTGCGCGACCGCGGCCGGCGCCAGCACGGCGGCCGCCACGCCCAGCGCGCACGCCGCCGCCAGGCGGCGCCGGCCCATCCTCCATCCCTTGCTCGACGAATCCATCATGGCTTGTCTCCTTTGAATCGTTTCCAAATTGGCCGGCACGGCGGGTCGATGCCCGTTTTCCGGCGCGGCTCAATGGCTCACAGAAGGTGGCGCGAAGCCCCGAGGCAAACCGGCCTTGGCGATGGCGCCCAGCAGGCTCACTTCGGGCAGCGCCCGGGCGAGGATGTCGCGCACGGCGACCAGGCTCGGCAGCTCGATGCCGGTGTCGAAGCCCAGGGCCTGCAGCAGGAAGACGAGGTCTTCCGAGACGATGTTGCCGCTGGCCCCGGGCGCATGCGGACAGCCGCCCATGCCGCCCAGCGCCGCGTCGAACTCGCGGATGCCCTCTTCCAGCCCGGCCGCGACGTTGGCCAGGCCCAGCCCGCGCGTGTCGTGCAGGTGCAGTGCGATCGGGATCTCGCCCGCCACCGCGCGCGCGCGCCGCACCAGGCTGCGGATCGCGTTCGGGGCGGCATAGCCCACCGTGTCGGCCAGGACGATTTCCCGTGCGCCGGCCGCCAGGTAGCCGTCCACCAGGCGCAGCACCTCGTCGGCGGCCACCGGGCCCTCGATGGTGCAGCCGAAGGCCGTGGACACCCCGCCCGCCAGCACCGTGCCGGTGCCGGCTGCGAGGCGGGCCACCTCGCGGAAGCCGGCCAGGGACTCCTCGCGGCTGCGCCGCACGTTGGCGCGGTTATGGCTCTCGCTGGCCGAGATCACGTAGTTGAGCTTGTGCGCGCCCAGCCGCAGGGCGTCCTGCGCGCCGCGCGCGTTGGGCACCAGCGCGGCCACCGTCAGCCCCTCGATGCCCAGCGCGTGGCGCACCACCTCGGCGGCATCGGCGAACTGCGGCATCAGCCGCGCCGGCACGAAGGAGCAGACCTCGATCTCGCGCACGCCGGCGGCGAACTCGGCGTCGATCCAGGCCAGCTTCTCCGCCGTGGGCATCACCTGCGCGATGCTCTGCAGGCCGTCGCGCAGGCCCACCTCGCGCAGCCGTACCTTGCGGTCGGGGACGTCCAGGCCGTCCATCACGCTCAACGCCCCACGAAGCGCGGCGCGCGCTTCTCGTTGAAGGCGCGGATGCCCTCCTGGCGGTCGTCGGTCGGGATCAGGCGGCTGTAGGCCTCGATCTCGAAGTACATGCCGGTGCGCAGGTCCATCTGCATGCCGAAGGTCACGGCCTTCTTGGCCTGCCGCACCGCCACCGGGGCGTTGGCCAGGATGCGCTGGACGAGCTTGAAGGTTTCCTGCTCCAGCGCGTCCCGCGGATGGACATGGTTGACCAGGCCACAGGCCAGGGCCTCCTGCGCGCCGAAGGTCTCGCCGGTGAAGATGAGCTCCTTGGCGCGGCGCACGCCGATGGCGCGCGGCAGCTGCTGCGTGCCGCCGCCGCCGGGCATGATCCCGCGCGAGACCTCGGAGAAGCCGAAGCGCGCGTGGTCGGCGGCGACGATGAAGTCGCAGGCCAGCGCCAGCTCCAGCCCGCCCGCGATGGCCGCGCCGTTGACGCTGGCGATCAGCGGCACCGGGCAGTCGTAGATGGCGCGGATCATCCGCTCGAAGAGGTAGTGCTGGGTATCGAACTGCGCGTCGGTCATGCCGTCGCGCTCCTTGAGATCGGCGCCGGCGCAGAACACGCGATCTCCCGCGCCGGTGAGCACCACGCAGCGGTAGGCCTCGGGCGCCGCCTCGATGGCATCGAACACCGCGATCAGCTCGCGGCCCATGGTGGTGCTGATGGAATTGGCCACCTGCGGCCGGTTCAGCCGCACCACCAGCAGCCCCTCGAAGGGCGAGGACAGGGCCAGCGTGTCCAGCGGCGTGTTCAGGTTCAAGAGCGACATCAGACCTTCTCCCGGATGAGCGTTGCGGCGCCGAGCGGCGCGATGAGGTGGTCGTGCTGGCCCAGCGCCGGCGTGTTGCCGGGCAGCGGCGGGCGCACGCCGTCGAAGGAAACCGGCAGCGCGACGGTGGTGGTGCGCTGGTCGGGCGTGCGGCGCAGGATGTCCAGCGCCAGCGTCTGCGGGTCCTGGACCACGTCGGCCACGGTCTGCAGCGGACCGCAGGGGATGGACGCGCCCTCCAGCCGCCGCAGCCACTCGCGCGCCGGCGCCTCGCCAAAGCGCGCCTGCAGCAGCGGGATCAGCGCCTTGCGGTTGGCCACGCGCTGTCCGTTGGTGACGAAGCGCGGGTCGCTGGCCAGCGCCGGCAACTCCATCACCTTGCACAGGCGCTGGTACAGCGTGTCGTTGCCCGCCGCCACCAGGATCTCGCCATCGGCGCAGTCGAAGACCTGGTAGGGCACGATGTTCGGGCTGGCCGAGCCCAGCCGCGCGGGCTGCTGGCCGCCGGCCAGGCTGTCCGACAGCGGCACGGTCATCCACGCCAGCGCTGTCTCGAACAGCGACACGTCCACCACGTGGCCGCGGCCATCGGCGTCGCGCTGGCGCAGCGCGGCGAGCACGCCGATCACGGCCCACATGCCGGTGCCCATGTCGTTGATGGAGATGGGCACGCGGCTGGGCTCGTCGTCGTCATGGCCCACCAGGCTCATCATCCCGCTGTAGGCCTGCGCCAGCGGGTCGTAGCCGGGCTTGTCGCGCAGCGGGCCGCCGGCACCGAAGGCGCCCATGTTGCAGACGACCAGCGTGGGCCGCCGCGCCAGCAGGTCCCGTGCGCCCAGGCCATGCTTGTCGAGCGCGCCGGGCTTGAGGTTCTGCAGCACCACGTCGGCATGCGCCGCGATGAAGTCGCGCACGGCCCGGGCCTGCGCCCCGTCATGGAAGTCGGCCCGCACGCTCTCCTTGCCATGGTTCATGGCATGGAACAGCGCGGAGGCGTCGTCGATGAACGGCGGCCCCCAGCCGCGGGCGTAGTCGCCGCCCTGGGCGCTCTCGACCTTGACCACGCGCGCGCCCAGGTGCGCCAGGATCAGGCCCGCATAGGGAGCGGCCAGGCTGTGGCCGATCTCCACCACGCACAGGCCTTCCAGCGGGCGGACGGCGTCCATGGCATGCGGTTGCGAACGGGACGATTCACTCACGCTCGCCTCCGTTGGGCGGCACGTCCACGCCGTACAGCTCGCGCGCGGCACGCGCGGAGACGTAGCCGTCGAGCACGTCGCGCCGCACCGCCTCGTGCGCTCGCTCGCGCGGGTCGCCGTAGCCGCCGCTGCCCGCGGGCTGCAGCAGCACGCGGTCGCCGCGGCGCACGATCTCGGTCGCGCCCTTGGGCGGCATGCGCAGCGAGCTGCCGTCGGCGCGCAGCACCGTGCACTCGAAGCGCGCGCCGGCCTGGCCGCCGAAGTAGCCCTCGGGCGCGGACTCGCCGCGCTCGCCCGCCACGGTGAAGGTCGCCTCGTCGAACTCGACGCGGTAGGTGCGGCGCGCGGTCAGGCCGCCGCGCGTGCGGCCGGCGCCGCCGCTGTCGGGCACGAGCGCCCAGGCCTCCACCGTCAGCGGCATGGTCTGCTCGATGAACTCCACCGGCAGCGCCCCGGCATTGCCCACGTAGACGCGGATGCCGTTGACGCCGTCGCGCGTGGCGCGCGCGCCCATGCCGCCGCCGTGCGGCTCCACCATGCTCAGCCAGGGCTTGCCGGTGCGGCGCACGCGCTGCGCGTCGGGGTCGCGGCCGCCGAACACGCCCGAGCACGCGGCGCAGTTGCTCTGCCCGATCACGCGCTCGGGCACCGCCTGCGACAGCGCCTTGAACAGCAGGTCGATCACGCGCGGCGAGGTCTCGGTGTTGCCGCTCACGACCGAGGCCGGGTAGCTGCAGTTGACGATGCTCCCTTCGGGCGCGTGGATGGTCACGGGCCGGTAGCAGCCCTGGTTGATCGGGATCGAGACGTCGGTGAGCGCCTTGACCGTGAACCAGGTGCTGTTGCAGGTCACGGCCAGCGTGCAGTTGATGCCGCCGCGCGCCTGCGCGCCGGTGCCCGTGTAGTCGAAGTGGATGTCGCTGCCCTTGACGGTGACCTTCACCTTCACCGGCACCGGCTCGCCGCTCCAGCCTGGGGCGTGCACGCCCTCGACCACGTCCTCGGCCTCGTACACGCCGTCCGGGATGGCGGCGATGGCCTCGCGCATCAGCGCCTCGGAATGGTCCAGCGCGCGGCGCATGGCGTCGCGCAGGTTGCGCACGCCGTACTTGGTGGCCAGCATGCGGATGCGCTGGTCGCCCACGAAGGTGCCGGCGTACTGGGCCTGGATGTCGAGCTGCCGGCCCTCCGGGTCGCGCGTGTTGTTGACGATGAGCGACTGCACGTCGGGCACGATCTCGTCGCCGCGGTACAGCCGCACGGGCGGGATGCGCACGCCCTCGCCGAAGATGTCCCAGGTGTTGACGCCGTAGCTGCCCGGGGCCTGGCCGCCGATGTCGGTCCAGTGGCCGCGCGTCATCACGAAGGCCACGATCTCGTCGCCGACGAAGACCGGGCGCGTGAACTGCACGTCGGGCTGGTGGTTGCCGCCGCCCAGGTACGCATCGTTGCTGATGATCACGTCGCCCGGGCGCAGCCTGTCGCGCCCGATCGCCTCCACCGAGGCCTTGGTCGAGATCACGGCCGAGCCCAGCATGGTGGGAATGTCGTTGCCCTGGGCAACCAGCTGCATGTCCGCGTCGAAGACCGCGGCCGAGGCGTCGGCGCCCAGGTGCATGATGGGGCTGGCCGCCGTGCGCATCATCGCGATCTTCATTTCGCGGGCGATGGCGTAGAGCGAGTTGCGGATGATTTCGTAGGTAATGGTGTCCATGTGCCGGTGCCCTCAGAGCGCGATGCGCAGGTTGCCCACGGCGTCGATGTGCGCGCTCTGCCCGCGCTTGAAGACGACGCAACTGCTGTGTTCCTCGATGATGGCCGGCCCCTCGATGCGGTCGCCGGCGGCCAGGTCCACGCGGCGGTGCACCGGCAGGCGCTGCATGCGGCCCTCGACGAAGACCTCGCGCCAGCGCCCGGGCGCCTCGCCGGCGGCCGCCGCGGCTTGCCGCACCACGCCGCGCCAGCCGGTCTTCACCCGCGCCTGCACCCGCAGGTTGCCCAGCACGATGGGCTGGTCGGGCTTGATGAAGTTCCACATGCGCTGGTGCACGCGCTCGAAGCCGGCGCGCACGGCCGTGCGCAGCCCTTCGCCGTCGGCCGCGCCCAGCGCGTCGGCGGCGATCTCCACCGCCAGCCCTGCCGGCTGGCCGGCATAGCGGCAGTCGGCGCTGAAGTGCAGCTCCACGTCCACGCCCGCCGGTTGCGCGTGCAGGGCCTCGCGCGCCTGGCGCTCCAGCGCGGCGCAGGCCTCTCGGATGCGCTGCGAGGGCGTGGCCGCCAGCTCGGACTCCACGGCGCTCTGGCCGTCGAACTGCCGGTCCGCCACCACCATGCCGAAGGCGCTGAACAGGCCCGGCAGCGGCGGGACGATCACGTGCTTGATCTCCAGCTCCTCGGCCAGGTCCACCGCGTGCACCGGGCCCGCGCCGCCATAGCACATGTAGGCCAGCTCGCGCGGGTCGTGGCCGCGCTCCACGGTCATGATGCGCATGGCCTGCGCCATCAGCGCGTTGGCCACCGCGCGCACCGTCCAGGCGGCCTCCAGCACCGGCACGCCCAGCGGCTGCGCCAGGTGCTCGCGCACCGCCCGCTCCGCGGCCCGCACGTCGAGCTTGAACTCGCCGCCCAGGAACGAGTCCGGGTCGATGTAGCCCAGCAACAGGTTGCAGTCGGTGACCGTGGGCCGCGTGCCGCCGCGCCCGTAGCAGGCCGGCCCCGGGTCGGCCCCGGCGCTCTCCGGCCCGATGCGCACGCCGCCGCCGCTGTCGATCCAGGCGATGGAGCCGCCGCCCGCGCCGATGGAGTCGATGTCGATGGTGGGCGCGCGAACCGCGTGCGTGTGCAGCAGACCCTGGGTGCGGATCTCCGGGCGCAGTTCCTGGATCAACGACACGTCGAAGGTGGTACCGCCCATGTCGCCCAGGATCACGCCCGGCATCCCGGCCTGCTCGCAGTTGCGCACCGCCGCGCTGACGCCGCCGGCCGGGCCGGATTCGAGCAGCACGATGGGGCGCGCCGCCACCATGTCGATCGAGGCCAGCCCGCCGTTGGACTGCATGAACAGCAGTTCGCCCCTGAAGCCCAGCTCGCGCAGCTGCTGCTCGAAACCCCGGGCGTAGCGCCCGCACACGGGTCCCAGCTGCGCATTGATCACCGTGGTGCTGGTGCGCTCGTACTCCTGCATCTCCGGATTCACCTCGTGCGAGGCGGTGACGAAGCGCGTGGGCAGCAGCCGGCGCAGTTCCGCCAGCGCCAGCTTCTCGTGCTCGGGATTCACGTAGGCGTGCAGGAAGCAGATCGCCACCGCCTCGATGGTCAAGGCCTTGATCTGCGCGGCAATGGCGTGCAGCGCCTGCAGGTCCAGCGGCCGCTCCACGCTGCCGTCGTGGCGAATGCGCTCGGGCACCTCCAGGCGCCAGCGCCGCTCCACCAGCGGCACGGGGTCGTCGAACTGCAGGTCGTACAGGTCGGCGCGGTCGTGGCGCGAGACGCGGCGCAGCTCCAGCACGTCACGGAAGCCCGCGGTCGTGACCAGCGCCGTGCGCGCCCCGGTGTGCTCCACGATCATGTTCGTGGCCATGGTCGTGCCGTGGCCGATGAAGCCGATGTCTCCCGCCTGGCGCCCGCCGAGCTCCAGGATGCGCTTGAAGCCCTGCACGGCCCCCACCACGCGGTCCGCAGGCGTCGTGGGCACCTTGGTCGCCCAGATCTGCCCCGAGGCGTCGTCCACCAGCACCACGTCCGTGAACGTGCCGCCCACGTCGATTCCGATCCGGTTCATCCGTGTCTCCCACCAATCAGTGAAACGTTTCCAATCAAGTTTGCCATGTTGGCTTTCGATGCGTCGCTTGCAGTAGCGCCAATGAATTGAAACGTTTCCAACTATAGGCGTGAATTGAGGCGCGTCAAGCCGGGTTGTCCTGCGGTCGTGTGAATGGCTGTATCCGTGCGGCGGGAGTGCACCGGCGCTCAGGACGCCGGTGCCGCGCAGGAGCCGCGCACCACCAGTTCCGCGTCCACCGACAGCCGCTGCCGCGGCAGCGAGGGCTGTGCCAGGCGATCGATGAGGAAGCGGCCCGCCGCCTTGCCGAGCTGGTCGTGGCTCCAGCGCACCACGGTGAAGGCCGGCGCCGCGAGCTGCGCCACGTCGCTGTCGGCCCCGGCGATGACGGACACGTCCCGCGGGATGGACAGGCCCAGCTCGCGCGTGGCGCGGATCACGCCGGGCAGCAGCGCGCTGCCGCCGGCGATGAGCGCGGTGGGCCGGTCGCCGCGGTCCAGCAGCCGCTTGGCCTCGGCATGACCCATGTCCGTGCCGAAGGAGCTCAGCCGAACCCATTCCTGCGGACAGGACAGGCCACGGGACTGCAGGCCCAGCCGGAAGCCTTCGAGCCGGCTTTGCGTGGGGTGCACATCCGGCTCGCCGGAGATGAAGGCGATGCGCCGGTGCCCGATGTCGGCCAGGTAGCTCACCGCCTGGCACATGCCCGCGGCATGGTTCACCGCCACGGCGTCGAGCCCGGCCGGCATCTCGCGGTCGATCAGGACGATGGGAAAGTCCATCTGCTCCAGCGTCTCCAGCAGGAGCGGGTCGGTTTCGGAGGACGTGGCGATCACGAGCCCGTCGATGCGCCGCTGCTGGAAGCCCCGCATCAGCGCAATCTCGCGTCGGGCGTCGTGGTAGCTGGAGGCCACCATGAGCGAGAAGCCCGAGGCGTCGATCTCCTTTTGCATCGAGTCGACGAACATGCTCAGCACCGGTACGGTGAAGTCGCGCATGACGCAGGCGAAGGTCATCGAGCGATGGCTGCGCATGCTGCGCGCGACGATGTCCGGCACGTAGCCGAGCTCGGCGATGGCGGCCTGCACGCGCTTGCGCTTGTCCTCGCGCACGTTGGGCTGGCCGTTGATCACGCGTGATGCGGTACCGAGCGCCACCTTGGCGCGTTTGGCCACATCGAGAATGGTGGGTTTGCGCTCGGGCCCTGGGCCCGGCTCGCCCACGGGCTCGGAGGCCTGTCGCTGCCGTTCCAGTTTGGATTCAGATTCCATGCTTAGGTTCGTTTTCCGGTGCTCCAGGGCCCATGCCTTCCCTGCGACCGATGACACCGACCATCTCTTGCGCCCGCGCGCGGCGGCTGTTCCAGAGGACATCGGCCACCACAGCCGAGCTGCAATAGCTTAGCTTGACTCGAAGCGCAGCTGCCGCGGCATCCGCAGCGCTGCGGCGAGCGCCTCGTCGAACGCCCTTGCGTCCTCGTGCTGCACGCAACGCCCGGCACCAGGAACAAATTCCGGCCAGTGAGTTCCGGAGCAATGTAAATGCGTGCTCAACGATATTGAGCCGGCCACGGCAGATCGCATCCTCGCTCCCGATGCCGGCCACCGGCAAGCCTTGGCAGCGTGCGCAGCAGCAGGTCCGAACGGTGAAGCCGGCGCTTCTTCATGCGATCACGCTCGACATGGGTGCCGTGGATGTGCAATGCCAGTTCGTCCACCGATGGGGTACTGGCCGGCAACCGCTCTCAATGACTCCACGCAGCACCTGCACAGCGTGTTGCGCCTGTCCGACCGCATCTGCAGCTACCCCGTGCACGAGCCCGGGTCTTTATGCCGCCTGATTCAGGTTCATCATGCCGGCTTTCCAGCAGGAAGAATTTCGCGCAGAGCAGAAAAGGCAGCTGCATTGAAACCCGCTCTCCACACCAGCCATGTATCCATTCTTGCAATGTCTCGGACTCGAAGGGCGGGCGATGGATTCACGAGGTTCAAGACAGCGCGCGGCATCAGGCATGTGCACGCGCCGCAGGTCACGCAGGCGAGCATGGCGTGATAGGAAGCGACCTCCTGGATCTTGAGCGCCGGGTCACGTGGCGCGAGCCAGTCCTCGGCAAGGGCACGGTAACTGCAACCTCGGCCGAAGGCCGCAAGCGAACGGACAGCCACGTCGCCAGCCTTGCGGACCGGGGGATGGTCCGCAGGCAATACCAGGACCAGTTCTTCCTCATACATCCGTGCTCCGCGCAGCCCCATCTCCAGCAGGTCTGCCCTCGACCTGATTTCGCTGTTGCCATAGAGCGCGATGAACGCGCAATCCACCAGGCCGTTTCGGGTCGCTTCCAGCATCGCGCGTGACGGCCCGGTGACGACGTTGAGTTCCACTTGGGGCCAGCGCTGGTGAAACAGCGCCAGCGGCCCGGGCAGCCGCGTGGCCGCCGTACTCTCCATGCACCCGATCCTCAGCTTGCCGCTGGGGGCCCGCGGGTGCATTGCCTGGCGCATCTCCTGCGTCAGCGCCACCATCCGGTTCGCATAGTCCCTGAAGCGCTCGCCTTCAGGCGTCAGGCTCAGCCGCTTGCCTTCCCTGCGAAAGAGATCCACGCCGAGATCCTTTTCGAGTTGCTGGATACGCGTCGTGACGTTGGACTGAACCCGCCCAAGCTGTACTGCAGCCCGGGTGATGCTGAGCTCTGCCGCGACGGCCAGGAAGATCTCGAGACTCGATTCGTCCATGAAAAATCTCATTTCAGGATAAGTTTTATGATTTTAATCTTCTGATGAGATGATTGGGACATGTCCATCCTGTCCTTTGGAGATCCCATGTCCCGTACGAGCAAACTCCTGAGCCTGTTGCGGATCCGGCACCCCATCATCCAGGCGCCCATGGTCGGCGTCTCGACGCCCCAGTTGGCTGCGGCAGTCTCGAACGCCGGCGCCCTGGGCTCCATCGGACTGGGCGCCAGCACTGCGGCCCAATCCAGGGCGATGATCGAAGCCACGCGTGCGCTGACGGACAAGCCGTTCAACGTCAACCTGTTTTGCCACCAGCCCGCCGTTGCCGACGCTGAACGCGAGGCTGCATGGATCAGGCACCTCGCCCCCCTCTTCACCGAGCTTGGAGCCACTCCACCGTCAGCCCTGTCCCTGGGTTATGAGACCTTCCTGGCCAGCGAGGAAACGCTGGAAGTGCTGCTGCAGGAGCGCCCGGCCGTGGCCAGCTTCCACTTCGGGCTGCCACCTTCCCAATGGATACGGGCACTGCGAGACGCCGGCGTGGTGACCCTTGCGTGTGCAACGTCGCCCGCTGAAGCAGCGTTGGCGGTGGAGGCAGGCGTGGATGCGGTGATCGCACAAGGTGTGGAGGCAGGTGGCCACCGCGGCGTGTTCGACCCGTCGGCAGACGAGCACTTGGGCACCTTGGCCTTGGTCGAACTGGTGGTCGCCACCTGCCCCCTTCCCGTGATTGCCGCCGGCGGCATCATGAACGGCCGCACCATTGCCGCGGCCATGCAAATGGGCGCAGCCGCTGTTCAGATGGGCACCGCCTTCATCCTCTGCCCCGAGTCCAGTGCCAATGCGCAATACCGGTCCGCCTTGCAAGGCGAGCGCGCGCATCACACCCGTGTCTCCGCCGCCATATCGGGCCGGCCAGCACGCGGCATGGTGAACCGGCTGTTCACCGACATCGGCGGCAACACCGCTCCCGCGTTGCCGGACTACCCCATCGCTTATGACGCGGCAAAGTCACTCCAGGCGGCCGCGATCAGCAAGGGCAACCACGACTTCGCTGTCCAGTGGGCTGGTCAGGGGGCACCCTTGGCACGAACCCTCCCCGCCGCCGAACTGGTCGGCACGCTCGTCCGCGAGCTCAACGCAGCCACTCGTGGTGGCCACTGAGCGGGGCTTGACGGTCCTGCATCAGAGCCGACACCGCGGCGCGGTGTCGTTGCCATGGCCTGCGGCGCGCGGCGCTCTATCGGCGCGTGCCATCTCTGCGGCCGATGGGTCCCATCAGAATTAATCGTTTTCCATTCAACCATCGTGCCGCGCATGATGCGCCGCACGCAAGACGACACGGCGGTCCCCGATCTTCTGAAGCGGCGGGCCGGGCACCGAAGTCCTTGCATGAGCCTGCAGGCCGATGGACTCCACGTGCAGTCCCGGCCCTGCCCTTTCCAGTTCATCGCTGGTGCGATCACGGAGGCTGAATATGGGACACCCCGCAACTACTGATACCGCAGAACCGTTGGGCACGAGCCTGTTGCTGACGTCGGTTCAAGTCGTCTTCTTCCTTTCGTTTCTGCTGACGGCCTGCTTCGCCTCCAAGACGATGCAGTTCGTCGTGCCGGGACTGGGCTGGCCGCTGTCCTTTGTCTTCGGACTCGCCGTCATCGCCTGCGGGACCTTCCTGACGATCATGTACGTCGTCCGAGCCAACGCTTCGGAGGGCTGACATGAAACGCCTGCTCAAACTCCTCCCGGCCGTGGCTGCGACCGATGCCATGGCAGCGCAGTCGTCCGTAGGGACCACCAGCATGACGTCGCTGGCGCTGTTCGTGGCCGTCATCGCGGTGACGCTGTGCATCACCTGGTGGGCCGCCAAGAAGACCACATCGGCCAGCGATTTCTACTCCGCGGGCGGCCAGATCTCGGGCTTCCAGAACGGCCTGGCAATCACCGGCGATGCCCTTTCGGCCGGTGCCTTCCTGGGCCTGACCGCGCTGGTGTTCGGCAACGGCTTCGACGGCTTGGTTTATGCCGTCGGATACACCACCGGCCTGCCCCTGGTCGTCTTCCTCATGGCCAGCAAGCTGCGCAAGCTGGGCAAGTACACCTTCACGGACGTGGTCTGTTCGAAGCTGAGCGGAAGTGCCGTGCGCGTTTTTTCGGCCCTGGCCTCGCTCATCATCGTCAGCTTCTACCTGATTGCGCAGATGGTGGGGGCGGGGCAGCTGGTGCAGTTGCTCTTCGGCATCGACTACACCTACGCCATCATGCTGGTCGGCGTGTTGATGGTCATGTACGTCGTCTTCGGCGGCATGATGGCCACGACCTGGGTGCAGATCGTGAAAGCGGTGCTGATGCTGAGCATGGGCACGCTGATCTGCTTCCTCGTGATGGCGCAGTTCGGCTTCAGCTTCAGCGAGCTCCTGCAGCAGGCGGTCGCAGTCCATCCAGCGCAGGAAGCCATCCTCATCCCGAATGCCCTGGCCAAGGATCCCATCTCGGGCATTTCCCTGGGCATGGCCCTGATGCTTGGCACGGCCGGGCTGCCACACGTGCTCATGCGCTTCTTCACGGTGCCTGACGCCAAGGCCGCGCGCAGCTCCGTGCTGTGGGCCACCGTGTTCATGAACTCGTTCTACGCCATGATCTTCATCATCGGCTTCGGCGCGCTGACGCTGCTGCGCGGCCATCCCGAGTACTTCGATGCCAGGAATGCCCTCATCGGTGGCGGCAACACGGCCGCCCTCCACCTGTCGCACCTGCTGGGAGGAGAAGTCCTGTTCGGGGCCGTCTCTGCGATCGCGTTTGCGACCATCCTTGCCGTGGTCGCCGGATTGACGCTCTCCGGGGCATCCGCGATCAGCCATGACATCTACGGTGCGCTCTTCAAGCGGCATGTCGTCTCCGACTCGCAGGAGGAGATGAAGATCGTGCGGCTTGCAACGGTCGTGCTCGGCGTGCTGGCCGTCATCCTGGGCATCGCATTCCGCGGCCAGAACGTGGCCTACATGATCAGCCTCGCCTTCTCGGTCGCCTGCTCCTCGACGTTCCCGGTGCTCGTGCTGGCCATCTACTGGAAGAGGACCACGTCGTTCGGCGCCGTCTTCGGCGGCAGCGTCGGCCTGCTGTCCTCGCTGCTGTTCACGGTGCTGGGGCCGGCCATCTGGGTCAAGGTGCTGGGACACGCGCAGCCGGTGTTCCCGATCGACCCGCCCGCGCTGGTCACGGTGCCGCTGGCCTTCGCCGCGTGCGTCATCGGATCCCTTGCCACGCAGCGCACGAAACGGCTTCCCGTCGGGGCCGTCGCCTGAGGAACTCGACAGCCATGCATCGCGCATGGCTGGATAAACGGTCAACTTGAGGAGTGAGCAGCATGAACACCAGCAGCATGGGAAGAACCGGTGCCTTCACCGAATTGATGGCGATCCGTGCCGGTGATGAGCCAGCGCCCGGCGAAGTCTCCATCACCGGCGAGGATCCGCTGTTCCAATCGCCCTTTCGCATCGGTGAAACCGCTGCGGATGCCCTGGCGGCACGTGGTGTCGCCGCCAACGATCTGTGGCAACTGCGCACGGGGCGCCGGCAGTCCGTCAGCGTCGATGTACGTGCGGCCGCAGCGACCTCGCTGTCGGGCGGGCACCTGACGCTCAGGCGAGATGCACGCGGGCATTACCAGCCCATCCCGGTGTCGCCGGCTCTGAAACACATGGTCGCCCTGACACAGCCATGGCAGACCGCCGACGGACGCTGGCTGTTGCCGCACACCAACCTGCCGCACCTGGAGCGCCGTGTGCTGGATGTGCTGAACTGCGAGAGCACGCCGGAAGATGTGGCCCGCGGTGTGAGCCGCTGGAACTCCGACGAGCTCGAAGACGCCATCGCGGCGGCCCGTGCATGCGCAGGGAAGGTGCGCACGCCCCAGGAGTGGCTGCAGCACCCGCACGGGGCATACCTGGCATCGCGCCCCGTGGTCGAGATCACCAAGATTGCCGAAAGCGATCCCGAGCCGCTGCCCCCCGGCCTGCAACCGGCTTCCGGCATCCGGGTACTGGACCTCACCCGCATCCTGGCCGGTCCGACGGCCGGCATCGGAATGGCCGAGCATGGAGCCGATGTCCTGATGGTGACGGCGCCTTCGCTGCCCCAGGTACCGGACTTCGTGCGCGATACCAGCCATGGCAAGCGCAGTTGCTTCCTGGACATCAATCGGGCCGACCAGGCGGCGCGGCTGAGGGAACTGGTGCGCGAGGCCGACGTGTTCATCGATGGTTACCGCCCGGGCAGGCTCGAAGCCCGCGGATTCGGTGTCGATGAACTGGTGAAGATGCGGCCGGGCCTGGTGCATGTGACCGTGAACTGCTACGGCTCCGGCGGTCCGTGGGCTTCCCGTGCCGGCTGGGACCAGGTTGCGCAGGCCGTCACGGGCATCTGCCACACGCAAGGCCTCGCAACCAAGGCAGGACAGCCCAAGCTGACGCCGGTGTTCATGTGCGACTTCCTGACCGGCTTCCTGGGCACCTTCGGTGCCCTGGTGGCCCTGGCACGCCGTGCCCGGGAAGGCGGCAGCTACAGGGTGCAGGTCTCGCTGTGCCAGTCCGCCATGCTGCTGCAGCGGCAAGGGTTGATGGACCGCTTCGACCATGCGCCGGGCCACCTGACCGGCACCGAGTTCGAGGCGCTGGCGGTGTGCGACGACGGCACCTGCTACGGCGACCTCAAGAGCCTGGGCCCGGTCCTGAAGATGTCCGAGACGCCACCCCGATGGTTCAGGACGACGCCCCAGCTCGGGAGCGACCGCGCCGAGTGGCTGGCGCGCTGAGCGCGAGGGACTTCTGCCGCCGAGCCTGGAAGGCCGGCGGCAGCCATTGGCATCAGGGCAACGTCACGTGCCGCTCGATGGGTCCATCGTTTCGGCCACAACAACGCAAGCCGACGACGCGGCCCCATTGCAATTCGGCCTGCAGGCCAAGCGACAGCGGCCTCACTGCCGCGCAGCCCCAAACTCGTCACGAATGAGGCTGATCAAGACCCTCACCGCTGAAGTCGCGAACATATCCTTGCGGCGTATGAAAAACGTCGATACGTTGGCGAACTCGGCCGGCAACTGATGGCACCGTATCGCATGCCGGGAGCCATGGTCTTCCGCGACGGCCCTGGGCAGCAAAGTCACGCCCATGCCGGCACCCACGCAAGACAGGATGCCGTCCAGCGTACCCAGCTCCAGAATCTGATTCGGAACGAGGCCGACTTGATAAAACCAATTCTCCAGCGTTGACCGGTAAAAGCAGCCGGCCCGGAAAGCCAGCACCGTCTGTTGAGGCATCCGCTCCACCAGCGCCGACAACGACTCGTGCTCGTCGCTGCTGACCAGCACCAGTTCCTCAGTGAAAAGCTGCTCCTGTTCGAGCAGGGCATTCTGGTGAAAGCCGCCCACGAAAGCTCCATCGAGCTTGTGGCTTTCAACGGCCTTGATCAACTCGGCCGTCGTACCCGTCGACAGTGAAAGCTGGACTTGTGGGTACGACTTCCGGTATTTCGAAAGAATTCTTGGCAGACGTATGGCTGCCGTGGTTTCCATGGAACCCAGCCTCAACAAACCGGCCGGCGTCGCGGTATCCATCAGCGCATGACGGCTCTCGTCCGTCAGTTGCAAGATCTTTCGTGCGTATTCAAGGAACGTCAAACCAGCCGACGTGAGGCTCACTCCGCTTTTTTGTCGGACGAACAGTTGCTGATTCAGCTCGGCCTCCAGTTCCTTCACGCGCATCGTCACATTGGACTGGACGGTATGAATCTTTTCGGCCGCCGCAGTGAAACTCCCGTAATCGGCTACTGCACAAAATATCTGCAACTGACGCATTTCCATGAATGAACTCCAACATCACCATTAAAGATGAGTGTCATCTCAAAAAATCATTTTATGTAATGTTTTCCACCCGGTAAAGTCACGCTATCCCCTAGCAGACAGCGCTTGCACCATGGTTTCCACACTCGCGTCCACCGTTGCTTCATTGTTTGCAGGTGGAACTGGGCATCTCGAGCCCGAGGGCCATCGCAGCGGCATATTCAAGAAGCGAATCCTTGGCCGCGCCGCGGTGACTACCCAGGGAATTGTGGGTGACGAACACGCGGACAAGAGGGTCCATGGCGGGCCTGAAAAGGCAGTGCACCATTATGCGGTGGAGAATTACCAACGCCTGATGGAAAGTTTTCCACAGCGCGCAGACGCATTCATGCCAGGATGTATTGGTGAAAACATATCTGCATCGCACCTTACCGAAGAAAATGTCCATATCGGGGACATCTTCCGGATCGGCAGCGTCGTGGCACAGGTTTCCCAGCCACGCAGCCCTTGCTGGAAGATCGACCATCGCTTCGGCATCGAACGGGTATCAATGTACCTGGCACGGGAATTCATCACCGGCTGGTACTACAGAGTCCTCGAGCCGGGATTCGTTGAAGCGGGTGACGGCATTGAGCTTCTGGAGCGACACGACCGCAGCTTTTCAATAGCCCAGTTCTGGCGGATTCAGCTCTTGCATCAGCCTCCCACGAGTGAACTCCTGGAACTCGCGCGCATACCCGGCCTGTCCTTGGAGTGGCAGCGGCGTCTGACCGAAAGAGTCCGGTGGCTTCAGAAAAGAGCAGCGCAGCGTTGAGAGGGAAGTCTGCCTCGTGCGATGCCGGCATTGCGGCGCAGGCTTTCATGGCTCGTCAGCGCCGCCACGCCCTGGCCAGCGCGTCCCATGCTGTGGTCACCACGGGCTTGTCGCGTGCAACGGCCTTGCAGGTAAAGACAAGTGCCGTGGCAATGCTGACCTTGTCGGCCACCACCAGGCCCTCGCTCTGGCTCTCACGCAGGGCATCGAGATCCCGGGCCAGCGACAAGCCGACACCGGCACGCACAAGCGCCAGCATCGACGGCTCCTGGTCGACCACGGCAACGCGATGCTGCTGCAGTCCGAGTGGACCCAGGACCTGTGACAACAAGCGGGAGTGCACCGACTGCGGCGGCGTGGAGATCCACGGCAGCTTCACCAGCGACGCCCAGTCCTTGCCCAGCACCTGTGGTCCCCAGCCGGGGGGTGCCACGACGCGGTACGTGAACTCGGTGAGCACTTCGCTGTACAGGCTGGGAGCGCCGCGCTGGCGTGTTGCCAAGGCAGCGGCATCGGCCTGTGCGTCGCCGATGTAGAAGCCTGCATCGATCTCGTCAGCCAGCAACTTCGCCAGCACGACGCCGCTCGTGCCGTGCTGCAGCTCGGGCTCGATCTCGGGCGCCAGGCTCACCAGCTCATGCAGAAACGCCCCCAGTCGGGTGAACTCCGGATCGAGGATCGTTCCAATGCGCAACGTCCCATGGACCCCCGAAGTCATGCGCTGGGCCGCCTGCGAGAAATCGGCCAAGCCTGCAAGCGCACGCTCGGCATGCGCAAGCAGCGCGGCCCCATCGCGGCTGAGCAGCAGGCCACTCGATGTACGGATGAAGAGCTCCAGCTTCGTGGCCTCGGCCAGCTCCTTCAGTTGCAGACTCACCGCCGGCTGGCTCAGGAACAGCTTCTGCGCAGCGCGCGACACGCTGCCTTCCCGCGCCACGGCCACAAAGGCCTGCAGCAGCCGAGGTTCGATGAGACGCGCATTCATGGTGAAAAAGGCAGGACAACGGTATTGGCGAAGCTTATATCGCTCCGCGCTCGAACTCATTGGATGTCCTCACCGGATCTGCCTAGATTTCATGCCGTCGCCCACCCTTCACGGAGACACGAACATGCCCACTGCACCGGTTGACATCTCATCGACACTCGTACCGAGACAACCGCATCCGTACTTCGAGTCGGTTAAACAATGAGCTCACTGACCTTTGACTACATCGTCGTCGGCAGTGGCAGTGCCGGCTCGTTGCTGGCCAATCGGCTCAGTGCCGAGCCCAGCCGCCGCGTGCTGGTACTGGAAGCCGGAGGCCAGGACAGTTATCCCTGGATCCACATTCCGGTCGGTTACCTGTACTGCATAGGCAACCCGCGAACCGACTGGTGTTTCAACACCGAGTTCGAGGCAGGCCTCAATGGACGCAGCCTGATCTACCCGCGTGGCAAGACGCTCGGGGGCTGCTCCAGCATCAACGGCATGATCTACATGCGCGGGCAGGCACGCGACTACGACGGCTGGGCTGCGCTTACCGGCGAGGACGCCTGGAGCTGGCAACAGGCGCTGCGGGACTTCATCGCCCACGAGAACAACTACCGTTTCGACGCGCAGGTGAACTGGCGTCCACGGCAACTGGCTCCCGTGAACCACTTCGTGGATCCGGACGTGCAGCAACTGCGGGATGTCTCGACTGAAGAGGTGGCTCGTTTCCATGGCGCTGCAGGCGAATGGCGAGTGGAGAAGCAGCGGTTGCGTTGGGAGATCCTTGACGCCTTTGCACTCGCGGCGCAGCAGGCCGGATTGCCCGCCAGCGACGACTTCAACCGCGGCAGCAACGAAGGCGTGGGCTACTTCGAAGTCAACCAGCGCAACGGCTGGCGCTGGAACACGGCCAAGGCTTTCCTGAGGCCTGCGCTGCGCCGGCACCGCAACCTCACGCTGTGGACCCGTGCGCACGTGTGCCGGCTGCTGATCGAACGCGATGCCACGGGGCAGTTGCGATGTGCTGGCGTGGAAGTGGTGCGCGACGGCGAGCGTGTGCTGGTGCGGGCGGCGCGCGAGGTGGTCTTGAGCGCTGGCGCCATCGGTACACCGCAGATCCTGCAGCTGTCGGGCATCGGCCCGGGTGCCCTGCTGCAGCGGCACGGCGTGCGTGTGCGCATGGATGCGCCCGGCGTCGGCGCCAACCTGCAGGACCACCTGCAGATCCGCGCGGTCTACAAGGTGCGGGGAGTGAAGTCCCTGAACACGATGGCCAACAGTCTGTGGGGTCGGGCAGCGATCGGGCTGGAGTACGCGCTCAAGCGCAGCGGCCCCATGAGCATGGCACCCTCGCAGTTGGGTGCCTTCACACGCAGCGACCCCGGACAGCGACATCCGAACATCCAGTTCCATGTGCAGCCGCTGAGTCTGCCTGCCTTCGGCCAGCCGTTGCACGACTTTCCTGCCTTTACCGCCAGCGTGTGCAACCTCAACCCGACGAGCCGAGGGTCGGTCGCCATCCGAAGCGCGGACCACACCGTGCCGCCCGCCATCGCGCCGAACTACCTCAGCACTGATGACGACCGGCAGGTGGCAGCGGATTCGTTGCGGGTGGCGCGGCGCATCGTGGCGCAACCCGCGCTGGCGAAGTACTGCCCGCAGGAGTTCAAGCCGGGCGTGCAATACCAGAGCGACGAAGAGCTCGCACGCCTGGCAGGCGACATTGCCACCACCATCTTCCACCCCGTGGGCACGGCCAGGATGGGCCGCATGTCCGACCCGCTCGCGGTCGTGGATCCGCACCTGCGCGTGATCGGGGTGCAAGGCCTGCGCGTCGTGGACGCCAGCGTCATGCCCACGATCACCAGCGGCAACACCAACAGCCCGACGCTGATGATCGCCGAGAAGGCTGCGCGCTGGATCGCCGCGGGCATTTGACTGAACGACCCATCCACCCCCAGGAGACAGACGGAGACGCCGATGAACACAGCCACCGACTTCAGAGCCCTTCTCATCAGCAAGACCGACGCCGGACAGACCGCGGCGCTGGTTCGCCAAGCCATGGATTCGCTGCCCGAAGGCGATGTGACCGTCCAGGTGCAGTACTCCACGCTCAACTACAAGGACGCGCTGGCCATCACCGGGCGCTCACCCGTGGTGCGGCGCTTCCCCATGGTGCCCGGCATCGACTTCGTGGGCACCGTGGCCGAGAGCCAGCACCCGAAGTTCAATGCCGGTGACACCGTGGTGCTCAATGGCTGGGGCGTCGGCGAAGGCCATTGGGGAGGACTGTCGCAAGTTGCCCGCGTGCGCGGCGACTGGCTGGTGAAACTGCCCGCCGGGCTCACGCCACGGCAATCCATGGCGCTGGGCACGGCGGGCTATACCGCGATGCTGTGCGTGATGACACTGCAGCGGCTGGGCGTGACGCCTGACAAGGGCGACATTGCCGTCAGCGGGGCGGCTGGTGGTGTGGGCAGCGTGGCCACCATGCTGCTGTCGCGCCTGGGCTACCGTGTGGTAGCCATCACGGGCCGCAGCGCCGAGGCGCGCTACCTGCACGGACTGGGAGCCGCCGAAGTCATGGACCGCGCCGCGCTGTCCGGCCCTGGCAAGCCATTGGCCAAGGAGCGCTGGGCCGGCGCCGTCGACAGCGTGGGCAGCCACCTGCTGGCCAACCTGTGCGCATCGACCCGTTACCGCGGCGTGGTGGCTGCATGCGGCCTGGCTGGGGGCATGGACCTGCCAGCGACGGTAGCGCCCTTCATCCTGCGCGGCGTCACGCTGGCCGGGGTGGACAGCGTGATGTGCCCGCGCGAGGAGCGCGAGCAGGCGTGGCAGCGCCTGGCGGCCGAGATGGACGTGCAGCGGCTGGAGGCCATCAGCGAAGAGATCGGCCTGGCGCGTGTTCTGGACGTCGCGCCCGACTTGCTGGGCGGGCGGGTACGTGGCCGCCTGATCGTGGACGTCAATCGCTGAGCCGCCGCCCGGCATGGTCCACACGGCAACGTGTTCAACGTACCCACGGAGACATCACCCATGAGTTCGACTCAAGAAGTACCGGCCAAGCGCGGCCCGCTGGACGGCATCACGGTGCTCGACTTTTCGCGTGTTCTGGCCGGCCCGTACTGCACCATGGTGCTGGCCGACCTGGGAGCGCGTGTCATCAAGATCGAGAAGCTGCTCACCGGCGATGACACCCGGGCCTTCGGTCCCTTCCTGGGGCAGGGACCGCAGCGCGAGTCGGTCTACTTCGCCTGCTTCAACCGCGGCAAGGAAAGCATTGCCCTGGACCTCAAGAGTCCCAGGGACCGCGAGCTTCTCGAACGCCTGCTTAACGAAGCCGACGTCGTGGTGGAGAACTTCCGGCCCGGCGTGATGGACCGGCTTGGCCTGGGCGCGCAGCGACTGGCGCAAACGCATCCGCACATCGTCTACGCCTCGATTTCCGGCTTCGGACAGACCGGGCCGTACAGCGACCAGCCCGGCTACGACATGGTGGTCCAGGCCATGGGCGGCGTGATGAGCCTCACCGGCTGGCCGGGTGCGGCTCCAGCCCGCGTAGGTACGAGCTTTGGCGATCTGGGCGCGGCCCTGTTCGCCACCGTCGGCATCATCTCTGCGCTGTACCGCCGTACCAAGGACGCACAGGGCACGCGCGTGGACATTGGCATGCTTGACTGCCAGGCCGCGCTGCTGGAAACCGCCCTCGCCCGCTATGACGTCGAAGGCAAGGCTCCCACCCGCACGGGTGACTGCCATCCCTCGCTGGCGCCGTTCGAGACCTTCGAGGCCCAGGACGGCCGTTTCGTCATTGCCGCCGGCAACGACCATCTCTTCATGCTGATGGCCGACGCGCTGGGAGCACCGCAGATGGCACTGGACGATCGTTTCCTGAGCAACGACGCACGCTGCACGAACCGTCCCGCACTGGTGCAGGCCATCGAGGCGGTCACCAGGACGCAGCCGCAACAGCACTGGATAGAGCGCCTGCAAGCGGCCGGGGTGCCCTGCGCACCGATCAATACCGTCGACAAGCTCTTCACTCACCCGCAGCTGCTCGCGCGGGACATGATCATCCAAGTACAGGGTGAACATGGCCGTCCCGTCCGTACCGCGGGCAACCCGATCAAGATGAGCGGCTTCGCCCCGCAGGACATCCATGCGCCTTTGAAGGCGCCTGGCCTGGATCAGCACCGCGCCGCCATCCTGGCCGAGTTGATGCAAGGCACCGGAGAGTACGCGGCCGCCGCCGTACCGGGCGCCGAAGGCAGCAACGAGGCCATTGCACCTACCGCCGCTGCCACGCAGCGCCTGGCGGCATGAGGCGCCGCCGCTCAACCCCGAAGCAGGACTCCGTCATGACCACGACCCTTACGCCCGTTTCCGTCGCCGACAAGCCCCAGTACGAAACCATCCTGGTGGAGCGTCGCGAGCGCGTTGGCCTGATCACGTTGAACCGTCCCAAGCAGCTCAACGCGCTGAACACCCAGGTCGCCCGCGAGGTGCTTGCGGCGCTGCGTGAATTCGATGCCGACCGCAACATTGGCGCCGTCGTGATCACTGGCGGTGCACGGGCCTTTGCGGCCGGCGCGGACATCGCCGAGATGGCGGACAAGAGCTTCGCCGAACTCCAGGCGCAGGATCTGTTTGCCGATTGGGACGCCGTGCGCGCCATCGGCAAACCCGTCATCGCCGCAGTAGCCGGTTATGCACTGGGCGGCGGCTGTGAGCTCGCGATGCTGTGCGACTTCATCATTGCCAGCGAAGATGCCCAGTTCGGGCAGCCCGAGATCAAGCTCGGCATCCTGCCTGGCATTGGAGGCAGCCAGCGACTGAGCCGGGCCGTGGGCAAGGCGCTCGCGATGGACATGATCCTGACCGGACGCAGCATCGGCGCCGCAGAAGCAAAAGCCATGGGATTGGTCGCCCGCGTGGTACCGGCGTCCGAGCTTCTGCAGACGGCGCTGGAGGCGGCGCACACGATTGCAGGCTACAACCTGCCGGCCGTTCGCCTGGCCAAGGAGGCCGTCAACCGGGCTCAGGAAGTACCGCTTGCCGAAGGCGTGCTGCACGAGCGGCGCCTGTTCCAGGCCGCATTTGCGACCGAAGGCCAGAAGGAAGGCATGCAGGCCTTCCTTGCCAAGCGCGCTCCAGTGTTCAGGCATCGCTGACCACCATGCGTGCGGCCGCCAGCACGGCGGCTGCCGCTTGGCGTGGTGAGCGGCCGAACGTTCAAGCAGTTCGGAACTCGATGATTGCCAGCACCAAGGCCGCCATCCACACCGTTTCGACCAGCAGAAGCATGAACGGCCGCCAGCCGAGTCGGGCCAAGCCACTGAACGACGTCTTGATCCCCAGGGCTGCGATCGCTACCACGAGGCATGCACGCGAAGCATCATTGAGACCGGACTGGAAGACTGGTGAAAACATGCCGATCGAGTTGGCGATCACCATGGCGACGAACATCCAAAGAAACCAAGGCACCAGCGGCTGGCGCGCCGGCCGGTGATCTTGTGCACGGGCGGCTCTGGCTTCATGCCGCTGTCGGGTGAATGCGCAAGCCACAGCAACCACCACCACAGTCAACAGCGCCACGCGCAACAACTTGACAATCGTGGCGTGATCCCCTGCTTCGCGGCTGAGCGTGTAACCCGCACCGACCACCTGCGCCACATCATGAATGGTGCCGCCGAGAAAGAGCCCTGCCTGGTCCGGAGACAGTCCCAGCAGCTTGGCCAGGGCCGGATAGACCACCATCGCAATGGTAGACAGCAGGGTGACAGCGACCACCACCATCAGCGTGAAGCGGTCACCATCCTTCTCGCGCGGCAGGACAGCAGAAATGGCCAAGGCTGCCGATGCACCGCAGATGGCCACTGCACCGCCTGCCAGCACGGTCTGCGCGCGACTCATGCCGAGCAGGCGTCCCAGCAGGATCGCCAGCGCGATCGTGCTGATCACGGCAGCAATCACGATCAACGCCGTTTCCCATCCCAGCGCAATGATCTGCCCCGCCGTGATCCGCGCACCAAGCAAGCCAACCCCGAAGCGCAAAAGTCCACGTGCGCAAAACTCGATACCCGCTTTGGCCTTCTGATCGTCACTCAGGCAGTGCAAAGAAATGCCGAAGAACAGCGCGTACAGGAATTGAGGTCCGCCGTGCAGCATCGAGACGAGCGTTGCAGCCATGGCGACCATGGCCGACAGCCCCATGCCAGGCAACAGGGTTCGGACTTTGGCTACCGGACCCTGCAGCGTGCTGGGAATGACGACACTGCTTGCCTGAGTTGAACTGTTCATCTTGGACATCCGTTGCTTCGGGATCGCTCCACGGCCTCGATTGATGGAAGTACGCCTCCCAAGCACTCGACACCTTTGTTGGTGTCGTGAAGCAATCCGTGGAGAGGAAATTGCGCGAGATGTCAGGATCGTAGGTGTTAAGCCCTAATCAGATAAACTCATAATTCAGGTCTACGTGACATGAATTTTCGATTGGTCCATATCCCGGTCGGCAGTGTTTTA
Organism: uncultured Azohydromonas sp.; assembly: GCF_937926365.1. Taxonomy (GTDB): domain Bacteria; phylum Pseudomonadota; class Gammaproteobacteria; order Burkholderiales; family Burkholderiaceae_C; genus Azohydromonas. Next base: position 420 of record NZ_CALAOH010000072.1, on the reverse strand, counting down.
CGCAACTGCACGGGCGGACTTGATGCAGGCATCTGCCGACAAGGCGAACCATTCCCTGTCAGCATCTGGCAGCTTCCTGATCGACTCGGGGCCATTGCTGCGCGTCCTGCGGCTTGACCGCGTTGAGCAGCGTCTGGATCGCAACGAGAACGGTGGCACGTTACTTCCACGGACCGTCGCACTGCCTGATGAAGCACTGGAAGTCGAACCGCCGTTCGTCAGTGACGAGGGAAGCGACGGATCGCCGTGGTTCACCAGAGCAAGCCACTGAGATCCACGGCGCTTGATTTCCCAAGCGTCTGCACTCTTGGTGCGGCTCTACACGGCCAACCGTTCAATCAACGGCCTTGACCATCTCCTCCACGACCTTCTTGGCGTCGCCGAAGACCATCATGGTCTTGTCCATGTAGAACAGCTCGT
>NZ_CALAOH010000071.1 GCF_937926365.1 uncultured Azohydromonas sp. | reverse complement strand
CGAGGCGCCGCATCTCTACAAGCAGTCGCCGCTGGGGTGGATTCCGAAGGAGTGGCACACGAGCGGTCTTGCAGGAGTAGCGCCAGAGGATCGTGCCGTCATTCGAACTGGACCGTTTGGTTCATCGCTTAAAGGGGAGCACTGGCGAAATAGTGGCACGCCTGTCGTAACGATCGGAGCGTTGGGTGAGGAGGAATTCATTGAGTCTGAGCTGCTGTTTGTCGATGAGGTGACAGCTGCGCGGCTCGGTGATTTCAAGTTGATTCCAGGTGATGTGGTCTTTTCACGAGTGGCGGACGTCGGACGATCCGTCGTAGTTTCGGAGAACGAGCGAGGTTGGATCATGTCGTCCAACTTCATGCGAATCTCGTGCGACTCAGTGAGGGCCCGTCCGCACTTCCTTCAGTTGCTCCTATCCAGCTCAGTGCCAGTTCGGCAACAGCTGAGGACCAAAGTCAACTCAGCTGGACGCGACGTTGCCAATAGCGCAGTGCTCATGGGCCTGTCCTTTCCGTGGCCGTCGCCCCGCGAGCAAGACGAAATCTTGCGTAGGGTGAACACCATTGGCCAGCTGGTCATTCAAAGGCAGGCGGAGTTGAAAAAACTGCTCGACGTCAAATTGGGATTGATGGACGACCTCCTAACTGGCCGCGTCCGCGTCACCCCTCTGCTACAGGAGGCGCAACAGGCATGACGCCCAAGCTGCCACCTGCTGAATCCCTGACGGTCGAATTCAAAAGCGACCGCAAGCGCCTGCCGAACAACGAGCTGGTCGAGGCCATTGTCTGCCTTGCCAATGCAGAGGGCGGCGAGCTGTGGTTGGGTGTTGAAGATGACGGCACGCCCACAGGATTGCATGCGGAGCACCGGATGCTCGATGGCCTGCCCGGCCTGGTGGCAGCACGTACCTCACCTTCGGTCAACGTGACGGTGCAGGCGTGGGAAGTGGATGGCGTATCCATTGCCCGTATCACCGTACCCAAGGCGCGATCCGTGGTCGCGACATCGGGCGGCGTGTATCTGCGACGCAGGATACGGCACGACGGGCAGCCGGAGTGCGTGCCCATGCTGCCCCACGAGCGGGAAAGCCGCGCCAGCACCTTGGGGCTGGTGGATGTGTCCGCGCTGCCGGTGGCGGGCGCCACGCTGGCCGATCTGGACCCTCTGGAGCGTGAGCGCCTGCGCCAGGCCGTGCAACAGTACGGGGGCGACCGCGTGCTGCTGGAGCTGGACGATGAGGCACTGGACGGCGCGCTGGGGCTGACCGTTCGCGAGCCGGACGGCAGCCGGGTGCCCACCCTGGCTGGCCTGCTGCTGTTGGGGCGGGAGAGTGCCCTGCGTGAACGGGTGCCCACCCACGAATTCGCTTTCCAGGTGCTGGCGCAGCAGGCGGTGCGCTTCAACGAATTCCGCCGTTTTCCGCTGCTGAAGGCGCTGGATTGGCTGGAGACCAATTTCCGGCCCTACAACCCGGAAGAAGAACTGCAGGTAGGCTTGTTCCGCGTGCCGGTGCCGATGGTGGACATGGCGGCCTTCCGTGAGGCGGTGGCCAACGCGCTGATCCACCGCGACTACCACCGCCTGGGGGCGGTGCATGTGCGGCTGGAAGACGACGCCCTGGTGGTCAGTAACCCGGGCGGGCTGGTGGAAGGGGTGACGCTGGCCAACCTGCTGGTGACCGAGCCGCGCCCGCGCAACCGCGCGCTGGCCGATGCCATGAAGCGCATCGGGGTGGTCGAACGTTCCGGGCGCGGCGTGGACACCATCTATCGCGGCATGCTCAAGTTCGGCCGGCCGGCGCCGGATTACTCCCGTACCGATGCCCAGAACGTCGTGGTGCGCCTGCCTACCGAGCCGGCTGACCTGGATTTTCGCCGGCTGGTGGTGGAGGAAGAGCGCCGGCGTGGCGCCGAGTTGCCCATCGACAGCCTGATCGCACTGGCGGCGGTGCGTGAGTTGAAGCGCGTGACCGCGGACGAACTGGCCGGCCGCATCCAGCGAGACGCGGCGAGCGCGAAGCGCACGCTGGAGGCATTGATCGAAGCGGGTTTGGTGGAGGCACACGGTGCGGCACGCGGGCGCAGCTATACCCTGTCGGCCGCTGTCTACCAGCGCCGGGGCGAGAAGGCCGCGTATACCCGTCAGGCTGGCTTTACCCCCATCCAGCACGAGCAGATGGTGCTCAACTATGTGCGTCAGCACGGGCAGATTCGGCGTGCCGAAGTGATGGATTTGTGCCGCCTTAGTGAGGGGCAGGCCAAGGATCTGCTGAAACGGATGCAGGGTAACGGCCTGCTGAAGCTGGAAGGCGCAGGACGGGGCGCCTTCTACCGGCTGGGGGAACGGGGATTGAAAACGGATGAAAACGGATGAAAACGGATGAAAACGGATGAAAACGGATGAAA
>NZ_CALAOH010000070.1 GCF_937926365.1 uncultured Azohydromonas sp. | reverse complement strand
TCATCATCTCAGGCCTCGGCCACCAGCTCATCAACACATAACGCGAACAGCGCCAGACAACAACATGGTGGCCCTGTTCGCGGTGCTGGGGTACGCGTTCTACCGACTGCGCTGCGAGCCGGCACCGCTGCTGCTGGGTTTCATCCTGGGTCCGATGATGGAGGAGAGCCTGCGCCGCAGCTCTGCTGCTGTCGCCGCGGCGACTGGGGCACCTTCGCGCAGCGGCCGCTGTCGGCGAGCCTGCTGCTGGCCGCAGTGCTGATGCTGCTGGTCGTGGCTTTGCCAGCGGTGCGTGGCAAGCGGGAAGTCGCGTTCAAGGAGGCGGACCTGATGTCCTGCGGCAGGCAAGGTGGTGTGCAAGCCATCCGCCTGCCACACAGGCCGCGCTGCGCCAACGGCTTACCCGTAAACGATGACGGAATGCGACGGACGTCATACCTATCAGGCCGTGACGGGTGCGTCCATGACAAAGAAGACAAGGCCGACTACGAGTTGCTGTCCGAGTTTTGATACCAGCTGCGCCGCTTCATGCGTTTCAGCGAGGAGGCCGTGCAGGCCGAAGGGCTGACACCTCTGCACTACCACTTCTGCTGCAGTTGAAGGGCTTTCCGGGGCGGGAGTGGGCCACGGTTGGCGAACTGGCCGAGCGGCTGCAGGAGCGGCACCACGACGTTGTTCCGCTGGTCACTCGGTGTGAGAGCGCGAAACTGGTACGACGAGTGAGTGGGACGGTTGATCGGCGCGAGGTTGAAGTCCACCTCATCAGGAAGGGCGATCAGTGCATTGCGCGGCTTGCCGGGCTGCACCGTACGGAGCTGCGTTCGTTGTTGGACGTGTTGGCTTCCGGGTGGCCCAGGGCCTCTTCGCTGGCGTAGAACCGTGTGCCCATCAATGCACCCTGCGCGCCGAGCATCAACGCTGCCGCCAGGCCGCGTCCATCGGCAATGCCGCCGGCCGCCAGCACCGGCGTCGATGCCACCGCATCGACAACGGCAGGTACCAACGGCAGCGTCGAGCGTCCAGCGCCGTGGCCACCCGCTCTGGGCCTTGGAAAGAACGATCGGTACTCCTCCCCGGAAAATGTCATGACATGATGCCTATCCAGTCAAAGGGACTGATGCCGTGAACCCACTGCCTGCTGCCACGGGACCTGATGGATGACAGCGTGCTCCTCGCGCGCACCAGCCGGATCTTCCTGGGTGCATGGGTAGCTGCACTCGATGCTGGTGGAGGCTTGCCTCACAGGGATTTCAGGTACTCGGCCAGGTCTGCGACGTCCTGTGCGCTCAAGCCCAGGCCCAGCCTGGTGTTGTACCTGTTAGCGACGTCGCTCAGCGTGGCGGCCGAGCCGTCGTGGAAGTAGGGCGCATGCTGCCAGACGCCGCGCAGGGGCGAGGTTCGGTACTGCCCGGTGGCCGAGCGCGCCGCATAGCTTGGTGCTTCCGGTTCGGCCATCGAGTCGGCCGGCGGGTGCAGCAGCGAGTTGGCATCGGTGAAGGCCGGCCCCGCGTGGCACGTGACACAGCGTCCCGCACCGTCAAAGACAAGCTTGCCGCGTCCTGCCGCAGCGACGTCGAAGCTGCCTGCCGGCGCGGGTGGTGCCTGCAACGACAGCTGGTACGCCTGCAGTGCGGCGAGCTTGCTGCTGATGAGATCCTGCGTACCGTTCGTGATGTTCAACGGCAGGCGCGGGTCGCTAAACGATCCCTGACCGCCCATCTGCGTCACACCGACATACCGGTTCCAGTACGCGACGTCCTCGCCGTCGCCGGTGAACGTGATGCGGTGAATCCCGGCCAGCCCATACGCCGGTGGGATCACCACGGGCTTGCTGAAGCCGTCGATGTTGAACCGCGGGTCGTACCTGCCCTTGCCCCAGGAATTGAAGACCGCCTTCGTCGCTGCGTCGAGGGCGGGTGACAACGCGATGATCGCACCGGGGTTCAGGTCCCGATTGGCCCAGCCGTCAAGCCGCTTGCCTATACCGGGCGCGAAGGAGTTGTCCACGGTCGAATGGCACAACGCGCAAGTCACGCCCAGGCGGGTGAGCCGGTCGACGCCGTTGACTGTTTCGATCCTGCCCTTGAGGCCAACCACCGCATCAAGTTTGAGCAATGCAACCGTTGTCGCCGGACTCCGCAAATCCACCGTGCCGTTGCGGATGCCTTCCACAACGGCCGGGGGCAGGGCCTCAGCATCCACCTTCAGCCCAACCGCGAGCGCAGTGGTCGGGTCTACAGCCGTCTCGATCACTTCGTGCATCCTCAGCGTATCGGACCACTTCGCTTCATCGCCGAACGTGTCGTAGCGAAAGATCTGCTGGCCCTGTTCCAGCAGCAGGTGGTTGTCCTGAGTGTCGTTGTCCGACCCGCCGCAGGCGGTCAGGGCCAGGGCCATCGCAGCAAGTCTTGCTGCCTGGAGAGCGGAAACGTTGAGGATCGGCATGGCGGACTCCTGAGGAGGTTTCATGGCCGGGGCGTGGCCAGGTCAAACTGCCTTGCACGCACGGTTGCCATATCGACCGTGTGTCGTGCTCCTTCATGTCGGACCATCCCTAGCTGCGTCGGGTAGCGCACCGCGGTACGCCCTTGGTGCCTATACGGTGGCAAGGACATGTCCTTGAGCGATGGACGTCGCGGGACGCCAGTACGTTTCCTTTCCCATGCCGGCGCCGTGGGCGTCTGCATCGGCATGGAACGGTCCGGCCGGGCGCTGTTGAAGTCATGGGTTGTCCAACCAGCAACTGCGCCTTGATGACAAGGCAGGCCGCTCAGGGGATTGCCCGGTGATTCGTGAAATTGCCGCTCCCTCCACTTCCGCACGCACCCGCTCATGCCCATCCATCTGAAACGCGCCTATGACCCTCCCGAGCCCCGGGACGGTTTCCGTATCCTCGTGGACCGGCTATGGCCAAGGGGTGTCACGAAAAACGAAGCCCACATCGACCTCTGGCTCAAGGACGTGGCTCCCAGTACGGAGTTGCGCAAGTGGTTTGGGCACGATCCAGCCAAGTGGGCCGACTTCCAGGCCCGATACCGCAAGGAACTGGACCACAACTCCGAGCCGGTGGCCAGGATCGTCGAGCAGGTTCATCAGCGCACCGTCACGCTCGTCTATGGCGCCAAGGACCGGATGCACAACGATGCGGTGGTGCTCAAGGCCTATCTCGACGACAAGCTGAAGTAAGGGCGCAATCTTGGCGCTACGCTCCAGCATGAGGCTTTTCTCGCGCGGGTTTTAGCAATGCGCGAAGTGATCGGCGATCCTGTACGGTCCGGGTCAAATCGTTGCCGCTGAACGAGGCGTTAGCCCGGAATCCAGTAATTTTGCAAGACGGCGTGCGCCCCGGCGTAGTGGTCGAGGCACTGGAGATCGGGCCGTCATCGCTGGTGCGTGTGATCGACCAGCTCGTGGGCGCCTTGTACTGCGCGAGGAAGATCCTCAGGATCGTCGCGCGCGCATCCTGCGCCTGACGCCCATGGGCCACGAGTGCGCTCACAGGCTGGAGGAGGCCATGCTTGTTCTGCGCCGGCGGTTGTTCAAGGCAACAGCCAAGGACGACATCGAGTCCACACTGCATGTCTTTTCCGCTCTGGAGAAGGCGGACTTGGGCAACCCGGCAGCGCAGGCGAGGCCCCGCTGAAGGTCCGCCCCGCCCTCTTTTTCTGGCCCAGGCGGCGTCAAGGTGCCGCCCCACCACGGCGTTGGGGCCCGCCTCGGTGAGATCACAGGGGTCCAAAGACGAAGCAATAGGGCCGGGGAACGTCAACACCGGCCAGGGCAAGACAGAGATGCGGGGCGCATCCGGCAGCGACGCTTGAAATCGGGATGCCGATAGTTGTAAGCGCAAACAATGGCGTAAACCCTGTCCGCAAAGACGCGAAGTCAACGTGCAGCTCGATGTGGCCACGTCAGCAAGGGCAACCGTACGGGGCAGGCCTACTTCACCCGTCTGGTCTGCACCTACGGTGAAAACGCCGACGCGGTTGGCGCCATCAGCATGCCTTTCTGGCGCATGCGGATGCTCAGGGGACGAAGGAGCGGCGAGCGTTGGCGGAGAGGGCAGGGTGGACGTCGAACACCCCTGCCTTGCCATGGCAGTGACTTTCGTTTTTTTCGCTTCTGGCTTAAAGTATTCGAATAAAATGCGGGCATGTCGAACCGTCACCATGTGCCCTCACTCAACGAGTTGCTTGGCTGGCTCGAGCGCGCGTTCGCCCAGCACATCGAAGTCGACGCCCGAGCTGGCCGGGCGGCTGTCATGCGCCTGGGCGGCAAGGAGCTCAGCCTTCGAGACGTGCGCGAGCCGCCGCAACTGCTGACCCAGGCGCTGTGCGGCAAGCTGGCCGAGGTCGCTGCGTTCGGTCTCACGACGGCTCTGACGGACGAGTCTGCAGCTGGAACACGGCTCAGGATGCAACTCATCACCGCCCTGGCTGCGATCGAAGCCACGACAGGCTCAAACAGGGAGCGCCTGCACGGCGATGACGGCGAGGCCTTGCTGACGACGGCCGAGGCCGCGGCCCAGCTGGGCATGAGCCGGCCCTACGTCTCGATGTTGTGTGACCAGGGCAAGCTCGGCGAGGTCAGCCGCTCCGAAGGCGGACATCGCCGGATTCGGCAGTCCGCGGTCGATGAGTACAAGAAGTCCCATCTGGAAGAAGCCCCCTGACCACCCGCCTGTGGCGAAGCGATAACCCAGGCAGAGAAAGAAAGCACGAAGTTGCACCACGACATCTCCCTCATCACCACGCTTGCTGCCGGCTTCGGACTGGCCCTCATCCTGGGCTTCGTTGCCGCGCGTCTGAGGCTTCCCGCGCTGGTGGGCTACCTTCTCGCTGGCATTGCCATCGGCCCGTTCACGCCCGGCTTCATAGCGGACTCGCATGTCGCCGGACAACTTGCCGAGGTTGGCGTGATGCTGCTGATGTTCGGTGTCGGGTTGCACTTTTCCATCGACGACCTGCTCGCCGTGCGCAAGATTGCGCTTCCTGGCGCCATCGTTCAGATGATCGTGGCTACCGCCTTGGGTGCCGGCGTGGCGAGCCTTTGGGGATGGCCAATCGGCGCTGCACTGGTGTTCGGCATCTCGCTCTCCGTCGCGAGCACGGTCGTGTTGCTCAGGGCGCTCGAAAGCCGAGGTGTACTGGACTCCGCGAACGGGCGCATCGCCGTCGGCTGGCTCGTTGTCGAGGATCTCGCCATGGTGCTGGTCCTGGTGCTGCTGCCCGCGCTTGCGCCATCGTTGGGTGGACAGGGTGGCGCGACCGACCGCAGCACGGCCATGACGGTTGCGATCACGCTGGCCCAGGTCGGTGGCTTCGTGGCGTTCATGCTCATCGTTGGAAGGCGTTTCTTCCCATGGGTGCTTTGGCAAGTCGCCAAGACGGGGTCGCGGGAGCTCTTCACGCTTTGCGTCATCGCCGCTGCAGTCAGCATTGCGTACGGGTCGTCGCAGGTATTCGGGGTGTCGTTCGCGCTTGGCGCATTCTTCGCGGGCATGGTCCTTCGCGAATCAAAGTTCAGCGAACGCGCAGCCGAGCAGACACTGCCGCTGCAGGATGCCTTTTCCGTGCTGTTCTTTGTCTCGGTAGGGATGCTTTTCGACCCGAACATCGTTCTCAGGGAGCCCCTGCATCTTCTGGCGACGATCGGTGTCATCGTCATCGGCAAGTCCCTGGCGGCCATTGCCGTCGTATTGATGCTGCGCTACCCGGTCCGCACCGCCGTTACCGTGTCCGCGAGCTTGGCGCAGGTCGGCGAGTTCTCGTTCATTCTTGCGGGACTGGGCATGTCCTTGGGATTGCTTCCGAAACAGGGCAACGACCTCATCCTGGCCGGTGCCTTGATCTCCATCGCACTCAACCCGCTGATGTTCAGCTTTGCTGGCCCTATCGAACGCTGGTTTGCGCGTTTCCCGAAGCTTTCTGCCCGGCTTGATCCCTCGTCGAATCCGCTGTCCGAGCTGCCGATGTCGACCGAGGTCAAGTATCTGAAGAACCAGGTCGTGCTGGTCGGCTGGGGACGTGTTGGCAAGCAGATTGCCGGCGAACTGACCAAGCAGGGTGTGCCCTTTGTAGTGGTCGAATCGAACAGGGAGTTCGTCGAGGATCTGCGCCGCAAGGGCATGCCGGCAGTGTGGGGCGATGCAACCGAGGAAGGCGTGCTCATACAAGCGCACATTCGTGACGCTCGTGCCCTTGTCATCGCCACTTCGGAAACGGTTCAAGTACGGGCGATGGTCGACATAGCACGCACGTTGAACCCTGGTGTCAACGTCATCGTCCGGAGCCATAGCGAGGAAGAGGCGGATCTGCTGGAGCGCGACGGTGCAGGCAAGGTGTTCGTCGGCGAGCGGGAGTTGGCCCAGTCGATGGTCGGCTCCGTGCTGAGTCTGGTGAAGCTGCAGGCATGAGGCGCGTGGAGGGTGCCCAATGCGTTGGGCTGCGGCATGTTGCCCGCAGTCGTCACAGGCTTCGGGCTGTCGGTGAGCATCTGGACAAGCTCCACCGAGCGCGGCGTGAAGGTGGCCAAGCGCATCACCACGGGTGCGGCGTTCATCAATGCCATCACGGCGTCGGACGCACGCGTGCCTTTCAGCGGCACCAAGAAGTCTGGCTACGGCCGCGAGCTGGCCGCTGCCGGCGTGCGCGAGTTCTGCAGCGTGCGCACGTACTGGGCGCCCCAGGCCTGAGCACGGCCATGTTGAGGGTCTGGAAGTCAACCGCATCGACCAGCTCGTGGTCGGCCCGACGCTGCAAATCACGCGCGCAGGTGGCGCACCAGCAGGCCTCGCGCCTCGTGAAGCAGTTGCGTCGGCGCCTGCGCGGCCAGCCACTGCGGCCCTGGTGCTACCGCGCCTTCAGTTCGCTGGTGTCGTTGGGCAAGTTCCGCTTTGGGAGAGTAAGGCCCGGTACCGGGTAGAGCCCCGGCATGTGGATCACGAACTCCTTATGCACGGTCAAGGAGTCGGCCTTTGCCATCGCCTGCAGCTTGAACCCTGCGCCGGATACCGAAAGCCGGCAAGGCCGGGAGCAGGGCGCTTCCTTCGCCGTTGCAGTATCAGGACGTGGTGGCCTCGGCGCCCGGCGTGTCGGTGGACGGCGGCGCCTCGGGAGCCGCGGCGGGCACCCCGTCGGCAGCACGCGCGGGCTCGTTCGAGCCGTTGGCGCTGATCGTCCTACGCGACGCCTTCTTGCTCGCTGCCTTCTTGGCGGGTGCTTTCTTGGCTGCGGCATTTCGGGCTGCGCGCTTGGCCGTCACGGTGACGTCGACGGCTTCAGCTGCGGGTGCCTCATCCACCGGCGTGGCCTGGGCGCGGGTCTTCTTTGCAGCGGCCTTCTTGGCAGCCGCCTTCTTCGCGGGCGCAGGCGCTGCGGACGCCTGCGCGGTGCCAGCAGCCTTCCTGGCCGCCGGTGCAGCGGTCTTGGCACCGCGCGGGGCACGGCCTTCTTCCATGCCAAAGCGCTTGGCGGCCTTGGCATCGGTCGTGGCCAGGTGCGCGCCCTTGGCCGTCACGGGCTGCTCCAGCTTTACGGCGCCGTTCTCGTCCATCCTGGCGAGCGTCTGCGCCAGCTTGCCCACCGCGCGGGCGAGTTGCTTAACCGTCTTGGCACCGACCGCGACGTTGGCCAAGTCGATCTTCGTGCGGAAGGTGGCGGTTGCGACCGATTGTGCGGCCGTCTTTGGAGCAACCTTCTTGGCGACAGGTGCAACCTTTTTCGCAGCGGAATTCTTGGCGGCCGCTTTCTTTGTGGCGGCAATCTTTCTGGTCGGCATGGCAGTGTTTCTCCCTCAACGGAGAAAGTTGTGTGATTGCAGTCGAGGATTATCGGCCTGGCGAGCGGGACGCTTCCAGGTGAACAAGCGAGCAGGGGGATGAGAGGCGCGTCCCTGGGTGTCGACCGCTGGCTGTACTTGGTGGAGCGATTCCGGCAAGACCGCGGAGCACAGACTCTGACAACGGCCACGCTTGCACTCGGCGGGCGCCACGCGGCGCGGCCACGCTGGTTGACGCCGACCGCGATGCGGACTTACACCGTCGTGAGCTGTCCACGACAGCGAGAGGAGCCCGCACAATGCTTGCGAACACGCTCTACAGGCACGAGCAGTACAAGTTCGGCAGCCAAGCCGCCGAGGAAGCCGAGTTCCGTCAGCACATCGTGCGGGTGCAATCCGCGCAGCAGGAATTGGCCCGGCGCCATGCGCCTGCGGTGAACCGGCGTGTCTTCCACACCAAATCCCACGGATGCTTGATGGGCACGCTCACGCTGCGTCCTGACCGACCGGCATCGGTACGCCAGGGCTTGTTCAGCGACGGCGGCAAGCAGCGCTACAACGTGCTGGCGCGCTTCTCGAACGGTGTGGGGGAAATTCGGCATGACCTGAAGCCGGATGTCCGGGGCATCGCGCTGAAGATATTCGGCGTACAGGAAGGCGGATCCGAAACCAGTTCAGTCACGGAATGCTGTGTGGATTGGCTGCTGACCAATTCCCCCAATCCCTTCGGACGCGACCAGCAGGAGTTCGTCGAGTTCATGGAGGCCAACTTGCATCCGCTCACGAAACTGCCGGTCTTCTTGCTTGAGCATCCGAGAGTCGCCACGCTGCTGTTGAAGGCGACCTCCGTCCCCGTGGCCAGCCTGGCCACACAGCGGTACTGGAGCGGCCACCCGTATCTGCTGGGCCCGGACAGGGCGATGAAGTTCAACCTCACGCCAGCCTCAGGCATAGCGGTCGGGGCGGTCACTGAGCTTCTGGGCGCCAACCACCTGCGCGAGGACCTGTTGCGGCGCCTCAAGGACGGTCCTGTCCGGTTTTCGTTGAACGTGCAACTCGAGGTCTCGCCAGAGGTGACCCCTGTAGAGGATGCGCTTATCGAATGGGAGGAAGCGCAGAGCCCGTCCATGCCCGTCGCCGACCTGGAGTTGACGCGGGAGCTCGCCGGCATGGACGCTGACGCATTGAGTTTCACCCCGGCGCATTTCATCGCGGCCCATCGGCCGCTGGGCAACATGGCGCGCGGCCGGATATTCACCTACCGCGCCAGCCAGGAAGGACGGGGGGCGCTACCCCTGGATCCACCCGAGCAAAGCCTGTTTGCCGAGTAGTCTCCCAGCCACCGCAGGCGGAGCGTCCCAAGCTCAGCCAGCAAGAGGCCATGGCTGGGTCCTTGCATGGCCGGCCCCAGGCCGGCTGTGAGATTCGCAAGGCAAATTCAATGCGCAGAACTGCGCGCACTGCAAGACCTGCGACCTCAAGGATTCGGCACGGAACATCGTCTGGGTCTCGCCCGAAGGCGGCGGCGGGCCCAACCACGCAGGCATGTAGTACTGCTTGGCGACGCGGCCTTGGCGGTCAGCGTCCGGGTGATCGTGGCCCGTGCCCAGTCTGCCAAGAGATGTTGCGGGAACGGTGCTTGCCACCCTGCGGCTCGCTCCCAAGGCTTTGGGCGAAGGAAACATCGCATGGACAGCGGGCACGTGAGCGGCGGCTTGCCACGGGCGAAGCAGTGCGCGGCCGCAACCTCCCGTCGCGCGCGGCAGGGGCCGGGCGCGTGGAACTGATCGTCGGCCTCAAGGCCCTGCACATCACGGCGCTGGTCCTGTGGTGCGCGGGGTTGCTGGCACTGGCGCTGATGCTGCAGGCGCACCATCCGTGGCACTCGCAGGCCGATTACGGGCGGCTGCGCCGGCTCACGCACTACAGCTACATCCGGTTGGTCACCCCGGCGGCGGTGGTGGCCATCGCCGCAGGCACGGCGCTGGCGTTTGCGCGCGGCGTGTTCGAGCCGTGGTTCTTCCTCAAGCTGGCCGCCGTGGGACTGCTGGTCTGCGTGCATGCCTGGCTGGGCGTGGCAGTAAGCAAGATCGGCGAAACCACCGGACGCCATGTGCCGCCCAAGGCCTGGCTGGTGTTGGGCGTCGCGCTGCCAGCCATGGCAGCGGCGCTGCTGCTGGTGCTGGCCAAGCCGGCGCTGCCCGGCGATGCCCTGCCCGAGGTGCTGCAGTCGCCGCGCTACCGTTCGCTGCCGGTGGACGAAACCCCGATCTGATAATGGAACACCAGCTTGCCGCCATGCCAGCCCGTGAAGGCCGTGAAAGCCACCGCCAGCAGCGACAGCAGCAGCCCGTGCGGCAGCACCGCCTGCACCGCCCCTTGCAGCCGCCAGCCCCAGTTGGCACCCAGGATGGACAGCAGCATCACGGCGATGACGAAGTGCGTCCAGCTCTCGGCGCGCACGCGGATGCCGCGCACGAACAGCAGCTCCACCGTGCCCGACAGCCCAGCGGCCACGCCGAACAAGAAGGCCATGCCGCTGCCCCACAGCGCCGCGCGCGCCCAGAACGCGTCGCCCGTCCACCAGAAGAACACGTCGGCTCCGAACGTGCAGACCGTCATCGCGATCGGAAACGACACCAGCATGGCGTGGATCGGGTGGCCCGCGATCGCAATGCGCGAGTCGGTGCGATGGAAATGCGGCTTGGCACTGATCGGATCGACGAGCTCGCCGGCTTCGGGCGCCATGTCGGGCTTGTGGGCGGTGTCGGGATCGGACATGGCGGGTCGGCGGAATGGGCAGGGAACCACGTTGACCGGCAACACGCGTTCCCGCCCCGGGTGGCTGCGCTGGCCGTCCTGCTCGCGGGCTGCACGGGCGAGCAATCCGCGTTGGCGCCGGCCGGGCCGGCGGCACAGGCCATCGGCGAGCTGTGGTGGGCCATGTTCATTGGCGCCGCCGCGCTGTTCGCGCTGACGATGGGCCTGCTGGCTGCGGCCTTCCTGCGCCGCCGCCCCGCTGGGGTGCGCGCCGGCACGGCAGCACCCGTGCGGCCATGGCCTTGGCTGGTCGGCGGCGGACTGGTGCTGCCGGGGCTGGTGCTGAGTGTGCTGCTGGGCTTCACGCTGGTGATCGGCGAGCGGCTGCTGCCCCGGCCGGCTGCGGACGTGGTGACCGTGGAGGCCCGTGCGGCGCAGTGGGCCTGGACCTTCAGCCAGCGGGGTGCGAACGCGACCATCGAGCGCGTGGGCACGCTGGACATCCCGGCCGGCCGGCCGGTGGACCTGCGCCTCACCAGCGCCGACGTGATCCACAGCTTCTGGGTGCCGCGGCTGGCCGGCAAGCTCGACGCCATCCCGGGGCGCGTCAACACGCTGCGCATCGAGGCCGACGCGCCCGGCACCTACCACGGCCAGTGCGCCGAGTTCTGCGGCGATGGCCACGCCGGCATGCGCGTGCGCGTGGTGGTGCACGACGCGGCAGGCTGGGCGGCATTCCTGGCGCAGGCCACGCGATGAAGGCGCTGCAGCTGCACCGCGCGCTCGATGCGATCTGGTCCGCGCCGCCGGGGTGGCGCGGCTGGCTGGTGTCGGTCAACCACTCCGACATCGGGCGCCGCTTCATCGTCGCGTCCTTCGTGTTCTTTGCCATAGGCGGCCTGCTGGCGATGCTCATCCGTGCGCAGCTGGCCACGCCCGGCAGCGCCTTCGTGACGGCGCCGGTGTACGCGCAACTGTTCACGATGCACGGCACGCTGATGATGTTCCTGTTCGCGATCCCGATGTTCGAGGGATTCGCGATGTACCTGCTGCCCAAGCTCCTGGGCGCGCGCGACATGGCGTTCCCACGGCTGTCGGCCTACGGCTGGTGGTGCTACCTCTTCGGCGGCACGCTGCTGGTGCTGTCGCTGCTGGCTGGGGTGGCGCCGGCAGGCGGCTGGTTCATGTACACGCCGCTGACCTCGCGCACCTACGCGCCGGGCATCAACGCCGACGTGTGGCTGCTGGGCGTCACCTTCGTGGAGGTGTCGGCGGTGTGCGCGGCGGTGGAGATCGCGGTATCGGTGCTCAAGGTGCGCGCGCCGGGCATGTCGCTGGCGCGGCTGCCGGTGATGGCGTGGTACCTGCTCGCCACGGCGCTGATGATGCTGGTGGGCTTTCCGCCGCTGATCCTGGGCTCGGTGCTGCTGGAGGTCGAGCGCGCCTTCGGCTGGCCCTTCTTCGATCCCACGCGCGGCGGCGACCCGCTGTTGTGGCAGCACCTGTTCTGGCTGTTCGGGCACCCGGAGGTCTACATCATCTTCCTGCCCGCCGCAGGCATCGTCTCGACCGTGCTGCCCGTCATGGCGCGCGTGCCGCTCATGGGCTATGCCTGGGTCGTGGCCGCGGTGCTGACGCTGGCCTTCCTGAGCTTCGGGCTGTGGGTGCACCACATGTTCACCGTCGGCATCCCGCACATGGCGCTGGGCTTCTTCTCCGCCGCCTCGCTGCTGGTGGCGGTGCCCACGGCGGTGCAGGTCTTCGCCTGGCTGGGCACGCTGTGGGCGGGCCGCCCGCGCATGCAGCTGCCCATGCTCTACCTGGTGGGCTTCTTCGTGGTGTTCGTCATGGGCGGGCTCACCGGCGTGATGCTGGCGTCGGTGCCCTTCGACTGGCAGGCGCACGACAGCCACTTCGTCACCGCGCACCTGCACTACGTGCTGGTGGGCGGCTTCGTGTTCCCGCTGCTGGCCGGCGCCTACTACTGGCTGCCGCACTTCACCGGCAACCGCAACGCCTACGGGCTGGGCAAGGCGGCGTTCTGGCTGATCTTCATCGGCTTCAACGCGACCTTCCTGCTCATGCACCTCACCGGGCTGCTGGGCATGCCGCGCCGAGTGCAGACGTACCCGGACGACGCGGGCTGGACGGGATTGAACCTGCTGTCCTCGGTGGGCAGCTTCGTGATGGCCTTCGGCTTCGCGCTGTTCGCCATCGACGTGGCGCTGTCGCTGGCGCTGGGCCGGCGCG
Organism: uncultured Azohydromonas sp.; assembly: GCF_937926365.1. Lineage (GTDB taxonomy): Bacteria > Pseudomonadota > Gammaproteobacteria > Burkholderiales > Burkholderiaceae_C > Azohydromonas. The sequence goes on along the minus strand of NZ_CALAOH010000070.1, from coordinate 4,670 downwards.
CCCGCCGCAACCCCTGGGATGCCACCACGCTGGAGTGGGCCATGCCCACGCCGGCACCCAGCTACAACTTCGCCAGCCTGCCGCACGTGGAGCAGCGCGAGCCGCTGGCGCACGACGACGCGCTGCCGCTGACGCTGGCGCAAGGCCGCGGCTACCTGGGCCGTGTGCGCGGCAACCTGCGCGAGACGCTGGGCGTGGAGATGAACAGCGGGCGCGTCGAGCAGCTCGTGGTGCTGCCGGGCAACACGGCGTTGCCTATCGTCACGGCGGCCGTGACGGGCCTGTTCTTCCTGTCGCTGCTGTTCAAGCTGTATTGGGCCACGCCGCTGTGCGCGGCCGTGCTGCTGGCGCTGGCCTGGCGCTGGGCCTGGGTGCTGGGGCGGGACAGCGGCAGCGGTGCCGTGGACATCGGCGGCGGCGTGCGCGTGGCGCCGCACCGCGAGGCGGCCGAGGCACCGGGCTGGTGGGGCAGCATCTTCACGCTGGTGGCCGACGCGGCGCTGTTCGGATCGCTGCTGTTCGGCCTGGCCTACCTGCGCGTGGTCACACCCGGCGCCGCACCGCCGGCGGCTTTCGACGCGCGGGTGTCGGACCTGGTGGCGGGTGCAGCGTCCTTCGCACTGGCCGCCATCGCCGTCGCACGGGCCGCCGCGGCGAACTGCCGCGCCGCTCGGCACCGCGCGGCGTGGTGGCTGCTGGGCTCGGCCGGCGGGTTGCTGGCGGGTGGCGCAGTGCTGGGGGCGGGGCTGCTGCTGCGCCAGCCGCCTGCGCAGGCGCACGCCTGGGCGGCAGTCAGCGCGATGCTGCTGTGCTACGCGCTGGTCCATGCCGTGATCGCACTGGCCATGCTGGCCTATGCCGCCGCGAGGCTGGCCACCGGGCAGCTCGACGCCGCACGCGCCCTGGAGCTGCGGGTGGCCGCGCACTGGATCTGCTATGGCAGCGGCGTCGGTGCGCTGACGCTGGCGCTGCTGCATGCGCCGGCGCTGTACGGAGCCGGGCCATGAGGGAAATGCGCGAGCTGCTGCGTGCGCTGGCCGGGCTGTTCGGCTGGGCCGCCTCGTTCACGCTGGTCTACGCGCTGCACGGCCTGGGCTGCGCGCGCGGGTGGCATCTGATCCCCGTCGGGCACACCGATCAGCACCGCGCCGTGCTGTTGGGTACCTGGACCGTCTGCCTGCTGCTGCTGGGCCTGCTGGCACTGCGCACGCGCCGGGCCGAGGCCGGGGCCCAGCCGCATCAGCGCCTGCTGGCCCGGCTGGCGCGCAGCTCGGCCTGGGTGGGATTCGTGGCTACCGCCTTCACGCTGGTGAGCGTGGTGACGGCCTCGTCATGCGTGTAGGCCACCCACGTCCGTGGCGCCGGTTCCGGAATGTCGCCGGGCTCGGGTCAGCGTTCGATGTGCATGCCCCAGCGGAATGCCGCCTGCGCCACGACGCCGGCACCGACCAGCACCAGCGCGGCGGAAACGCCAGGGTCGCTGCCCAGGCCCGCCAGCGCGCTGCACAGCGCGCCGACGGCCATCTGCGTGAAGCCGTAGAGGCCCGCGGCGGAGCCGGTGAGCCGCGGATCGACGCTGATGGCCCTGGTGGACACGGCCGGGCTGCACAGCCCGGCGCCCATGGCGTAGAACCCCATGAGCACGGCCACGCCCCACGCCGGCGGCTGTGCCATCCACAGCATGGCCAGCAGCAGCAGGGTTGCGCAGGCCAGGCTCAGCGCGCTGGCGTGGCGCACGAGCCGCGCCTGGGGCACCCGGCCTGCCAGGCGCGAAGCCAGCAGGTTGCCGATCGACATGCCGACGACAGGCGCCAGCAGGTAGTAGCCCACCTCGTGGAGCGGGCGGTGCAGACGCTCGCCGAAGATGAAGGGCGCCGCCGCCACGAAGGCGTAGAAGGCGGTGGTCGAGCAGCCGCCGCCGAGGTTGCAGGCCACGAACACGCGTGAACGCAGCAGCGTGCGGGCATCCTCGAGCAGCGAGGACCGCTGCGCAGCCGTCGGCAGCGCCGGCCGGGTCTCGGGCAGGCGCAGCCACACGGCCCCCAGCGCCAGCGCGCCCAGCAGCACGAAGCACGCGCACACCCAGCGCCAGCCCAGCGTGCTCACCACCGCCGAGCCCAGCAGCGGCGCGATGCCCGGGCCGACCAGCGTGATGAGCCCGAGGGTCGCCAGCCGCTGCAGCGTCTCGGTGGTGCCGGAGGTGTCGCGCACGATGGCGCGTGCCAGCAGCAGCCCGGCGCAGCCGCCCACCGCCTGCAGCAGCCGTGCGCCGAGCAGCAGCTCCACCGTGGGCGCCCACAGGCACACCAGCCCGGCCGCGGTGTAGAGCGCCAGCCCGGCCAGCAGCGTGGGGCGGCGGCCGAAGCGGTCCGACAGCGGGCCGTAGAGCAGCTGCCCGAAAGCCAGCCCCAGGATGTAGAGGCTGATGGTGGACTGCGCCGCCGCCGGCGTGGCGTGCAGCTCGCGCGCCACCAGCGGCAGCGCCGGCACGAACATGTGCATCGCCAGCGTGCCGCCGAAGGTCACGAGCACCAGCAGCCACAGCGGTGGGGATGTATTTCGGGAAGGGTTCATCGGACAAGGGACAGCGCCTCGGCACTGCCCGCGGGCGAGGAAGTGGGACCTGGTTCCGGTGAAGGCATGGAAGGCTCAGACCGGGTTGTCCTGCCGCGCAGGGTCAGCCAGCGCGGCATCCAGTGCAGCAAAGACACGCAGCGTGGCTTCGATGTCGGCCTTGGATGCGGTTTTGAACAAGCGTCGGCGCAGCAGCACCATCGCTTCCTCCAGCCCTTGGGCGCATTCGCGTCCTGCGGGTGTCAGGCGCAGGATGCGGGCACGGCGGTCCTGCGGGTCCTCCTCGCGCGCGACGAGCCCGGCCTCCACGAGTTGGTCGATCACGCGCACCAGCGAGGACGGTTCGATCTCCACCGCCTCGGCTACCGCTCCGGGCCGTGCGCCGTCCGGCATGCGGCCGATCACCACCATCGGCCATGCCGTTGCATGCGACAGCCCGAAGGTGGAAGCCGCCTCGTCCGCCGCCGCACGGTAAGCCCGGGACAGCCGCAGCATGCCCAGCACCAGGTGGCGCAGCATCAAGTCATTGGTTCGCATGCGAAATAATAGCGTACCAATAGATTGCACGCTGAAGCCACTGTCGGGTTCCGACGGGAACGGGCACAAGGGGTCGCACAGACCTGTTCCGGCTCACACCCTCCGGCGGACCCCTTCGGGACCGCGCCGCACGCTGTAGGCCATGGACGATTTCACCCGCATCAGGACCTTTATCAAGGTGGTCGAAGCCGGCAGCTTCTCGGCTGCGGCGCGGGATGGGCAATCCACCGGTGCGGTCGCCAGGTTCGCGCGGCGGCCAGGTCGGGGAGGTCCCCGCAGGGTCAGGGAATTTGTTGATTTCTTGATCGAGGCCTTCAACGAAGCCACGATCCACGGACGCGTGTCAACAAAGACCCCTATGTACCGCCCACCGGCAAGCGCCGGCATGGCCGTCCCGACTGCAGGCGCAGGAAGGGAAGGGCACTGACATGGCGGGACCACTGGCGGGCGTCAGCGTCCTGGAGTTCGCAGGCCTCGGACCTGGAACCTTCACGGCCATGACGCGGGCACGACATGGGTGCTGATGTGTTGCGCGTGCAACGGGCTGGCGGACAGACGGCCAATTCCAATCCCGTCGTCGTTCGCGGCATGCGCTCAATCGAGCTGGACCTGAAGTCTGATGCCGGGCACGAGGCCGTGCTGCGCCTTGTCGAGAAGTCGGACGCGGTGATCGAGGCATTTCGCCCCGGCGTGATGGAGCGGCTTGGCACCGGCCCCGAGCCCTGCCTGGCCTGCAACCCGCGCCTGGTCTACGGACGCATGCCGGGCTGGAAACGACATCAACTACATCGCTCTGATTCCAGTTCGCGATGGCCAGTGAAGTCATTCCGTCATGCCCGCGCAGGCGGGCATCCACGCGGACCGGGATGCCGCTCGGAGTTCGTGGACACCCGCCTCCGCGGGTGTGACGGGATTCTTTGAGTCGGCGTCAAGAACTGGTATGACAGGGCTATTGACGCGGGGGCACGCTTGCGTGCGTGAAGTTTCCAACCCGAACGTGGTGCGGTACCCACGCCACGCTGGCTAACGCACAGGATCTATCCCAAGTGCGCCCGTCAACTCGGGCGCTGCCGTAAAGACGTCGGCCTCCAGGCCGTAGTCGGCCACGCCGAAGATGGGCGCTTCCGGGTCCTTGTTGATCGCCACGATCACCTTGGAGTCCTTCATGCCCGCCAGGTGCTGGATCGCGCCGCTGATGCCGCAGGCGATGTAGAGCTGCGGGGCCACGATCTTGCCCGTCTGGCCCACCTGCCAGTCGTTGGGGGCGTAACCGGCATCCACCGCGGCGCGCGAGGCACCCAGCGCGGCGCCCAGCTTGTCGGCCAGCGGCGTGAGCACTTCCGTGAATTTTTCAGCGGAGCCCAGGGCACGGCCGCCCGAGACGATGATCTTGGCCGCCGTCAGCTCGGGCCGATCCGACTTGGTCAGCTCGCGGCCAACGAAGGCGCTCTTGCCGCTGTCACCCACCGCGGCCACGCTTTCAACCGCGGCGCTGCCGCCGGCGGCCGGCGCGGCGTCGAAGCCCGTGGTGCGCACGGTGATGACCTTCACCGCGTCGG
>NZ_CALAOH010000069.1 GCF_937926365.1 uncultured Azohydromonas sp. | reverse complement strand
CGCCGTGGTCGCCGGCCGCGCCACGCGCGTGTCGCCCGGCCAGGCCGGCGGCGCGCTCGCGCGCAGGCTGCAGCGGCGCTGGGACGCCCCCAACACCGGCGACTGCGACGACGTGCCCTCGGACCGCTGGATCCGCAAGGTGGTGGTCGAACAGGAGACGCCGCAGCACGTCACGCTGCACTGGAGCGACGGCACGCTGGAGACCTCGGGCTGCTCCACCGGCAAGGGCCACTGCTGCGTGAACACGCCCGACGGCACGACCTGCGACCGCACCCGCTCGCGCACCACCGGCAGCAACTGCACGCCCATTTCCTCGGGCGCCGAATTCCCGATCAGCGACCGCCGCCGGGTGCACAACACCTGGAACTTCTGGAACACCTTCGTGCCCTCGCGCGGCATCGCGCTGCACGAGTACCCGGTGGTGGACGGCACGCCGCTGTCGCACGGCTGCGTGCGGCTGCCGCTGAACACCGCGCGCCACATCTTCTGCGGCGAGCGCCAGAACCAGACCATGGTGGAGGTGCGCGGCTTCGCCCGCCCGCGCTGCGGCCATCCGCAGCTGCGCAACGAATGGCGCGGCGACATCTCCGGCTCGGCGACTCCGGGCAGCGACGGCGAGGAATACCGCGCCATCGTCCGCGACGGCTACGGCCGCGACCTGAGCGCGGAAGACCGCGCGGACCTGCTGTCCGAACATCCCACCCTGCCGCTGCCGCCACCGTGCCCGAGTGGGCGCACGGCCGCCGCGCCGACCGTGGAGGAAAGGCGCGCGCTCCCGGAGATGAGCACACCGGTGCGGACGGTCCCGGACCCGGCCCGGCAGGACCCCGCGCTCCCTGAGGACCAGCAGCGCAGGGCCATGGTGCCCGGCCGCATCGACCCGACCGCGGGCCAGCAGATCCTGGCGGACAGCGGTTTCGAGGCGCTGGTGCCGCGCTTCACGGCCGCGCTCGCCGGCGCGGCCAGCCTGGCAGCGGCGCGCACCGCCGTGCGCCGGGAAGGCCGCAACCTCTGGAGCACCGCGACCCGGCGCGCCCAGCGGGCCACCGGCGCCGACACCGACGACCGGCCCCTGTACTGGGCCCGCCTGCAGATGACGCGCGCCCTGCGCAGCTATCAACCGTCCTGGGCCCTGTCCGCCGCCAACCGGGACGCCCTGCTGTTGCTGTTCGAAGACAGCTCGCGCGGGCGCGACACCGCCAGCTTCGCCGGCACGCCCGCGGGCACCAAGCGCATCCTCGTCAGCGGTTTCGATCCCTTCCAGCTGCAGGAGCCCGCACGCGGCAACCCTTCGGGCGCCGCCGTGCTCGCGCTCGACGGGCAGACGCTCGCCGCGGGCAGCGTGCGCGGCCGGGTGGAAGGCACGATCTTCCCGGTGCGCTTCGCCGATTTCGATGCCGGCCGCGTCGAGAGCTTCTTCGCGCCCTTCCTCACCGGCCCGAACCGCGTGGACATGGTCATGACCATCAGCCAAGGCGGCAGCGCCGACTTCGAGGTCGAGGAGTTCGCCGCCCGGCGGCGCACCAACGCGCCGGGCCATCTGGACAACCTCGACGCCCGGGGCGGACCCGGCGGGACGGGCGCCCCCGCAACCATCGAGCCGCCCGGCTTGGCCGCGGGGCCGCAGTTCCTGCGGACCACGCTGCCGGGCGCCGTGCGCGGCAGCCTGCGCAGCTCGCCCCTGCCCGGCGAAACCGAGATCACGGAGATCCCCGCCGGGGGCACTTCGCCGCAGCGGCGCCCGACCGGCGGGCCCACGGCGGGCTCGACCGCGGTTTCCGGTTCCGGGGGCAACTTCCTGTCCAACGAAATCTTCTACCGCACGCGGCTGCTGCGCGACAGCAGCGGCTCCACCGTGCCGATGGGCCATCTGCACACGCCACTTCTGGCCGTGCCCACGGCGGCCACCACGGCCGCGTTCAACGCCGCGCGCGACGCCATCGTCGCGCGCATCCGCCGGATCCTGGTGGACACCCTGCCCAGCCTCTGAGCCCGGCCACCGCAGCCACGAGACCCGCCATGAGCCTGAGCACCTCTCCCCAGCTGATCAAGGGCGGCCTGGTCGTGCTGGCCCCCGACGGCGCCACGCCGCGGCGCCTGATCGCGCTGCAATACAACCCCGAGACGCTGTCGCGCAGCTACCAGGTGCAGGGCACCGGCGGCGAAGGCGGTGGCGAGCGCGGCATGCCCTTCCGGCTCAAGGGCCCGGCCATCGAGTCGATCAAGCTCGACGCCGAGATCGACGCCACCGACCAGCTCGAATTCCCCGATCGGCACCCGGCCACGGTGCGCCACGGCATCGCGCCGCAGCTCGCGGCGCTGGAGGCGCTGGTCAACCCCAGCGCCGCGCAGCTCATGGACATCGACGCCCAGGCCGCGGGCGGCACGCTGGAGATCATCCCGGCCGAGGCGCCGCTGACGCTGTTCATCTGGAGCGCCAACCGCGTCGCGCCGGTGCGCGTCACCGAGCTGTCCATCACCGAGGAGGCTTTCGACGCGCGGCTCAACCCGACGCGCGCCAAGGTCAGCCTGGGACTGCGCGTGCTGTCCACCGACGACCTGGGCTACGCGCACCGCGGCGCCTCGATCTTCCTCACCCACCTGCGCACGCGCGAGGCGCTGGCCGCCCAGGGCGGCACGGCCACGCTGCAGGCGCTGGGCATCGACTCGCTTCCCTGATGAGCACCCCCGACCCCATCCAGATGCTGATCGACGCGGGCGCGATCCCGCGCAGCCCCTTCGACGCGGCCAGCCGCTACCTCGGCGTGCCGCTGGCGCTGCACCCCGGGCCGGCCGGCGAGCCGCCCCGCCCTTACCTGCGGCGGCGCTTCATCGCGCAGCCGCGCGACATCGCCGTCGCGGCGGAACTGGCCGTGGCCGCGGGCGAGCGGCCGGAGCTGCTGGCCGCGCGCGCGCTGGGCGACCCGCTGGCCTACTGGCGCATCGCCGATGCCAACGCGGTGACCGACCCCTTCGAGCTCACCGACACACCGGGCGCGCGCGTCGCCGTGCCGGTGCCCACGGCCACTTGATACGGATGCCATGAACGGTTCAAACCTGGATTCCGTTCGCCCTGAGGTATCGAAGGGTCAGCACGAACGGGTTTTCAGTGTTCGAGAACCCAGTGGGATAGGTGTGAAGCCCACGCCGGAAGGATCGCCATGCAAAACGGCGTGAAGCTCTCGCTCTACATCGGCCCGGTGCCCCAGCCGGCCCCGCGCGCGCTGCTCGACGCGCTGGTGGAGGCGACGGTGGACAACGGCTCGGGCGACGCCCAGAGCGGCTTCGAGCTCAAGTTCGAGCTGCCGCCGCGCTCGCCGCTGCGCACGCTGTTCCTCATCAGCGGCGGGGGCGGCGGCGTGCCCTTGATGCGCGTGGCGCTGCACGCGAACCTGGACGGCCGCGTGGAGCCGCTGATCGACGGCATGGCCACCCACGTGGAGACGCGCCCGGGCGCCGGCGGCGTGGGCCAGGTGGTGGTCAAGGGCAAGGACCTGAGCGCGCTGATGGACGTGATCCACATCCCCGGCCTGCCCTTCCCGGCCATGCCGCCCTCGGCGCGGGTGCTGCTGATCCTGGCCAAGTACGCGGCGCTGGGCGTGATCCCGATGGTGATCCCCAGCCTCACCGACGAGGTGCCGTTGCCCACGCAACGCATTCCGCAGCAGCAGGGCAGCGACTACGCCTACGTCCGGCAGCTCGCCGCGCAGGCGGGCTACGTGTTCTACCTGGAGCCCGGCCCCGCGCCCGGCACGAGCAAGGCGTACTGGGGACCGGAGATCCGCGTCGGGGCGCCGCAGCCGGCGCTCAACACCGGCATGGACGCGCTCACCAACGTCGAGGAGCTGTCCTTCGAGTTCGACCGCGAGCGCAAGAAGCTGCCGATCGTGTTTTTCCAGGAGCCCCTGAGCAAGGCGCCCATCGGCATCCCGATTCCCGACGTCACGCCGATGAACCCGCCGCTGGGCCTGGTGCCGCCACTGCCGCCGCGCATCGAGCAGCTCACCGAGACCGCGCACCTGTCGGTGCTGGGCGCGCTGGCCACGGGCCTGGCCTTCGTGGCGCGGCACAGCGACTCGGTGTTCGGCCGCGGCCGGCTGGACGTCACGCGCTACGGCCGGCTGCTCAAGAGCCGCCAGCTCGTGGGCGTGCGCGGCGCGGGCCTGCCCTTCGACGGCCTCTACTACGTCAGCCGCGTGACGCACGAGATCCGCCGCGGCGCCTACAAGCAGGGCTTCGAGCTGGCGCGCAACGCGCTCATCTCCACCGTGCCGGCGGTGCCGGCTTGAGCGGGTACGGCACGCGACAAGCACTCACGCGGGAGAACCCCACATGCCCACGGAACCGCAACGCTTCTACGGCAAGTACCGCGGCACGGTGCTCAACAACGTGGACCCGATGCAGCAGGGGCGCATCCAGGCCATCGTGCCCGACGTAGCCGGCCTGGCGCCGTCGAGCTGGGCCATGCCGTGCCTGCCGCTGGCGGGCATCAACACGGGGCTGTTCACGGTGCCGCCCATCGGCGCGGGCGTGTGGATCGAGTTCGAGAAGGGCGACCCCGACTTCCCCATCTGGGTCGGCGGCTTCTGGGGCAGCGCCGCCGAGCTGCCGGCGCTGTCGCGCACGGTGCCGCCCGCGGTGAGCGGCATCACGCTGCAGACCATGCTCAAGAACGGCATCGTCATCAGCGACGTGCCCGGCCCCACGGGCGGCATCCTGATCCAGACGGCCACGGGCGCCACGATCTCCGTCAGCGACGTGGGCATCGTGATCTCCAACGGCAAGGGCGCCGTCATCAGCCTGACCGGCCCCACCGTGGACATCAACGCCGGCGCGCTGACCGTCGTGTAGGGAGCCCGGCGATGCCCGCACCCGTTCTCCACGTCGGCGCCTCGGTGCTGTGCATGCACGGCGGGCAGGCACAACCCACCGCGCCTTTCCCGCGCGTGGCGGTGTCGGGGCAGCCCGTGGTGACACAGGCCGCGCCCTGGGCGGTGGCGGCCTGCGGGCTGACCGGCACGCCCAATCCGCCCTGCGCCACGGCGCAGTGGGTGAGCGCCGCCACGCGCGTGCTCGCGGGCGGCACCCCGGTGCTGACCTGGAGCGCCCAGGCGGTGTGCGTGCCCACCGGCACGGGGCTGCTGCCGGTGGGCTCGCAGACGCGGGTGCTCGCCACCTGAGACGGGCCATGAACGGGAGCCGCGCGCGATGAGCCACCTCGACTTTCCCTACCGCATCGACGGCCGGGGCCGCACCGCGGCCACCGGCGACGCCGACCACCTGCGCGACCTCATCGAGCAGGTGCTGTTCACCTCGCCGGGCGAGCGCGTGATGCGGCCGGACTTCGGCAGCGGGCTGCAGGCGCTGGTGTTCGAGCCCAACAGCACCGCGCTGGCCGCGACCACGCAGGCGCTGGTGCAGGCCTCGCTGCAGCAGCACCTGGGCCACCTGATCGCCGTGGGCGAGGTGCGGGTGGAGCCCGTCGAGTCCGTGCTGCGCGTGAGCGTGCGCTACGCCGTGCTGCGCGACGGCACGGCGCACACGGCCACCTTCTCCACCGGGGCACCCTGACCATGGCCTCGCCCACGTTCCACTGCTGCGAGCCGCGCCGGCTGGAGGTGCTGCGCGAGCGCGCGCCCGGCGTCAACGCGATCGAGTTCGTGGAGGTGCTGGACCAGGCCGCGCCGCCCGGCGTGCCGCGCCAGCGCACGCTGTTCGTGCGGCTGCTGCGCGCGGGCTTCACGCTGGGCCGCGACAACGTGCGCATCAGCGGGGGCGAGCGCATCCGCGGCATCGGCGTCGTGTGGGCCGCCGCGGCCGACGCGTTGCCGGCCGAGGCCGAGCCCGGCCTGGCCGCGGGCATCGACGCGCCGGAGCGCACGCTGGTCGTGCGCACCGACCGCGAGGGCGATTTCTCCCGCTACACGCTGGCGCTGGTGGACGGCGCCGGCAGCGAGCAGGCACCCGGCGGCTTCGACCCCGTGCTCTCGCGCATCGGCTTCGCCTTCAAGGTGGAGTGCCCCTCGGACTTCGACTGCGCCGAGGCGCGCGTCTGCCCGCCGGAGGCGGTCACGGCGCCCGTCATCGACTACCTCGCCAAGGACTACCCGACGCTGCGCCGGCTCATGCTCGACCGGCTGAGCCTGCTGGTGCCGGACTGGCGCGAGCGCTCCGCGGCCGACCTGGGCGTGGTGCTGGTCGAGCTGCTGGCCTATGCGGCCGACAACCTCTCGTACCGGCAGGACGCCATCGCCAACGAGGCCTACCTCGGCACGGCGCGCCGGCGCAGCTCGGTGCGGCGCCATGCCCGGCTGGTGGACTACCGGCTGCACGAGGGCTGCAACGCGCGCGTGTGGGTGCAGGTGCAACCGGCCGCGGGCAGCTTCGACGTCGCGCGCGGCACGCAGCTGCTCACGCGCAGCGTCGCGGTGCCCAAGGTGCTGCGGCCGGGCTCGCGCGACCTGCAGCTGGCGCTGGACGCGGGCTCGCTGGTGTTCGAGGTCGCGCGCACGACACGCGTGCATGCCGGCAACAACGAACTGCGCTTCCACACCTGGGGCGACGAGGGCTGCTGCCTGCCGCGCGGCACCACCGAGGCCACGCTGCGCGGGCGCCCGCCACTGGGTCAGGGCGACGTGCTGGTGCTGCAGGAGCTCCGCAGCCCCACGGTGGCGCGCCAGGACGGCGCCAGCGACGCGGCGATGCGGGCCGAGGCCGACCGCACGCGCCGCTGGGCGGTGCGGCTGGTAACGGTGACGCCCGACACCGACCCGTCCGGCAAGCTCTTCGATCCCCGGGCCCCGGGCGAGCCGGAGCCGGCGGACCCATCGCTGGAGGTCACGCGCATCGCCTGGGACGCCGCCGACGCGCTGCCCTTCACGCTGTGCCTGGGCGTGGCCGAGCGGCCGGGGCTGCCGCTCAGCGTCGCCCTGGGCAACCTCGTGCTGGCCGACCACGGCCGCCGCCTGGACAAGGAGACGCTGGCGCCGGTGCCGGCGCCGTCCGTGGCGCACTATGCGCCGGCCTCGCGCCCGGCCGACGCCTGCGCCGCGCCCCAGCGCGAGCCGGTGCCGCTGCGCTACCGGCCCACGCTGGCCGAGGCGCCGCTCACGCACGGCTTCGACCTGGCCGCGCTGCTGGAGCCCCTGCCCGGCGACAAGCAGGGCCGGCCCTTCTGGCCGGCGCGGCTACTGCTGCCGCTGCCGGTGCGCGAGGCCCTGCCGCGCATCACGCTCGCCACCGCGGCCAGCGGCGAGACCGCCACCTGGGAGCCGGAGCCGGACCTGCTGGGCAGCCGCGGCGCCGACGCGCATTTCGTGGTCGAGACCGAGCACGACCGCCGCTCGCGGCTGCGCTTCGGCGACGACGAACACGGCCGGCGGCCGGACGCGGGCACGGTGTTCAAGGCGCGCTACCGCATCGGCAACGGCAGCGCCGGCAACGTCGGGGCCCTGGCCATCGCGCACCTGGTGCTCGATGACGCGCTGTATGAACCGTCGGACGTGCTGCCGGGGGCGGACGACATCGCCGACGTGCTCAACCCGATGCCGGCCGCCGGCGGGGTCGATCCGGAGGACGTGGAGGCCGCGCGCCGCGACGCGCCGGAGGCCTTCCGCACGCAGGAGCGCGCCGTCACGCCGGCCGACTACGCGGCGGCAGCCGAGCGCAGCCCCGAGGTGCAGCGCGCCGCCGCGAGCTTCCGCTGGACGGGCAGCTGGCACACGGTCTTCGTCACCGCCGACCGCCTCGGCGGCGGCGAGGTGGACGCGCCCTTCGAGGCGCGGCTGCGCCGCCACCTCGAACGCTTCCGCATGGCCGGCTACGACCTGGAGGTGGACGCGCCGCGCCTGGTGCCGCTGGACGTGGAGCTGCACCTGTGCGTGAAGCCGGGCTACCTCCGCGCGGAGGTGGTGCGCGCGGTGCGCGAGGTGCTGTCCGACCGGCTGCTGCCCGACGGGCGGCGCGGCGTGTTCCACCCGGACGCCTTCTCCTTCGGCGAGCCGGTGTACCTCAGCCGCATCGTGGCGGCGGCGCAGGCGGTGCCGGGCGTGGACGCGGTGCGGGTGGACCGCTTCGAGCGCCTGGGCGGCGGCAATGCCACCTCGCTGGCCGAGGGCGTGGTGCGCATGGGCCGGCTGGAGATCGCGCAACTCGCCAACGACCCCAATTTCCGCGAACGGGGCCGGCTGGCGCTGACGGCCGGAGGTGGGCAATGAGCGAGCTGGTTCCCGACGGCAAGGGCGGCGCCGCGCCGCTGACGCCCGGCGCGCAGGCCTGCGGCTGCTGCGCGGGCATCGAGGCTTCGACGCCGCGCAACACGGCCAACCGCCACGGCCTGCCGGCCATCGCCTACCGCGCGGGCGACCACGCCGCCTTCCGCGACAGCCTGCACGCGGGGCTGAGCGCCGCCGCGGCGGGGCCGCTGCAGGCGCTGCTCACACGCGACACGGGCGACTTCACCATCGGGCTGATCGACGCCTTCGCCTGCGCGGCCGACGTGCTCACCTTCTACAGCGAGCGCATCGCCAACGAGTCCTGGCTCGCCACCGCCACCGAGCGCGTGTCGCTGCAGGAGATGGGCAAGCTCATCGGCTACCGGCTGCGGCCGGGCGTGGCGGCCGAGACCTGGCTGGCGTTCACGCTGGAGACGCCACCGCAGCCGCCGGCCGCGCTCAAGGAGGAGCCCGGCACCTTCGTCAGCGGCGTACCGGCGGCATTGACCATCGGCGCGGGCTTCAGGGTCGCCAGCGTGCCCGGGCCGGGCGAGTTGCCGCAGACCTTCGAGACCGTCGAGGCCGTGGACGCCCGGCCGCAGTGGAACGCGATGCGGCCCTGGCTCGACGAGGTGCGCCGCCCCGGCCGCGGCGACCGGGAGACCTGGCTGGCCGGCACCAGCACGGGGCTCAAGCCGGGCGACGGCATCGCCATCCTGGGCGACGAGGCCCTGGCCGACGCCAGCAGCGACCAGTGGGACTTCCGCCTCGTCGATCGCGTCGAAGCCGACGCTGCCCGCGAGCGCACGCGCATCACCTGGGGGCGCGCCCTGGGCTCGCTGGTGCCCTTCTCGAATCCCAGCTCGCAGCGACCCCAGCTGCACGCGTTGCGCCGCCGCGGCGCGCCCTATGGCCACAACGCACCGCGCTGGAAGAGCCTGTCCGAGCAATTCCGCAAGGACTACGGCGACACGGAGCTGGAGCTCGACCAGTGGCCCGACTTCGTGATCTCGCCCGCGGGCGCCACGTCCACCGGCGGCTACCTGGACCTGGACGCGCCCTATCCCGAGGTGGTGGCGGGCGGCTACGCGGTGCTGGCGCGGGGCGAGTTCAACCGGCCCACCGAGCCGGCGCCGGCCGGCACCTACATCGAGCTCTACCAGGTGGGCGCGGTGGCCGAGGTGTCGCGCGACGACTTCGCGATGTCGGGCAAGGTCACGCGGCTGCTGCTGCGCGGCGAGAACTACACGGCACAGTTCGCCGAGGCCGTGCGCCAGACCACCGCCTTCGTGCAGTCGCAGCGGCTGGAGTTCGCGCCCTACCCGGTCACCACCGCCGTGAGCGGCGACCGCGTGCCGCTGGCGGTGCCGGCCGAGGGGCTGCTGGCCGGGCGCCGCGTGATCGTGCGCGGCCGGCGCGCCGACGACGGCAGCCCGCTGGCCCATGCCGCGACGGTCAGCGCCGTGACGGTGGTGGACGCGCAGCGCTGCGAGCTGCGCATCACGCCCGCGCTGCCGGCGGCGCTGGCGCGCGAGAGCGTGGTGGTGTTCGGCAACGTCGCGCCGGCCACGCACGGCGAAACCACGACGCAGGTGCTGGGCCAGGGCAACGCCGCGCAGCCCTTCCAGCGCTTCGAGCTCAAGCGCAGCCCGCTGACCCACCGCCTGGCGCCCGGCGAAAGCGGCGTCGCCAGCGAGCTGACGGTGCGCGTGGACGACGTGGCCTGGAGCCGGCGCGCGAGCCTGTACGGCGCCGCTCCGCAGGAGCGCGCCTGGACGCTGGACAGCGACGAAGAGGGCCGCACCTGGGTGCGCTTCGGCGACGGCGTGGCCGGCGCGCGGCTGCCCAGCGGCACGAACAACGTGCACGCGACCTGGCGCGTCGGCCTGGGCGCGGCCGGCAACGTGCGCGCGGACACGCTGACGCAGGCGGCCACGCGCCCGCTGGGCTTCAAGGGCGTGAGCAACCCGCTGCCGGCCCTCGGCGGCACCGACCCCGAGCCGCCGTCGCAGGCGCGCGCGAGCATGCCGCTGGGCGTGCGCACGCTGGGCCGCGCCGTGAGCCTGCTCGACTACGAGGACTTCGCGCGCGCCTTCGCCGGCATCGCCAAGGCGCAGGCCGCGCTGCTGCAATTGCCCTCGGGCCCGGTGGTGGCCATCACCATCGCGGGCGCGGACGGCGCCGTGCTGGGCGCCGACCATCCGGTGCGCCAGCGGCTGCTGGCCGAGCTGCAGGCCAGCGGCGACCCGCACGTGGCGGTGCGGCTGCTCGCGCACCAGCCAGTGAACTTCCGCATCGGGCTCAAGCTCAAGTGCGATCCCGCACACGACCAAGCCGCCGTGCGCGCCGCGGTGGAGGCCACGCTGCGCGCGCGCTACGCCTTCGAAGCGCGCGCGCTTGGCCAGCCGGTGCAGCAATCCGACGTGATCGCCACCGTGCACACGGTGCCGGGCGTGGTCGCCGTGGACCTGGACTTCCTGTTTCGCGACAGCGTGCCGCCCACGCCGTCGCGCCAGCCGCGGCTGCTGGCGGCGCGCATGCGCGTATCGGGCCACGAGCCGCTGCCGGCCGAGATCCTGACGCTGCATCCCGACCCGCTCTACAGCCTGGGAGCCCTGCCGTGAGCCTGGACACCGATCGCCTCTACGGGCTGCTGCCGTCGGTCTACCGCGTGCGTGACGCGGAGCAGGGCCAGCCGCTGCGCGCGCTGCTGGCGCTGTTCGCGCGCGAGCTGCAGGCGCTGGAGGCGCACCTCGAACAGCTCTACGACGACCAGTTCATCGAGACCTGCGCCGGGTGGGCCGTGCCCTACATCGGCGACCTGATCGGCTACCGGCCGCTGCACGGTGCCTCGCCGGCGGTGCGCTCGCCGCGCGCCGAGGTGGCCAACACCATCGCGTACCGGCGCCGCAAGGGCACGGCGCTGATGCTGGAGCAGCTCGCGGCCGACGTGACGTCCTGGCCCGCGCACGTGGCCGAGTTCTTCGAGCAGCTCGCCACCACGCAGTACATGAACCACCTGCGCCCGCATGCGCCGGCAACGGCGCGCGTGCGCGCGCCGGGCGTGATGCGCGCCGTGCGCGAGTCGTGCGGCGCGTTCAACACAGTGGCGCACACGGCCGAGATGCGCCGGCCCGAAGCGGGCAGCGGGCGCTTCAACATCCCCAACGTCGGGCTGTTCCTGTGGCGGCTGCAGCCCTGGTCGCTCACCGACGTGCCGCTGGTGGCCGAGGCGCCGGGCGACCCGGCGAACCGGCGCTTCCGGCTCAACCCGCTGGGCGCGGACCTGCAGCTGTGGCGCAAGCCGCGGCGCGAGGCTTCGATCAGCGAACTCTCCGGCCCGATGCACGTACCCGCGCCGATCGGCGTGCGCGCCATGGCGCAGGCGGTGCGCGCCGCGCAGGCCCAGCCCGACCCGCAGGCCAGCCGCGATGACGACTACGGGCCGGGCGAGAGCCTGCTGCTGCAGTTCCTCGACGCGGGCGATGGCGAATGGAAGGACGTGCCCACGGCCGACATCGTCGTGGCCGACCTGCGCGACACGGCCGGCGGCTGGAACCATGAGGGCGAGGTGTCCGCGCGCCGCATCGCGGTCGATCCGGAGCGCGGCCGGGTGCTGGCCGGCGCCGAGGTGACGTTGCCGCTGCGCGCGACGCTGCATTACGGCTTCTCGCGCCCGATCGGCGGCGGCGAGTACGAGCGCGGCGAATTGCCGGACACGCCGCACGTGGCGCGCGATGCCGAGGCGCTGCAGCCGCACCTGGATGCGCTGCAAAGCACGGGCGGCCTGCTCGCCATCGACGACAGCCTGAGTTACGAGCAGACGCCCGTGCTGCGCCTGGACGGCGTGACGGCCGCCGGGCAGCCGGGGCTGGACCTGGCGGTCGCGGCCAGCAACGGCGCGCGCCCGCTGCTGGCCGCCGGCGGCGACGTGGTGCTGGACCTGGGCGCGCGGGCCCGGCTGGTGATCGACGGGCTGGTCATCTCGGGCGGCGCGCTGACGCTGGCCGACGCCGGTGATGCGGAGCCGCGCGAGATCGTGCTGCGCCACTGCACGCTGGTGCCGGGCCTGCGCCTGCATGCCGACGGCAGCGCGGCGCAGCCGGGCGCGCCCGGCCTGGTGGTGGCGCACCCCTTCGCGACGGTGCGGCTGGAGCACTGCATCGTGGGCGCGCTGCGCGTCGCGGCGGGCGCGCAGGTGGTGCTGGACGACTGCATCGTCGATGCCGGCGCGGCCACCGCCGTGGCCTACGAGGGCATCGCCACGGCCGAGGACCCCACGCCGGCCGGCGCAGCGCTCACGCTGGTGGAGTGCACGGTGGTCGGCAAGGTGCACGCCGAGGTGCTGCGTATGGCCTCGAACAGCCTGCTCGTGGCCCGCCGCGTGGCCGGCGACGGCTGGCGCGCCCCGGTGTGGGCCGGGCGCACGCAGGAAGGTTGCGTGCGCTTCTGCTTCCTGCCGTCCGACTCGGTGGTGCCGCGCCGGCACCGCTGCCTGCCCGACGCGGCGCACCCGCGGGTGGCGCCGCAGTTCACCAGCACGCGCTACGGCGACGCCGCGTACATGCAGCTGCGCCGCTCGACGGCCGAGGCCATCCGCCACGGCGCGGGCCCGCGCTGGCGTCCGCCGGGCGCGGAGGAAGCGCCGGACGCGCTGCCGGGCGAAGCCGCCTTCGATGCCGGCCAGGGCGACGGCGGCGAGATCGGCGTGATGAACGCCCTGGCGCAGCCGCAGCGCGAAGCCAACCTGCGCGTGCGGCTGGACGAATACCTGCGCGTTGGCCTGCACGCCGGCGTGTTCTACGCGACCTGAGAACCTGCAAGGGAGACCCCATGGCTGCCGATTTCTCGCGGGTACGGCATCACCCCTTCTTCGATTGGGCGGGCGTCGAGCTCAAGCAGGGCGGCGTGGTGCTCGATGCCGATGTGAACGAACTGGGCGCGGTGATCGACCGGCGGCTGCGCGCGCTGGCCAGCGACGTGCTGGGCCGCTCCACGGTGTCGGCGACCACGCCGGAGGCCTTCCGCATCACCGCCGCCGGCGGTGGCCTCACGATCGGGCGCGGGAGGCTGTACGTGGACGGGCTGCTGGCCGAGAACCACGGCGGCGGCGCCCCGGAGCTCGACGCGCTGATGGCCGGCCCCCGCCGCGCGGGCGACCTCGCCTATGCGGACCAGCCTTACCTGCCTTCGGCGCCGGCACTGCCCACGGCCGGGCGGCACCTGGTGTACCTGGACGCGTGGCAGCGCGAGGTCACGCACCTGGAGGCGCCGCACCTGGTCGAGACGGCCGTGGGCGTGGAAACCAGCTCCCGGCTGCAGGGCGTGTGGCAGGTGCGGGTGCTGGCACAGGATGCCGGCGGCTCCACCACCTGCGCCTCGCCCGACGCCGACCTGCCGGGCTGGGCCGCGCTGATCGCGCCCAGCGACGGGCGCCTGAGCACGGGCACCTTCGACCTGCCGCCGCCGGAGGACGAGTACTGCGAGCTGCCGCCGTCAGGCGGCTACCGCGGGCTGGAGAACCAGCTCTACCGCGTCGAAATCCACGACCCCGGACAGCCCGGCGGGACGGCCACCTTCAAGTGGTCGCGCGACAACGCCAGCGTGGGCTCGCGCGTGTCGGCCATGCCGACGTCCAGCCAGCTGGAGCTCGAATCGCTGGGCCGCGACGACGTGCTGTGCTTCAGCGACGGCCAGTGGGTGGAGATCACCGACGACGTGCGCGAGCTGCGCGATCAGGCCGCGGGCGAGATGCGCCGCATCACGGTGGACACGGCCACGCGCCGCATCGCCTTCACGCCTGCGCTGCCGGCGGAGATGGCGGCGGCGGGCTTCGCGCAGCGCAACCTGCGCGTGCGGCGCTGGGACCAGTCCGGCGCCGTGTTCCGCACCGGCCCGGGCACCGGCACCACGCAGGTCCAGGACCTGGACGCCGCGGACTCCACCGGCGTGATCGCCGTGCCCGCGGCGGGCACGGCGCTGCTGCTCGAACACGGCGTGACGGTGAGCTTCTCCAGCGCGGGCACGCGGGGCTTCAAGGCGGGCGACTGGTGGGTGTTCGCGGCGCGCACCAGCGACGCCTCGGTGGAAGTGCTGGAGAACGCGCCGCCGCGGGGCGTGCACCACCACTATGCGCGCCTGGGGCTGTGGGACGTGGGCGCCGGCACCGTCACCGACTGCCGCCAGCCGTGGCCGCCGGACGTGCAGGGCGCGGACTGCGCCTGCACCGCCTGCGTCACGCCCGAGTCGCACGCGAGCGGGCGGCTGACGCTGCAAGCGGCGGTGGACCGGGTGCGCGACACGGGCGGCACGGTGTGCCTGCACCCCGGCACCTATGCGCTGGAGGAGGCGGTGCGCGTGGCCGGCGCGCGCTCGGTGTCGATCCGCGGCCAGGGGCCGGCCACGCTGATCGTGGCGCCGGGCACGGCCTTCAGCGTCGAAGCCAGCCTGGCCGTGGCGGTCGAGAAGCTGGCGGTCGTGTCGCTGGGGCGCACGCCGGCGGTGGCGCTGCGCACGGTGGCGGGGGCGAGGCTGTCGGAGCTGGTGATCGCCTCGGTGGGCGGCAGCGATTTCCGCAGCGCCGCCATCTCGCTGTCCGGCGTGTGCGCGGGCGTGGCGATACGCGACAACTTCCTGCTGGCGCCCGATGGCATCCGCGCCGAGACCTCGCGCGAGGGCGCTGCCGCGGTGCTGCTGGCCGCCGCGCTGGCCGTCGAGGACAACGTGCTGTGGTGCCAGCGCACGGGCGTGACGCTGGCGGGCCCGGTGGCGCACCTGCTCGACACGCGGCTGCGCGGCAACGTGCTGGTGGGCTGCCGCGACGGCGCGGTGGCGGCGCTGGGCATCGCGCTGCCGGGCGCCTCGGTGCGGGTGCAGGACAACCAGCTCGACGTCAACGGCCCCGGCATCGCCTGCGCCACCGGCGGCACGTGGATCGAGGGCAACAAGCTGGCGGCCGGGCGCCAGGGCGAGCGCGAGCCCAGCGGCGCGGGTATCACGCTGGCGCCGGGGCTGGACCCCAACGGCCTGGACCAGGCCCAGGTGCTGGGCAACCAGATCAGCGGCTTCGAGGGCGCGGCCATCGCCGTGCTGGCGCCGGCGGCGGAGCTGATCGTCAAGCTCAACATCGCGCGGGACTGCGGGCTGGGCATCGTGATGGGCGAGGAGGCGCGCTCGGACACGGTGTCGATCGAGAACAACCACCTGCGCGACCTGCGCGGCGAGCCCGACGGCAACGGCATCGTGGCCGGCATCGCGGTGCTGCGCACCGGCACGGCCACCATCGCCAGCAACACGGTGCGGCGCCTGGCTTTCGAGGCGGCGCGCAGCCCGCTCATCGCGGGCGTGCTCACGATCGCAACGCAGCGCGCGCGGGTGAGCGGCAACGAGATCGCGGAGATCGCGCCGATGGCCGAGTTCGCCGGGCTGGGCGCCGGGATCATGGTGCGCGCGCCGTGCCAGCGCGCCGAGGTGCAGCACAACCAGGTCGTGCGCGACGGCGGTACGGCGGCCGAGGGCGCCCAGTCGCCCTGGGTCGCCGCCATGGTCGAAGACCAGCTGATCGCCGCCGGTACGGCCGGCAACAACGCGTCGCTGGTCTCGCGCACCGGCAGCGTGACCTCGGTGCGCATCGAGGAACGGCACACGCTGGTGCTGGCGGGCAGCCGGGCCTTCATCGTGGCGGCGGAGCTGGACACCGACGTTACCGGCGCCCTGGTGGCGCGCGGCACCAGCGCCTCGCTGCTGGGCAACCATTTCCGCTCGCTGGGCCGGGTGTCGGCGGTGGTGGTGCTGGCTGGGGGCGACACGATGTTCAGCGACAACCATTGCGAGTACCGCGGCGGCCGCGCGGCGGTGTCGATCAACTCGCCCACGGTCATCGTGAACGCGAACCGGGTGAAGTGCGACGAGCAGGCCATCACGATCGTGGGCGCGAAGTCGGCCGCGGTGCTGGGCAACATCACCACCCACGGCATCGCGCTCAACGGCGCGCCGTTGCCGGAGGAGTGGCGCAAGTTCAACCTCAACGGCTGAGGGCGGCGGAGGCCACCATGCGCATGATCGTGATCAGGAAGCCCGGCGACTTGCAGGGCCAGCTCGGCCGGCTGCTGAAGCCGGGCCGCTCGCCCACCAGCGTGCCGCTGGACACGCTGCGCGAGCTCAACCCGCACGTGGACTTCGCGCGCATCGAGGCGGGCACGGTGCTGCTGGTGCCGGAGCACCCCGACTTCGAAGGCGGCGAAAGCGCCTCCATCGGCGCCGAAGCCTTCGACGGCATGGCCAAGGAGGCGATGGCCGGGCTGGACGCGGCGGCGGCGCGGATGCGCGCCGGGCTCAAGCAGCAGGAGGCGGAGCGCAAGGAGGCGACCAGCGTGCTGCACAGCGCGGCGTTCAAGCGCCTGGCCGAGGCCGATGAGGCGCTGCGCAAGCAGGCGGCCGAGGCGGAGGCGCAGCTCAAGGCCGACACCAAGCGCGATGCCGAGGCGGCGAACGCGCTCAGCGCCATGGAAAAGACGCTGAAGGAGGAACTGGCCGCGCTCTCGCGCCGGTTTGGGTGAAGAGCCTGCGCGAATGGGACGGTTTCAGCGCCTGAGGACCATTGACCGACAACGCCGGCGCTACCTGAGGCAGTTCAGGAATGGAATGGTTTTTGGGTTATGGAAAAGATGGGCAGAAAAGCCTATCCGGAGCGTTTTGGTTCAGATAATCCCCCATAATCTTACCTACTAAAAAAATGAGAAAGTTGAGTGCTTTTAAGCGAATCAGCTAATTGTCTTTGGCACAACAAGCACTTGCAGTAGTCCCGGCTGCCGCAACGAGCCTCGACGACACGGGCTGGAAATCTGCGGCAACCGGGACCTTGCGCCGTGAGAGCACAGTCTGATGACGGATGCATGCCCGTTGCGGAGCGACATGACACCACGCGCCACAAGAAAACAAACCGCAGCGGGAGCGTGCTCAGCGACTTGATGCCAGGTTCGATGCCGGGAGCCGATGTTTCCCATACGCATCGGCGTACGACCTGAGCCACCGCCATGTACGGCGAGCCGCCGGAACGTGCAGTAATTCACGCACGGCGGCAAACTCAGGCGGGTTCAGGCCACGGCTCAAGCTTGTTTCCAGCGAAGGACGCTAAAAACTTCCTTTTCCAGCCTGGTGGTGTGCTGCGTGACCCAGGGCAGATGTATGGCGAAGGCTCTGACCACGCTGCGTCGCCATGCGCAAGCAAGCTTCCTCACCCAAGCTGGGGGCAGCCCAGAACTTTTACCCGTAGGCGCAGACATGCTGATATTCGCGGACACGCAAGATAAATTTGATCACTGGAAAGCCAAACTGTTCGATCAGAATGAATCCATGAGCGTGGAAGCCGCCACCATGCTGGTTGAAGTGGCCAACAAGAGCAAGGAACTGCGCCAGGAATGCATAAGCCTGATTGCCGCACGCCTTGAACAACTGAACAAGGGTGACGGCGATCTGTTTTCCATGCTGAAAGCGGTGAGCGATTTGAGCAGGGGGCTCATATCGTCAAACGAAGCCCTCATGCTGGCCATCATGAAGACTCCCATCAAGGATTCTTATGCCCTCAACATGGCGACGGGCATTCTTCTGTATGAAATGGACCAGGGCTTCATAAAGCCTGACCATGCGCTGAAAAAACAAATCCTGGACATGGCCACACAAGTCGTCAACGGCTGCAGAGGGGACGCGCGCCGTAATGCGATGCGTATTCTGGAGCTGGCAAAATCCGGTCCCACGCGCCACCCTGATTTTTCTGAGCCGTGACACAACCGCCGGCACACCCGGAAAACACTTCAAGGCTGGTCAGTTCAACTGGAACCCGTATTACTCCACTGCTTCAGGCAAAGTCGCTTGTTCCGCGGATGCTTGTTGCGGCATATCTATGATCCTGACACCAGCCGCGCTCTCCCAGCGATTCAATGCCTCAGCGAGCAAGGCATCAAGCGTCTTGTCCTTGGCAAGCGCACTGCAATTGCTGGTCAGCTCAATTCGAAGCGAGTTGGTCGCGCCGTCCGGGGTAATGAAGACAACGGTGAACTTTCTATATATTTCCACGGTCATGTCCTCAGGGCTTCGGTTTCGCTTGCAAGCGTATTTGAAAGTCAGCCCAAGCACCCTGCCCTGGAGGCGTCAATCACCTCCGGCATGTGAAATTGCTCACGCACAGAACACCCTTGTACCCTGCCGAACAACAGCGAGCCTCGCCGCTCGGCCGCAAGCATGCTGACCAGGATGCACGCAGCACGGGCATCCCCTCATGCCTCATGGCACACCAGGGTTCAAGTAGTTGAGCAAATTGATGTGGCAAATTTTCCTGGCAGGCCATGCGGCTCCCAGCAACACGGGTTCCATGAGATTCACGAGCCCGCATTCCGTTCGTCCTGAACCCGAACGGGGTCGGGAGGAATGAAAATCAAGTGGAATTCCGTCCGATCCGCAGTATTCCCCCGTCATTCGCCATCCGGCACACCAAACTCCTCTTTACTTTCCCGCCTCGCCTGCAGCGTCCCCAGGATGCGCCGGATCAGCTGCGGCGCCTCCGCCGTCCCCAGCGCCAGGTTGAATTCCAATTCCCCGCTGAGCCCCAGCGTCATGCGTGTGCGCGCCTGCCGGGCGTCGTCGGGCCCGGCCGCGTCGCGGGTGATGGTTTGCAGCTCCGCCCGCGGATGCAGCAGGCGCAAGCTGAAACCCAGCGCCGCCACCTCGGCCAGCTCCACGTAGTCGCTTTCCGCGAAGGCCCACAGCACGGCGGCCAGCGCCGCCGCGCACCAGCCGTCCACCTCCGCCGGCCGCGGGCCCTGGAAAGTGAAACCCAGCGCCAGCGAGGCGGGCACCGCCTGCCGATAGCCGGCCGCCGGCACGCCGCGCAGCACCGCCGCCACGGGCGCCTGCGGTGCACGCAGGAAGCTCAACTGCCCGTTCTCGTGCCAGCACTGGTCGCCCAGCCTGGCCAGACGGCCCACCGGGGCTCCCGCTTCCGCCGCCAGCCGCACCTCCGCCAACTCATCGCCGGCCAGCGCGAAGCGCGTGGTCTGGCCGTCGCCATTGAAGCGGACGGTGGATTGCGCGAAGGCGGGCTCGCGCGAGCGCGCCTGCGCCTCCTCCACCGCCGCCACTGGCAGCAGCGCCAGCCCGCCGGCGCAGACGTTCACGCCCGCGGCGGTGGCGGCAGCGGCCACCGGCCCCGCGGATACCGCCGTGTTGGCGGGCAGGCCACGGCCCAGGACCGCGGCCAGCCAGGATTCCAGTTCGCTCAGCATCGATTCACCTGCAGGCCAGGCGCAGCCGGCTCAGGTCGAGCCGGCCGGCGCAAGACGCCTCGGCCCGAAGCACCAGCTCCGCGCCGCCGTCGCGGTTGAGGACGCGCAGCGCCTCGGCATCCGCGCGCACGTGGCCCGCGTCATCGGGCCACAGGCTCACCACCTGCGCGCCACGGCGGGCGCTCAGGTTGAACACCGGCGTGACGTCCGGCGCCAGCAGGCGCAGCCGCGCCAGTGCCCAGCGCTCGCCTTCCGGCATCACCGGCAGCCACTGCGCCTCGCCCTGGCGGTACATGCAGCCGGCGGCCGGCGCGGGCGGCGCATCGCCCAGCGCCCACAGCGCCTCGCCCTCGCCCAGGCTCAGCACCACCCACCACGCCGCATCGGGCAGCTGCAACGGCCGAGGGAAGTCCAGCGACAGCCAGCCGTCCGGACCGCGCGGATCGGCGCCGGCCGGCCACTCGATGGGCAGCACCGCGCCGCCATAGGGCCGCGGCGCCGGCCGCCCGTTGAGGTCCGGATGCAGCGCCACGCTGCCCGACAGCATCCGGCCGCGCGGACGCAGAGGCAGGTCCACCCCGATCACCGGCGCCGGCACCTCGTCCAGGCCGAAACCCTGCGCCACGCCGTCCAGGGCGCAGGCATAGCGGGCCGCGCCCCAGGTCGGCGCCCCGTCCGCGCCCAGCAGCTTCACCGGGGGCAGCCGCGGCGCCAGGTCGAACACCAGCTCCGCGATCTGCGCGCCCGCCTTGCCCAGGCCGAGCACCTGCTGGCCCACGGCCTGGCCGGTGCCCGCCCAGCCCAGCGGCAGCGTCAGCGCCGGAAAACGCAGTACGTGCAGCACGGCCGGCTGGAACGGCAGCCGCAGCTGCCCCGCCGTGCCCGCCTTGAGCGTGAGCCGCACCGCGTTGTCCGTGCCCGATGCCAGCACCGGGTTGACCGCGGCGGCCAGGCCGTCCACCCGCAGGCCGGCGCCGGGCAGCAGCCCTGTCCAGCGGAAGAAGGGCGCCTGCCCCGCCACCGCCAGGCTGAGGTCGCCTGGCAGCGTGGCGGCCCTCGCCTCCACCGACGCCACGGGGGCCGGGGCGGGCTTCCACAGCCCTGGGAACTTCTCGTCCGCCGCGATCAGCTCGACCATCACCTTGCTGGCCATGACGGGCACGAAGCGCTGCGCGCTGCCCGTGTCGATGATGTCGGCGGGCATGAGCGGCAGCCACACACCGCCGCTGTGCACCTTCACCCGCGCCTTGCCGGCGGCCTTGCCCGCGGGCAGCGCGACGGTGAGACAGCACAGCGGACGCTCCGCGCCCCAGTCCGCGCTTATCCACGACACGTCCTTCACGCCGTCGGGCGCGCCGCCGGCGTTGCTGGCGACCACCGCGGCCAGCGCCTCCTCGGCCACCGGCACGCCGCTGCCCGGCGCCGGCACCAGGCGCAGCGTGGCGCCGGCATCGAGCTCCTGGCCCGCACCGATGCGCAGCAGCAGTTCCAGCCCGTCGCCAGCCACGGCCACGGCGTGGCTGCCCGGGTCCTGGCCGTCGGCGGTCAGCAGCGTTGGTGCGGCAGCCATGGCGGCGCGTTACCCAGCCGCACCGCCCGCACCGCCCTGCCGCTCCTTCAGCAGTTCCTCCAGCACCTGGATGGCGCCCCCGATGCGCAGCAGCGTCTGCTGCACCTCGGCCCGGCGATTCTCGATTTCCACCAGCACGTTCTGGCCGGCACTGAATTCCTCGCGCAATTGGGCAAGGCGCTGTTCAATTTGTTGCTGCATGGGACTCTAAAAATGGACTGCCACGATGCGCGACCCGAACGGCATCACGCTCCTTGTTTTGCCAGCGCCGCGCGCAGGGACTGGATTTGCGCCTGCTGCTCCTTCAGCGCCTCGACCAGGAAGGGAATGAAGCCGGTGTAATGCACCGACAGCATGCCATCCGGCCCGGTGTCCACCAGCTCCGGAAACCGCTGCCGCACGTTCTGGGCGACGAAGCCGACCTGCTCGCGGCCATGGTCGTCGTCCTTCCAGCGAAAATGCAGCCCCTCCAGGCTCAACAGCCTGGAAAGGCTGCCGGTGAGGCCCCTGAAATCTTTTTTCAGCCGCTCGTCGGAAGAATAATTGATTTTCGTGTTGGCCACGTCCATGTGAATGTACTTGTTCCGGACATAGTCACGAAGGTAGATATTGTCATCACAGGTCAGGTAAACCTGGCCTTTGTAGCGGTAGAGCGAGCCGTCGCAGTCGATGTGGGTATTGCGGTCGCCGTCGAAACGCAGCCCCGAGGGCGAGGACAAAATGCCGCCCGTCTGTATCGCGCCGCTGACGCTCAGGTTCTGCTGCACGGTCAGGGAGCCGGAAATGGTGTCACCCGTGCGGTTCACCCGGGAGTTTTCCAAGGCCCTGATCGAGGCCACGACATCGGGCATGTCGCTGATGGTGAGCTTGGAGCCGACGATGAGGTTGTCGTAGATGCGCACCACCCGGTTCGAACCGTTGACGCCCGCGCCCACGATATTGAGCGTGTCGCTGCCGAAACCGCCCCGGTAACTGATCTTGCCGGCATTGGCCTCGTCCTTCGCATCGCGCAGGAAACTGATGCAGCGTACCCCCGAGCCGCCTTCGTCCAGGCCGATGCGCACCGAACCGTTGCCGCCTTCCACGCTGCCCGTGGCTTTCAGTCCGGCATTCGACTTCAAATCCGACACCGTGACCAGGTTCTTGAAGGTCGAGGCCCCGGCGACCGTGAGCGCATTGCCCACCGCCAGGTCCTGCGAAATGGTCAGCGAGCCCTTGACGGTATCGCCGGCGCGGTTGAGCTTGTCGTTGCCCAAACTCTTGACGGTGCCCAGCAGGTCGGCAATGTCACCGAGTATGGCCTTGCCGTTGACACGAAGGTCCGTGGTGGTCAGCGATTTGACCGTCACCTCGGCCGCCGTGTTGATCAGGCTGCCGTCAACCGCCCCGGGCTCGATGCCGGCGCGCGGAATGCGCTTGCCGTCGGCATCGCCGGTATGGGTATGGCCGCGAATTTCATCGCGGGCCTTGCTTTGCATGTCATTCCAGTCGCCGGCGCGGATGATATCCCCCGGCTGCTTGCTGACGTAAGGTTCGGCGGCCATCAGAAGAATACCTCCCAGGTCAGGGTCATTTCGAGATTCGCGGTCCGGGTGATGTCGGGAAAAGTCACCCGGTTGTAGAGCAGCGGGCCGCGGTTGGGAAATACCACCAAAATCCCGGCCTCGCGCAGCGTCTGGTCCTGGCCGCTGGTCAGCGCCGGGAAATTGGCCTTGACGATGGCCCGCGCCCGCGGCGGGTTGTCGCCGGTCATGGCGCCGATGGGCGGAATCTCCGCCGCCGCCGCGTCGAGCTGGTGGCCCAGCGCGGTGTCCTGCAGCGTTTCCTTCGCCGCGCTGTCGCCCACCGCGATGTGCAGCTCCGGCTTGCCCGACACCTCGCCGGTGAACAGGCGCGCCACCAGCGTCTGGCCGGTGGCGGTGATCAGGTTGTCGTGCCGGCGCGCCAGCACCGTGCGCCCGTCCGGCGCGTGCAGTTCGATGGTCAACCGGCCGCCCAGGCCTTGGGCTTCATGCATCGCCATGGTGGTGGGAGTTCTCCGTGGATGGGTTAGTCGTAGCTGGAGCTGTCGAAGCGGGTGGCGTCGTGGACGCCGCGGAAGACGGGCGCGCCCTCGGACAGGCGCTGCCGCTCCTGCAGGCCGGCGCGGCTGAGCCAGGCCGGCGCGCCGGCGCCCAGCGTCTGGGTGTCGCGCTGCTTCAGCCGCAGTTCGATGCGCAGGCTGTCGGCCATGGGGTGCTCCTCGCGCCACGGCGGCTCCGGAAAATCCACCAGCGCCGTGACACCCGCCGCGCGCGCCTTCCGCACCAGCTGCGCCACCAGCTCCAGCGCGCCGCGCTCATCGGCGCGCAGCACGTGCGCGTTCTTGGGGATGCTCAGGCGGAACAGCGCCGGCGGACGCACCCACCAGGCGAACACCAGCGCCGCCGCGCCGGCGACCACCGCCTCGGGCGCCTCCTCCAGCAGCTCGCCGGGGTGGTCGCCGACGATGGCCCGGACCTCGTCGCGCGTGTAGGCGTCATAGACCCAGGTGTCGCGCCCCGGGCGCAGCCGCGGCGTGCGCACGCGCTGGCTGCTGGAGCCGAAGTGCGCGCCGGCGTCGCCCTCGGCCCCGGCGAACACGGTCCCGGCGCCGTCGAACTTGTCGCCGCGGTTGAGCGCGTCGGCGAAGCGCACGCCCTCGGCCGCGCCCTCCGCAGCATAGCGTGGCGCGGTGGGGTCTTCCGGGTCCACGTCGGCCTCGGGAAAGCGCGTGCCGGTGAGGAAGCAGATGCGGTCGCTCACGTCGCGCAGGCTGCCGTCCGGGCGTACCACCACCGCGCTGCCCGAGGGGTACTGCGGCTGCCAGGGGTAGGCGTTGACGGCGTCGTGGCTGTCGAACACGGCCTGCTCCTCCGGCTCCACCTGCGGCCACACGCTCAGCACCTCGCCGGGCTCCAGGTCGCCGGCGTAGAGCATGATTTCCCCGGTGTCGCGGTTCTGCAGGAAGGGGTAGCTCACGCGGCCCTCCACCGCCTGCACGCGCAGCTCCGGCACCGCCGTCACGAGGCTGGCGCTGGGCACCTGGAAGGGCGCGTCGCCCGGGCGGCACGCCGCCGGCGGCGACCACGACACCCGCCGCAGCGGGTTGTCGGTGATGCGCGCTTCCACCAGCCACCCGGCGGCGTTGGGACAGGTTTCCACCGGCGCGCCCTGGCAGCCCGGGCAGCGGGCGGTGGTGCCCGGCGCCACGCCATGCGCGATGAGCGTGTCGCGGTCCAGGCGGTGGCGCGCGCAGGGCTCGGTGCCCAGGGCCACCAGCGCCAGCTCCAGCAGGGCCTGCGGGTTGGTCAGGCCCTGCCCCAGCACCCGGGCCGTGTGGCGGATGCGGCGCCTGAAGGCCTCCATGTCCTCGCGGACCTCGAAGCTCTCCGTCACCTTCTCCCGCTGCGTTTGCTGAGCCTGCTCCACGACGCGCAGGTGGCGCCGGCCCATGCGCGCCAGCCCCAGCAGCCCGCCCAGGCGGCCCAGCGCATCGGCGCCGGAGGGGCGGGCATCCGGCTCCAGCGCCAGCGTCTCCCAGTGCCGCCGCAGCACCGGCTCCCAGTGGCGCGACAGCACCTGCCGCCATCGCTCGGCCGCCGCCGCGGGCAGCGCCGCGCGGGGGGTGTCGGCGGGCAGGTCCAGCGCCGCGGGGTCCTCGCGCAGCGCCGGGTCCAGGCCGGCCAGCCGCTGCCACTGGTCGCGCACGGCCAGCGCCTGCCCCTCGCCGTCGTGCTCGGCCAGCTCGGACAGCTCCGCGGCCAGCCGGTTGCGCGCCTCGCTCACCAGCGCGGCCAGCGCCTCGGGCCACAGCGCCGCCAGCACCGGCACCGGCTTGCCCGTGGCGCCCTGGCGCAGCCGGTCGGCGCGCATCAGGCGCAGCCGGTAGTCCTCGCGCGGCTCGCCGTCGAGCTTGGGATGGCCCAGCCCGGCTCCCAGGCGCTCCAGCAGCGCCAGCGCCTCATCGGCGGCGGTCTCGGCGCGGGCCAGGCCGACCCAGTGGTCGCGCAGCGTGCGCTCCAGCGCCTCGTCCAGCGTCGCCAGCGACTGCGCCATCAGGCCGATCAACACGCCCACCGGGCTGTGCGCCGGCTGCTCGGCGATCACGCGCGGCAGCAGGCCCAGCAGCCGCTCGCGCCGGGCGCGCGCGTCAGCCACGGGGCGCCTCCCACACCATGAGCCGGCTCACGCGCAGCCGCTCGCGCTCGCGCAGCGTGTCGGTCTGCGCCTGATGGGGCGCCAGCGACACCACGCTGTTGTCCTTGCGGTGGATGAGCGTGAAGCGCTGCACCGTCTGCCCGTCGGCCAGCTGGGGCAGGCCGTCGCGCAGCTTGGCGAAAGTCAGCGTGTCGCCGGGCTTGAAGGTGTCGAGCTTGACCTGCAGGCCCTGGCGCACCGCGGCCTCCTGCTCGGAGCCCAGGGCCGGGGAGAAGGCCGCGTCCACCCACACCTCGGGCGCGGGCGCCTCCAGGCTGAGCAGCACGGGGCTGCGCTCCGGGTCCAGCGTGCCGCGCTGGGCGGGTTCCAGCTGCAGGTCGCCGTTGTGCAGCGCGTAGCGGGCGGTACTGTCGGCCAGGGTATCGGGCCGCTCCGGGCGCGGCAGCCAGGCCGAGAGGCGGCGGCGGCCGGGCAGGTCCTGCACCTCGGCCACCTCGGCCACGGCGGTGAGGATGGCCAGCACCTTGGCCGCGCGCACCGGCTCGCCAACCTTGAGCGTGGCGAAGTAGGCCTTGAGCCCGGCTTCGAGCTCGCCGCGGATGCGCCGGCGCTCCTCCTCGCGGTAGTCCTCGCGCAGCACCAGCGTGGCGGCCACCTGCACGTACACGCGCTCGGCCGCGGCCACGGTCAGCCGCACGCCGGCCGGGCGCACCTTCTGCAACGCCTCGCGCACCTTGGCCACCAGCGCGTCGTCGATGTCCGGGTCGCCCAGGATCACCGACACGTCGCCGGCGATCTCCGGGTTCTCGCGGATGCTGGCCTCGGCCACGCCCAGGCTGCGCACCGCCTGCGCCAGCGCGTCCACGGTGCCGGTCTTGACCCGCTCCAGGTGGTAGCGCGCGCGTTCGCGCAGCTCGGCGTCGCTTTCCTCGGCCTGGGTGGGCGTGAGCTCGGCGCGGTTGTCCACCCCGTCCACGCCCCAGATCGGCCGCGGCATGAGCGTGACGCGGTGCGCGGCCACGGCTTCGGAGCCGGGCTCCACCGAGCGCACCCGCACCGCGGCTTCGAGCGTGCCCTTGCGGATGGCGGCGTCGGCCTCCACGGTCTCGAACAGCGCGATGTCGCGCCCCGCCAGCAGCGTGCCGGGCGGAATCGGGATGTCCTCCGGCGCGCTCTGGCCGCGGAAGAAGCTCACCAGCCCTTCCACGTGCCCGGCGCGGCGGCGCTCCAGGCCCAGCAGCGCCACCACCTTGTCCAGCGCGGCGCCCTCGGCGCTCTCCAGGTAGCCGAAGCGGTAGACCTGGCGCAGCTGCTCGTAGCAGACGGCCAGCTCGCGCGCGAAGGCTTCGAGCAGCGTGCGCGCCACGCTGCCCTCGTTGTCGTCCACCGGCACGGCGGCGCTGCGCGCCGCGGCCAGCAGATCGGCGCTGAGCCGGGCGAAGTCCTTGGTGTCGAAGGGCGTGTCAGCGGACATCCAGTTGCATCCCCAGTTCGAATTGGCCGTCGGCCACGTCGCGCACCGCCGCCGTGATGTCCAGCACACCCGGCTCGGAAGCCCGCTCCTCCACCCGTACCCAGAGGATCTCCTTCACGCGCGGCTCGGACTTGAGCGCCTCGCGCACGTAGCGGCGCAGCAGTTCCTTGTTGGCCCGGTCCATCGGCTCGCCGATGAGGTCGTAGATGCGGCTGCCGTAGCGCGGATGCGCCAGCCCCGCGAGCTCGCCGCGGTCCACCGCCAGGCGCAGCAGCAGCGCCTGCACCAGGTTGTCGCGCCCGTCCACCATGGCCGGGCCCGGGGGCGCCGGCGGCGCGCAGGGGTCCTGCGGCAGCGCCGGCCAGGCCAGGCGCAGGTCGGCCTTGAAGGGATCGGCGCTCACATCAACCTCCCCGGCGCCGCCGTGGCCGCGGGCGTGCAGGCCACGCCCGGCGCCACCATCGCCTGTGCCACCAGCAGCGTCAGCGACTGGGCGATGAAGTCGGCGAGGGCGCCGGCCAGCGCGGGCGCGTCCTGGCCGCGCAGGCCGTTCTGCATCACGAAGCCGCTGACCAGCGGCTCCAGCTGCGCCTTGCCGGGCGCGGGCGGCATCAGCGTCCCGGGCGCGACGGTGACGAAGCCGGCCACGGCCACGCCGGGCGTCACCATCACCTGCGAGGTGAACATCAGGATGGCCTGCGCCAGGCTGGCGGCGACGGCCTTGGCCAGGTCCGGGATGTTCTCGCCGCGCAACCCCTGCGCCTGCAGCGCGGCCAAGGTCAAACCTTCGAGCTGCTGCGCGCCGGGGCCGCCGGCCGGCGGCGGCGCCAGCCGCCCCGGGCCCGCGACGGCGCCGCTGCCGGTGATCGGGTCCACGCCGGCCGCGGTGCCGGGCAGCACCATGGCCATGCCCAGGAACAGCGTCAGCGCCTGCGACGTGGCCTGCGCCAGCGCCTTGGCCAGGTCCGGGATGTTCCGGCCGCGCAGCCCGGCGCCTTGCAGGGCGGCGGTCGCGAGGCCTTCGAGGGGCTGGGCGGTGGGTGCGGGCATGCCTATCCCTTGGCCTTGACGTTCTTCGACCCCACCAGCGGCGCGCCGGTGTAGTAGCACTTGTGGCTGCCCTCGGTGATGACGCCGGCGCCGCCCTGTCCCAGGTCGATCTTTCCGGAGGCGTCCACCGTGCAGTCGCCGCACTTGATCGCCACGTTGCCCTTCACGTCGATCCGGAGGTCCTTCTCGCCGGCGATCTCGACCTCGCCGTCCCGGCGCACCGTGACCACCGTCTTGCCCGCGGTCACGACCACCGCGCCGTCCTTGTCGATGGCCAGCGAGCTGGGGCCCTTCAGGGGCGACTCCACGCGCCACTCGCCTTCCGCGTGCACGGGCGGGCGGGCCGCGTCGGAGTACAGCCGCCCCACCACCACGGCGCGGTTGATGTCGCCGCCCACGTAGGACAGCAGCACCAGGTCGCCCACCGCGGGCGGGCTGACCATGCCGACGTGCGGCGTGCACATCGGCACCTTGCGCAGCTCCAGGTCGCTTTCGCGCAGCTTCACGCTGCACTCGTAGTTGTGGGCGTCGCCCTCGTCCGCGTGCGCGAACACGCTCGTGACCACGGCGATGTCGCCCAGCTGCAGGGCGCGCAGTTCCTCGCGGACGATGGCACGGATGAGGGCGACGGGGTCGGTCATGGCGGCTTACGCGGCGTTCTTGCTGTCGTCGAAGCCGGCCAGCGCGGCCTCGTCGTAGGGCTTGGCGCGGGTGAGCGTCTTGTCCTTGAAGTTCAGGTGCCACAGGCGGTTGAGCGTGTGGTTGTCCAGCGCGCCCGAGATGGGCAGGCCGTTGAGCTTCTGGAAGCGGCGCAGGCGCTTGGCGAAATCGGCGCTGAAGGCCTTCTTGTCGGCCACGGCGGGCGTGGCGTAGCCCATCTTCTCCAGCAGCAGGTTGGCCTCCTCCAGGTCCTTGCCGGCCTCGTCGCCCTCGAAGGAGAACTCGTACACCGTCTCGGCCTCGGCGCCCTCGCCCCAGGTGCCCACGGCCTGCGTGGGCGCGATCTTGTCGGTGATGCGTCGCCCGCCCAGCCAGCTCACGTTCTGGGTGCCGGCCTTGTCCTTGCCCAGGCTGCGCACGGTGATGGACTTGACCAGCGCCGGGTCGGCCGTGGTGCGCGCGGTCAGCGCCATCTGCAGCAGCCGCACCTTGCCCGAGGCGGCGATGCTGAGGTGCGTCTTGCTGGCGTTGGTGAAGGTGGCGTCGTCCAGCGCCAGCTGTTCGATGGCCAGCAGCCCGTAGAGCTCCTTGCCGATGGCCTCCAGGTCCTCGGGCTCGGGGATCTTGTCCACGAAGCCCAGCACCGTGTCGATGAAGCCGCCGGCCGGGCCCAGCGGGTTGGTCACGCCCTCCTGGCCCACCACGGCGGCCAGCGACTGCGCGAAGTCGTCGCGCGTGACGGTCTTGAGCATCTCGCCGGAGACCTCGATCAGCGCCTTGGCCGAGTCGGCCTGGTACAGCATGTCCTGCGCCTTGAGCGTGAGGTCGGCCAGGTACGTGATGGCGAAGATGAAGCCCTTGTCCAGCGCCGGGATCACGCCCTTGGAGATGTAGTCGGTGGAGCCCTGGAAGCCGCGGATGCGCGCGATGCGCACCCAGCGCGGCGCCTGCCCGGGGCGCTTGACGCCTTCGAGCGATTCGCGCACCGACTTCAGCAGCAGCGCGATGGCCTTGAAGGGGTTGGCGCGGGCGTCTTCCGGGCTCAGCGCGCCGGCGTTGGCGGGTACGAGGGCGCCGCCGGACGGTGCGCTGGGGGCCGGCGCGGGAGCCGGGGCGGGCGGGTTGATGGTGTCGCTCATGGTGGGTTCCTCCCTCAGGGTTGCTGTGGTCCGGCAATCGCTGCCGGCGGGTTGGCGGCCGGCTGCGCCTTGAGCGCCGCCACGGTGGCCTGCAGTTGCTGCAGCCGCGCGCGGGTGGCGCGCAAGTCACGCGGATCGGGCAGCACCTCGGCCACGCCCAATGCCGCTTCCAGGCAGCGGCCGCCCTGGGCGATGCCGCCGGCCACGGTTTCGAAGGGCCCCGCCGGCAGATCGACCATCTCGGCGGCCTCGACCAGCGCGCCGCCGTCGCCGAAGTCCTTGATCGTGGCGGCCAGCACCTCGAAGCCCGCCACCGCGCTGTCGGCCTGCGCCACGGTGCTCTCAGCCACGTCCACGCCGCCGCCCACCTGGCCCAGGCCCTGGCCCAGCAGGTCCAGCGCGCCGTTGAACTGGGGCACGGCACCCAGGTCGCGCGCGATGTTGGGCGCCTCCTGCGCGGTGCGGGTGCGCAGCAGCTCGTCCAGGCTGCGCAGGAAGTCGTTGAGGTCGCGGACCAGGTCGGAGGTGGTGCTCATCCCTGCTTTCCCGTGAACAGCGTCTTCACGTCCGCCGGCAGCGGGTCGTAGGCGCCGAGGTCCTGGACCAGCCGGGCGGCGGCATCGCCGACTTCCTTGAGCTTCTTGAGGAACTCGAAGCCGCCGGCCAGGGCGCGCACCAGCGAGCCGGCCTGGCTCAGGTCGATGCCGCTCAGGTCGCTGAGCAGATCCAATCCCTCGTCGGCGTACTTCTGCAGGAAGGCGCCCAGGCTGTCGGCCTCGCGGATGGCCTGGATCAGCGCCAGCGCCTTGGCCGGGTCGATCTTCTTCACCGCCGCCAGGATCGAGCTGAAGGTCTTGCCGCTGAGCAGCGAGCTGCGCTCGGCGATGCTCGCGCCCAGGTCCGCCGCGCTCAGGTGCGCCAGCACCCCGGGCTGCCGCTCCAGCACGTCCGGCAGGCTGGCCGGGTTCTCCAGCACGTCGGCCGCGGCCAGGCTGTCCGCGGCCCAGGTCTGCGCGTCCGCCGCCACGCCCGCGTTGACCGAAGCCACCGCGGCGTCGGCCGACTGCGGCGGCTCCTTGTACTCGCGCAGGCGCAGCACGTAGCGGTAGCGGCTGGCGTAGCCCGCGAGCTGCCGCACCTTCAGCTCCTCGACCACCACCTGCGTCAGCTCGGTGCCCACCGCGATGTCGGCGGCGAAGGACAGCGGCTCGCCCCTGAGTTGCGCGTCGCGCAGCTTCTCCAGATCGGGCAGCGCCTCGGTGGTGAACAGCAGGCCTTCCAGGACGATGGTGACCGGCTCGCGCCCCAGGTCCTGGAACACGCTGCCCTGCTGCTCCGGCGCGCGCTGCTCGACCAGGGTGCGCGCCTCCTCGGTGCGCAGGTCCTGCACGCCGGTGAATTCGATGCCGCCGACCCGTACCGTCATCGCTCAGAACTCCATCCGCGTGACCAGGCCGCCCTGGCGCGTGAGGCGGTGCCGCACGCCGCGCACGCGCAGTTCATGGGGTCCCTGCAGCAGCCCGGCCAGGGCATGGCCCTCGGGAATGCCGCTGAGCTCCACGCCGTCGCCGGGCATCACCGCCGGCTCGCCGAACACCTCCAGGAAGCCGCGCAACCAGCGCGCGGCCAGCGCTTTCAAATGCGCCTGCGCCACCTCGCCGGCAGCCTCGCCCGAGCGCACCGCGCCCAGGACCCAGCGCTGGGATTGCTTTCCTTCTCGGCCGCCGGACACCTGGCCCTGCGCGTCCAGCGCGGCCTTGCCGGTGACGCCCGACAAATCCTTGGCCAGCCAGTGCGCCTTGTCCGCGCCGCGGCTGGCCGCCGCGCCCTCGCCGTACACCTGCAACCCGTCCCAGCGCGGCGGCGCGGCCTGCAGGTCCAGCCGCAGCACGTTCTCCGTGAAGCGGAAGCGGTGCTTCGCGCCGGCCTCGGCGGGGGTCGTGAAATGCACCTTGCCCTCGCCGTCGGTGTAGAGCTCGGCCCCGCACCACGACGCCAGCTGCAGCAGGTGGCGCAGCGCGCCGCCCTCGCGCTTGAGGCGCAGCGAGGACAGCTTGAAGCCGCGCGCCACCGTGCCCACGCTCAGGCCGGCGCGGCCCAGCAGGTCCTTGACCACGAAGTCGGTCCGCACGTCCTCGTACACGGCGTCCACTTCCAGCCGCGCCAGCTCGCGCAGGCCGTCACAGGCGCGGACGGTCTGCCCCGTGGCGTCGAGCTGCACCCGGTCCACGGTGCCGGTGAACACGCGCCGGCTGCCGCCGCCGGTGTCCAGCTCCACGCTCACGGCGTCGCCGGGGCTGGCCAGCGTGCCGGCCGGGTCGCCCAGGCGGATGTCGCAAGCCCCGCCCGCGCCGGCCATGCCCAGCGACACGTCCAGCGACAGCAGCAGCCGCTCGTTGCGCGCGGCGTCGCTGCCCACCTGCTGGCGGCCGATGCGGATGGCATAGCCCAGCGCCACTCAGATCTCCAGCCCGTGGCGGCGCGCCGCCGCGTAGAGCAGTTCCGACAGCGCCTGCTCCAGCGCCAGCGGGTCCGGTGCCTGCGCCCCCGGCCCGCCCTGCAGCGTGACGCTGACGTTGAAGACGTTGTTCACCGCGCCGCCGGCCTGCGGCTCGACCTGCACGCGCGACAGCGCCTGGGCGCGGGCCAACGCCGGTTCGAGCGCCGCCACCAGGCGCTGCGCGGCCGGCGACGCCGTGGCGGTCGAATCGGCGGTGGCCGGCGCGGGTGCAACCGAACCGGCCGCCGGCACCGGCGGC
>NZ_CALAOH010000068.1 GCF_937926365.1 uncultured Azohydromonas sp. | reverse complement strand
GGTGGGCATCTTCGTGACGATGCAGGCTTACGTCTGGCCCTTCACGCTGCTGGTGGTCCACTGATCGACCCGAGCGCCTGGCCGGCTCCCCTATGCGACACGCGCTCCGGTACGAATGCGCCCGCGCCGCCGCGTACCGGCGGGGCAGGGCGCGCTCAGGACAGGCTGGAACGCAACCAGTCGGTGAATGCCAGGACTTCGGGGCGCTGCGACAGCGCCTCGTCAACCAGCATGAAGTAGCTGCTGGGTGCGGGCGCCGTCACGCCGAACAGCGGCACGAGCTGGCCCGTGCGCTGCCAGGTGGCCGACACCTGATGGCCGCACACGGCCACGCCCAGGCCGCTGGCCGCGGCTTCGAGCAGGATGCCGAGGTCGGTGAACAGCGGGCCCCGCGCGGGCTCGGCCCAGTCCAGGCCCGCCGCGGCCAGCCAGGGCTGCCACGGCAGCAGCGGGCTGCGCAGCAACTCGGCGCGCGCCAGGTCCCGTGGATGCCGCAGCCCGCGCGACTCCACGTAGCGCGGCGCGGCGAGCGCTTCCAGGCGGTCCTCGAACAGCCGGATGCTGCTGCGCTCGTCGAAGGCGCCCGAGCCGAAGCGGATGTCCACGTCGTGGCGCTCGGGCCGCTCTTCCATCGGCAAGGCGATCGCGACCTCGATTTCGATGTCGGGCCACTGTTGGTAGAACTCCGGCAACCGGGGGATGAGCAGGTTGCGCGCAAAGGTGGGCGGCGAGCCCACGCGCAGCCGGCGTATTTCCTGTGGCGTGCTGCGCGTCAGGCCGTAGAGCTTGTCGAAGGCCTCGCGCACCCCGAGCAGGTAACGCTGGCCCGCCTCGCTCAAGCGCACGCCGGTGGGCAGCCGCTCGAACAGCGGCTCGCCGAGATGGGCTTCGAGCTGCCGGATGCGGTGGCTCACCGCGCTGGGCGTGATGCACAGCTCGATGGCCGCTTGCGCGAAGCCGCCCAGCCGCGCGGCGCTCTCGAACGCGGCCAGGGCATGGATCGGCGGAAGGCGTTGCGGTCGGGACATCGGCGTGGCGGCGCTGGCAGTGCCGGCGGCTCCGGCGGCATCCGAAAGGTTCAATTTTAGGTTCGCTGCAGGAGAGGGGCCGGCCATGAAAGGCGCCCCGCCGTGCAGTACTCATCAAGGAAGGAAGCGACATGTCCAGCACCACGAGCCAAGGCCGGAGCCGCCCGGCGCGGGTCTACTTCTTTTCCACCTGCCTGGTCGATGTGATGGCGCCGCAGGCCGGTATGGATGCCATCGAGCTCATCCGCGCCGCCGGCATCGAGGTGGAGTTTCCCGAGGCGCAGAGCTGCTGCGGGCAGCCGGCCTACACCAGCGGCTACACCGACGAGGCACGCCGCGTGGCGCGCGCGCAGCTGGACCTGTTTCCGCAGCCCTGGCCGGTGGTCGTGCCTTCGGGCTCCTGTGCCGGGATGATG
Organism: uncultured Azohydromonas sp.; assembly: GCF_937926365.1. Classification (GTDB taxonomy): domain Bacteria; phylum Pseudomonadota; class Gammaproteobacteria; order Burkholderiales; family Burkholderiaceae_C; genus Azohydromonas. The sequence goes on along the minus strand of NZ_CALAOH010000068.1, from coordinate 20,901 downwards.
GTGCACCACTGGCCCAGGCTCTTCGAGCACGATCCGGCCCTGGCGGCCCAGGCCCGCGCGATCGGCGCCCGCGTGGTGGAGTTCAGTGCCTTCGCGCGCGACGTGCTCGGCCTGGCCGAGCCGGCCTCGGCGTCGCCCACGCCGCGGCTGAAGGTGGCCCTGCATACCTCGTGCTCGGCGCGGCGCGAGATGGGCACGCACCAGCCCAGCGAGGCGCTGCTGCGCGCGCTGCCCGGCGTGGAGCTGGTCGAGCAGGCGCGCGTGGCCGAGTGCTGCGGCTTCGGCGGCACCTTCTCGGCCCGGCACCCGGCCATCTCCGGGGCCATGGTCGGCGACAAGCTCGATGCCATACGCGACTGCGGCGCGCAGGTCCTCGTGAGCGCCGATTGCGGTTGCCTGCTCAACCTGCACCACGCCGCCGAGAAGCGCCGCGCCGCGGGCGAGACCCTGCCGCGCTGCGTGCACCTGGCGAGCTTCGTGCGCGAGCGCCTGGGCGCGCGCGATGCCGCGCAGCAAGTCACGGACTGAACACCCCGGGAGCCCTCTGCCATGAACCTGCCCGACACCCGCGGCGCCCGCGCCGCTATCCTGGGCGCGCTGCGCGCCGCCGCGCCGGCCGCGCCGTTGCGCCAGCCCGATCTCTCGCCCTACCTCGATGGGCCTTATGGCCGCGGCAGCCGCGGCCCGCGCGTGGACCCGGCCACGCTGCTGGCCCCCTTCGAGACCGCGGCCCGGGGCTGGCGTGCCGAGGTGCTGCACGCGTCCGAGGCCGACTGGCCGCAGGTGGTGCGCCAGGCGCTGGCGCAGCGCGGGTGTGCCCGCGTGGCCATCGGTGCCGCCAGCACGCTGCAGCCCGGCCTGGACACCGCGCTGCACGGGCTGCAGGTACGCCGCTTCGACACGCCGCTGGCGCAGTGGAAGGGCGAGCTCTTCGATGCCATCGACGCCGGCGTCACCGGTGCCGAGGCCGGGATCGCCGACACCGGCACGCTGGTGCTGCGCCCGGGCGCGCATGAGCCGCGCACGCTGTCGCTGGTGCCGCCGCTGCACGTGGCGGTGCTGCGCGCCAGCCGCCTGTATGCCGGGCTGCCGGCGGCGATGAGCGCCGTCACCGCCGCCCAGGACGACATGCCCACCAACCTGCTGCTGGTCACCGGCCCGTCCAAGACCGCCGACATCCAGCAGGTGCTGGCCTTCGGCGCGCACGGGCCCCGGGAGCTCGTGATCGTGCTGGTGAACGACCTGCAAGCCGCCCAGGAGCCGCGATGAGCACTCAACTGACGCACCAGGACACGCCTTCCAGCACGGTGGCCGAGGCGCCGCTGCACTTCGTCGATCCGCGCGCCTTCAAGGCGCGCACGCGCGAGGCCGTGGACGACGCGCACCTGCGCCGCAGCTTCAGGAGCGCGATGGACTTCCTGCAGGCCAAGCGCGCGTCCCATTTCGGCGACGCGGCCGGCTTCGACGCGCTGCGCCACGTGGGCGAGGCCATCCGCCAGTACAGCCTGTCCAAGTTGCCCGACCTGCTGGAGCGCCTGGAGCAGCGCCTGACCGAGCGTGGCGTGAAGGTGCACTGGGCCTCCACGCCGCAGGAAGCCAACGCGATCTTCCTGGCGCTGGCGCGCGCGCACGGCGCCAACCGGATGATCAAGGGCAAGTCGATGGTCAGCGAGGAGATCGAGCTGAACCACCGCATGGCCGAGGCCGGCGTGGACTGCCTGGAGTCGGACATGGGCGAGTACATCGTGCAGCTCGCCGGCGAGCGGCCCAGCCACATCATCATGCCGGCGATCCACAAGACCAAGGAGCAGATCGCCGCGCTGTTCGCCGAGCGCATTCCCGAGACGCCCTACACCGAGGACGTGGACGAGCTCATCGCCATCGGCCGCCGTGTACTGCGCAACGAGTTCCGCGACGCGAAGATCGGCGTCTCGGGCGTGAACTTCATGGTGGCCGACACCGGCACGCTGGTGCTGGTGGAGAACGAGGGCAACGGCCGCATGTGCACCACGGTGCCGGAGGTGCACATCGCCATCACCGGCATCGAGAAGGTGGTGGAGCGCTTCGAGCATGTGCTGCCGCTGTTCAGCCTGCTCACGCGCTCGGCCACCGGGCAGGCGGTGACGACCTACTTCAACGCCATCTCCGGCCCGCGGCGCGCAGGCGAGCTCGACGGGCCGCGCGAACTGCACCTGATCCTGCTGGACAACGGCCGCAGCCAGGCCTACCGCGATGCGGACTTCCGCCCCACGCTGCAGTGCATCCGCTGCGGCGCGTGCATGAACCACTGCCCGGTGTACGCGCGCATCGGTGGCCTGGCCTACGGCACGACCTACCCGGGGCCCATCGGCTCCATCATCTCGCCGCACCTGCTGGGGCTGGAGCCCACGCAGGACCTGCCCACCGCCAGCAGCCTGTGCGGCGCCTGCGCGGAGGTGTGCCCGGTGGGCATTCCCATCCCGGACCTGCTGATGCAGCTGCGCCACGCCGCGAAGCACGAGCCGGACCCCGGGCATCCGCCGCTGGCGGGGCAGGGCAGCGCCAAGGACTGGCGCGAGGCGCTGGCCTGGAAGCTGTGGGCCTGGCTCAACGAGCGTCCGCGCCTGTACCGCGGTGCGCTGCGCCTGGGCCATCGGCTGCACGCGCTCGTGCCGGCGTCGCAGGGCGGCTGGACGGCGCACCGCACGCCGATGCGTCCGGCCGCGCGCGGGCTGCGCGAGCGGCTGGCGGCGCAACGCCGGGACGGCGGCGCAAGGCCGTGACGGGTGGCGGTTCGCGTTGCGCCTGTAGGCGCGAGAGAGGGCCGATCCGGCCGGCCCTCAGTCCAGCGCGATCCGGGCCGTGCGGATGACGCCGCGCCACTTCGCCGTCTCGGCGGCGATGAAGCTCTCGAATGCCTCGGCCGTGCTGCCCACGGGCAGCGTGCCCATGGTTTCGAGCCGGGCGCGGGTGTCCTCGTGCCTGACGATGCGGGCCACCTCATCCGCAACGCGGCGCAGCACCGCCGGCGGGGTTCCCGCGGGCGCCAGGATGCCGGGTCGTAGGGCAGCCGCGCGTACAGCGAGGTGTTGGCCGCGTGCGCGGCGATGACGACGGCGAAGGTGTGGCCGTCGGGCGCCGACTTCGCGAGCGCATCGACGCCGATGGTGCCGTTGGCGCCGGGCTTGTTGTCGATGCGCACCGGCTGCCCCAGCGCCTCGGCGAGCTTCTGCCCGACCAGGCGCGCCGTCACGTCGGTGAAGCCGCCCGGCGGGTAGGGCACGATGAGGCGGATGGGTTTGCTGGGCCAGGTTGAGGCCGAGCCCATGGCCGGCGCCGCCAGCGCGGCGGCCAGGCCCAGGTTGAGCTGGCGGCGGGTGAGGAGGTACTTCACGACTGCGAACGGCTTTAGAGCCCCGGTACAGGCGACGGGGTGGCCTGGCTATCGGCCTGGAAGCCGGGGTGTGAATGGTCCCGTGCGGTTGCAGCCGGCACTTCCAGGCCGTCAATGCCGTGAGCTTGACGATGGGCAAAGTGCGGCGCCTGGGAGGGAAGCAACGCAAGCGCGTGAATCCGGCACGAAAGCTGCACCCTGTAACAGCCCGGCCGTGGCGCTCGTCCCGCCCGCCGGCCACCGACGCACCGCGCTGGGGCGGAAGGCCCGTTGCGCCATAGCACAATCACGACTTTTTCCGGCGCACCAGCCGGCATCCAAGGGAGTTTCACCGTCCATGTTGCGCCTGGAGCTGGTGGGGATCAGCAAGCAGTACCCGGCCGTGAAGGCCAATGACGGCGTGAGCCTTCGCGTCGCACCCGGACAGATCCACGCCGTGCTGGGCGAGAACGGCGCCGGCAAGTCCACCCTGATGAAGATCATCTACGGCGCCGTGCGCCCGGATGAAGGAGAAATCCGCTGGAACGGCCGCCCCGTGCAGGTGCGCAACCCGCACGAGGCCAGGGCGCTGGGCATCTCCATGGTGTTCCAGCACTTCTCGCTCTTCGACACCCTCACCGCCGCCGAGAACGTCTGGCTGGGCCTGGACAAGTCCATGGCGCTGCCCGAGGTCGTCTCGCGCATGCGCGAGGTGTCCAAGGAGTACGGGCTCGAAGTGGACCCGATGCGGCCCGTGCACAGCCTCTCCGTCGGCGAGCGCCAGCGCGTGGAGATCGTGCGCGCGCTCATGGGCCGGCCGCAGCTGTTGATCCTGGACGAGCCCACCTCCGTGCTCACGCCGCAGGCGGTGGAGAAGCTGTTCGTGACGCTGCGCCAGCTTGCCAGCCAAGGCTGCTCGATCCTCTACATCAGCCACAAGCTCGACGAGATCCGCAGCCTGTGCCACCACTGCACCGTGCTGCGCGGCGGCAAGGTGACGGGGGAGGTCGATCCGACGCGGGAGACCAACGCCTCGCTGTCGCGCCTGATGATCGGCAGCGAGCCGCCGCAGCTGCGCCACGCCGCCACCACGCCCGGCGACGTGGTGCTGGCGGTCAAGGGCCTGCGGCTGGAGCGCCAGGACGTGTTCGGCACCACGCTGCAGGACATCGCGCTGCAGGTGCGCGCCGGCGAGATCGTCGGCGTGGCCGGCGTCTCCGGCAACGGCCAGCAGGAGCTCATGGCCGCGCTCTCGGGCGAGGACCGGCGCGCCGCGCGCGGCAGCATCACGCTCTTCGACCGCGACATCGCCACGGCCTCGCCGCGCCGGCGCCGGCGCCTGGGGCTGCACTTCGTGCCCGAGGAGCGGCTGGGCCGCGGCGCGGTGCCCACCCTGTCGCTGGCGGACAACGTGCTGCTCACCCGCACCGAGCCCGTGGCCGCCGGCGGCTGGCTGCGCCGGGCGCGGGTGAGGGCGCTGGCGCAGTCGCTGATCGAGCGCTTCAACGTCAAGGCCGGCGGCTGGCACGCCGCCGCCAAGAGCCTGTCCGGCGGCAACCTGCAGAAGTTCATCGTCGGGCGCGAGATCGACGCCCGGCCCAAGCTGTTGATCGTCTCCCAGCCGACCTGGGGCGTGGACGTGGGCGCGGCGGCGCAGATCCGCGGCGAGCTGCTCAAGCTGCGCGACGCCGGCTGCGCGCTGCTGGTGGTGAGCGAGGAGCTGGACGAGCTGTTCGAGATCAGCGACCGGCTGGTCGTCATCGCCCAGGGGCGCCTGAGCCCCAGCATTCCCACCCCGCAGGCCACGGTCGAGCAGATCGGGGCCTGGATGAGCGGCCTGTGGCCGCGGGACGAATCCGGCGGGCAGCCCGCCGCGGCCGCCGTGGCCTGACCTTTCCGATCGAACCCCATGTTGAAACTCGAAGCCCGGCCGCAGCCGTCCGGCCTCATGTCCTGGGCCTCGCCGCTGCTGGCGCTGGCCCTCACGGTGCTCATCGGCATCGCCCTGTTCATGCTGCTGGGCAAGGACCCGGTGCGCGGCCTGCAGCTTTTCTTCGTCGAACCCGTCAAGGACGCCCGCGCCTGGGGCGAGCTCAGCATCAAGGCCGTGCCGCTGGTGCTGATCGCGCTGGGACTGGCGGTGTGTTTCAGGTCCAACGTCTGGAACATCGGCGCCGAGGGGCAGTTCATCCTCGGGGCGCTGGGCGCCGGGTGGATGGCCATGCAGGCCGGGCCCGATTCCAGCCGCTGGATCGTGCTGCCGATCCTGCTGGCCGGCGTGCTGGGCGGCATGCTCTGGGCCGGCATCACGGCCTTGCTGCGCGACCGCTTCAACGCGAATGAAATCCTGGTCAGCCTGATGCTGGTGTACGTGGCCGAGCTGCTGCTGGGCTACCTGGTGTACGGCCCGTGGAAGGACCCGCAGGGTTTCAATTTTCCGCAGACCATCACCTTTGCCGCCGCAACCAAGATTCCGCGCCTCATCGACGGCCTGCGCGCCAACATCGGCGTGCTGATCGCGCTGGGGGCGGTGGTGGCGGCCTGGCTGTTCCTGTTCCGCACCTACGCCGGCTTCCAGTTGCAGGTGGGCGGGCTGGCGCCGCTGGCGGCGCGCTATGCGGGCTTCTCCTCGCGCGGCGCGTTGTGGACGGCGCTGCTGCTGTCCGGCGGCGCGGCGGGCCTGGCCGGCGCGCTGGAGGCCGTGGGGCCGCTGGGCCAGCTCACGCCGCACGTGCCCGCGGGCTACGGTTTCGCCGCAATCATCGTCGCCTTCGTTGGGCGGCTGCACCCGGGCGGCATCGCGCTGTCCGCCATCCTGATGAGCATGTTCTTCATCGGTGGAGAACTGGCGCAGTCGCGCCTGGGCCTGCCCAAGTCCATCACCGGCGTGTTCCAGGGCCTGCTGCTGTTCAGCCTGCTGGCCTGCGACACGCTCATCCACTACCGCCTGCGCTGGCAGCGCGGCGCCCGGGCCGCCGCGGCGGCCGCCACCGCGCAGAGGAGCGCCTGATGGAAGCGCTCGCCCTGCTGCTGGCCGCCACGCTCAACGCCGGCACCGTGCTGGCGATCGCGGCGCTCGGTCTGCTGATCAACGAACGCGCGGGCATCCTCAACCTCGGCGCCGAGGGGATGATGCTCGTGGCCGCCATCGCCGGCTTCGCCACCGCGGTGCACACGGGCTCGGACGTGCTGGCCTTCGGCGCCGGCGCGCTGGCCGGGGCGCTGCTGGCCGCGGCCTTCGGCGCGCTGGTGATCTGGCTCAACACCAACCAGTACGCCACCGGCCTGGCGCTGAGCCTCTTCGGCGCGGGCTTCTCGGCCTTCGTGGGCATCCGCTACACGCAGGAGAAGCTGCCCGAGCGCGCGCGCTTCGAGATCCCAGGCCTGGCGGACCTTCCCTTCGTGGGCCCGGCGTTCTTCAAGCAGCACCCGATGGTGTACCTCGCCATCGCGCTGGCCATGGCCCTGGCCTGGTTCCTCTACCGCTCGCGCGCCGGGCTGGTGGTGCGCGCGGTGGGCGAGTCGCCCGAGTCGGCGCATGCGCTGGGCTACCCGGTGCGGCGCATCCGCCTGGCGGCGGTGATGGCCGGCGGCGCGCTGTGCGGGCTCGCGGGCGCCTACGTCTCGGTGATCTACACGCCGCTGTGGGTGGAAGGGATGATCGCCGGCAAGGGCTGGATCGCGCTGGCGCTGACCACCTTCGCCACCTGGCGTCCGGCGCGCGTGCTGCTGGGCGCGTACCTCTTCGGCGGCGTCACGATGCTGCAGTTCCACCTACAGGGCGAAGGCGTGGAGGTGGCCAGCCAGCTGCTGACCATGCTGCCCTACCTCGCCACCGTGCTGGTGCTGGTGCTCATCTCGCGCAACCCCACGTGGATTCGCGCCAACATGCCGGCCTCGCTGGGCAAGCCCTTCTTCCCCGGCTCCTGAGGCTGGCCGTTTTTTCTCAAGCTGACCCCACAACCTCGCAAACCCAAGAGAGGATTTACATGACGATTTCCAAGCGATCGCTGCTGCGCCTGACCGGCTGGGCCTCGCTGGCGGCCACCGCTGCCCTGGTGGGCTGCGGCAAGAAGGAAGAGGCCGCGCCGGCGGTTTCCGCCCCGGCCCCGGCTTCCACCCCGGCGGCCAAGCCCGAGCCGCTGAAGGTGGCCTTCGCCTACGTCGGCCCGGTGGGCGACGCGGGCTGGACCTACGCCCACGACCGCGCCCGGCTGGAAGTGGAGAAGGAATACGGCGACCGCATCCAGACCAGCTTCGTCGAGAACGTGCCCGAGGCCGCCGACGCCGAGCGCGTGATCCGCGACATGGTTGCGCAGGGCAACAAGCTCGTCTTCGGCACCACCTTCGGCTACATGGAGCAGATGCTCAAGGTGGCCGAGGACCACAAGGACGTGCGCTTCGAGCATGCCACCGGCTACAAGAGCGCCGAGAACATGCGCACCTACGACAGCCGCACCTACGAGGGCGCCTACATGGCCGGCGTGATCGCTGGCAAGGTGACGCAGTCCAACACGCTGGGCGTGGTGGCCTCGATTCCCATTCCCGAGGTGATCCGCAACATCAACGCCTTCACCCTGGGCGCGCAGTCGGTCAACCCGAAGATCAAGACCAAGGTGGTGTGGGTCAACAAGTGGTTCGATCCGCCCAAGGAAGGCGAGGCCGCGCAGAGCCTGATCAACCAGGGCGCCGACGTGCTGATGCAGAACACCGACTCCTCGGCCGTGCTGCAGACCGCCGAGAAGGCCGGCAAGTTCGGCTTCGGCTGGGATTCGGACATGAGCAAGTTCGGCCCCAACGCGCACCTGGGCTCGGCCGTCATCAACTGGGCGCCGTACTACAAGAAGGCCGTGGGCGAGATGCTCGAAGGCACGTGGAAGACCGGCCCCAACACCTGGTGGGGCGTCAAGGAAGGCGCCATCGACCTGGTGAGCGTTTCCGACAAGGTGCCCGCCGACGCCAAGGAAGCGGTGGAGAAGGTCAAGGCCGGCCTGAAGGACGGCAGCTTCGCCATCTGGAAGGGCCCCCTCGCCGGCCAGGACGGCAAGACGCTGCTCAAGGACGGCGAAACCGCCGACGACGACTTCCTGCACAAGATCAACTGGTACGTGAAGGGCGTGGAGGGCAAGCTGCCCAACGCCAAGTAAGCACGCTGCCATCGGGTGGGCCATGTCCCGCCCCGCGGGTCTCGCGCAGCACGGGCCGCCGTCGCCTTCCCGGGCACGGCGGCCCGTGTCTTTTCGGGCCGGCCGCCGCGCCACAATCAGCCTCACCCCCTCAAACCGTCCTGCCGCCATGACCAACCTGACCGGCCACGAACCCTTGAACGCGCTGCTGCGCCGCATGCCCAAGGCGGAGCTGCACATCCACATCGAAGGCTCGCTGGAGCCCGAGCTGATCTTCAAGCTTGCGCAGCGCAACGGCGTGGCGCTGAAGTACGAGAGCGTGGAAGCGCTGCGCGAGGCCTACGCCTTCACGGACCTGCAGAGCTTCCTCGACATCTACTACGCCGGCGCCAGCGTGCTGCTCAAGGAGGAAGACTTCTTCGACATGGCCTGGGCCTACTTCGAGCGCGCCGCCGCCGACAACGTCGTGCACGCCGAGCTGTTCTTCGACCCGCAGACGCACACCGAGCGCGGCGTGCCCTTCGAGACCGTGATCCTCGGCCTGCACCACGCCTGCCAGCGCGCGCACCAGGAACTGGGCATCAGCAGCCGGCTGATCATGTGCTTCCTGCGCCACCTCAGCGAGGAGGAAGCGTTCAAGACGCTGGAGCAGTCGCTGCCCTGGCGCCAGTACTTCATCGGCGTGGGGCTGGACAGCAGCGAGCGCGGGCATCCGCCCTCCAAGTTCGCGCGCGTGTTCGAGCGCTGCCGCGCGATGGGCCTGCACGTGGTGGCGCACGCGGGCGAGGAGGGGCCGCCGGCCTACATCGAGGAGGCGCTGGACCTGCTCGGTGCCGAGCGCATCGACCACGGCGTGCGCTGCGTGGAGAAGCCCGAGCTGGTGCAGCGCCTGGCGCGCGAGCGCGTGCCGCTGACGGTGTGCCCGCTGTCCAACGTCAAGCTGTGCGTGTTCAGCAAGCTGGCTGAACACAACATCGCGGCGCTGCTGGAGCAGGGGCTGGTTGTCACCGTCAACTCCGACGACCCGGCCTACTTCGGCGGCTACCTGAACCAGAACTTCGTCGAGCTGTTCGAGGCGCTGCCGCAGCTGGGCGCGCGCGAGGCCTACCAGCTCGCGCTCAACAGCTTCGAGGCCAGCTTCGTTGACCAGGCCACCAGGGACGGCTGGAAGCGGCAGCTCGACGCGGTGTTCGCCGCGGCGCTGTAAGCCCTCGCCAACCCCGGCCGGCATGGCTCATTGCCGGGGGTTGGATACCGCTTCATACAACCCGTACGGGCCGTCGCCTTCATGGCGCCGGGGGGCCGTGCCAATACTGGCCGCCGCCGGTGGCCCCGCTGCCGGCGGCGGGGCTTGCCTGGTGCGCGCCGGTAGTGGCAGCGCTTCCCGGTGCAGCCTCCTTCATTCCTTCAGGAGGTGCCGTGAAGAAATCCCTGATGTGCGTTGCGCTGTCCGCGCTGCTGGCCGCTCCGCTGTCGGCTTCGGCCTACGAGCTCGGTCCCACCTTTCCCGGCAAGTGGGGCTCGCCGACCTTCGGTACTCCGGCCACCGTGACCTGGAGCCTGATGGGCGGCGGCGTGAGCTGCGAACTGGAGTTCTCGGGCTGCAAGACCACGGCGCTGGACAGCTTCATGCCCACCGGCTACCTGGAGCAGATCCGGCTGGCCTTCGACGCCTGGTCCAAGGTGGCGGGCCTGACCTTCAAGCAGGTGGCCGACGACGGCGCGGCCTTCGATGCGGCCTCGACGGCCTCCGGTGACATCCGCATCGGCGCGCATCACGTGGACGGCGTGTACGGCACGCTGGCCTTCACCTACTTCCCGCCGATCAACGGCCGCAGCGCGGCTGGCGACATGTTCCTGGACACGGCCGAGAACTGGACCATCGGCTTCGACGGCCCGGGCTTTGACGTGTTCCAGGTCGTGAGCCACGAGATCGGCCACGCCATCGGGTTGGAGCACGTCACCGGCGTGCAGGCGCTGATGAACTCCGTTTACTCCGAAGCCTTCCGCGGGCCGCAGGCCGACGACATCGCCGGTGCGCGCTTCCTCTACGGCCCACCGGCGCCCATTCCCGAGCCTGCCGCGCTGCTGCTGTTCACCGCCGGCCTGGCGGGCGTGGCGGTGCAGCGGCGCCGGGTGCGGGCGGGCGCCGCCGTGCCGGCGTAGCGGCCGCTGCCGGCCGGGGCCGCGCCACGCAGCGGCGCCTGCGCGCCTGCCGCCCACGGCCGGCAGGCCGCGTGAATTCGGACCGGCTGGCCACTGTCAGCAGCGCAGTTCGGAAGAAATCAACCCGCCAACCTAAGGTTCCTTCCGATAATGACGATGTAACAAAAATATTTCGATTTCCCGGGGGCTGGCGCGGTTCGCTGCACTTGGCTGTCCGGCTTTCGGCCGGATGGACCTGGGATGCGCCCGGCCGGTCTTGATGTGAGGCAGTAGGAAGATGAAAAAAGCATTGATGAGCCTGGCCCTGGTGGCGGCCATGGCCGTGCCGACGGTGGCATCGGCCTACGACCTCGCGCCGACCTATCCAGGAAAGTGGGGCAGCCCCACGCTGGGCACGGGGGCCACCATCACCTGGAGCCTGATGCCCTCCGACGTGAACTGCTACGTGGCGGGTGGCGAGAGCTCCACCGACTGCACCACCGTTGCGCTGGGCTCGTTCATGCCGCAGGGCTACCTGGGGGAGATCCAGCGTGCCTTCGATGCCTGGTCGGCGGTGGCCGACCTGACCTTCCAGTACGTGCCCGACGACGGCGCGCGTGCCAACTACCCCACGGCTTCGGGTGACATTCGCATCGGCGGCCACTACATGAACGGCACCGGCGGCGTCCTGGCCCATGGCTTCTTCCCGCCCAACAACGGCAACAGCATCGCCGGCGACATCCACTTCGACACCGGCGACAGCTGGACCATTGGCTTCGCCGGCCCGGGCTACGACATCTTCCAGGTATTCACCCATGAGCTCGGCCACGCGCTGGGCCTGGGCCATTCCGACCAGATCGGCGCGCTGATGTACCCGTACTACAGCGAGTCCTTCAGTGGGCCGCAGGCGGACGACATCGCCGGCATGCAGTACCTCTATGGCGCCCCGTTGAACGACACCAACGACCCGACGCCCTCGCCGGTGTCCGAGCCCTCCACGCTGGCGCTGCTGGGGGTGGTGGTGCTGGGCATGGCCCGCCGCCGCAAGGCCAAGGCGCGGGCCTGAAGCCGGAGTCGCGGCATGCATGGCCCCGCACCGCTGCCCGATGCCGCGCGCCGGCGCCTGTTGCGCCTGACCGCCGCGCTGGGCCTGCCGGCCGCAGCGCCGGTGGCGGCGATGTGGGCACGCATGAGCGAGGCCGAGCTGGTGCGGCACTCCGAGCTGATCGTGGTGGGCGAGTGGAGCGGCGACGCGCCCGAGCCGCTGCCCGACACGCCGGCGCGGGCCGTGGGCCGCATCGCCGTCACCGAGGTCTGGAAGGGGCCGCGGGACTTGAAGACGGTGCGGGTGGTGGTGCCCGCGCCCGGCGGCCCGCGGTCCAGCGATGCCATCACCTACCGCCGCGGGGACCGCGGCCTGTGGCTGCTGCGCCCCTGGCAGGGCGGCGGCCTCTACGCCGCGGACAGCCCGCAGCGCTTCGTGGCCGAGGGCAGCGACCCGGCGCTGCTCAAGACGCTGCGGGAGCTGCTGGGCCGGCGCTGAGCGGGGCCCAGCAGCGCATCCCACTTCCTGACCAGCGCGATCTTGTCCTCGGTGGGCACGAAGGCCGGCTCGACCTGCAACCCGTCGCGGGTGCCCACTTCCTGCATGAAGATGCGCCGCCCGGCGCCGTTCCAGACCTGGTTGCTCATGCCACTACTTTCCGTTCGCGCAGCGCCGTGATCTGCTGTTCCGTGAGCCCGATCTCGCGCAGCACCGCGTCGGTGTCGTCGCCCAGCTTCGGGGCCGAGTGGCGCACGCTGCCCGGGGTGCCCAGCAGCTTGGGCACGATGCCGGGCACTTCCACCACGTGCCCGTCGCGCGTGGGCTGCCGCAGGATCATGTCGCGCGCCCGGTAGTGCGGGTCCTCGACGATGTCCTTGGCGGTGTAGACCTTGCCCACCGGCACGCGCGCGCCGTTGAGCACCTCCATCACCTCGGCCACGCTGCGCGTTCGCGTCCAGGCCTCGATGGCCGCGTCGATCTCGGCCACGCGCTTCACCCGCCCGGCGTTGTCGGCCAGCGCCGGGTCGTTGCCCAGATCGTCGCGGCCGATGGCCGACATCAGGCGCTTGAAGATGCTGTCGCCGTTGCCCGCGACGAGCACGTAGCCGTCGCCGCAGCGGTAGGCGTTGGAGGGGGCGATGCCCGGCAGCGCGCTGCCCGCGGCCTCGCGCACCGCGCCGAAGGCGCTGTACTCGGGCACCAGGCTCTCCATCACGTTGAACACCGCCTCGTGCAGCGCCACGTCGATCACCTGGCCCTTGCCGCCATGCGCCTGGCGGTGGTAGAGCGCCATGAGCACGCCGATGGTCCCGTGCAGCGCCGCCAGCGTGTCGCCGATGGAGATGCCGCAGCGCACCGGCACGCGGCCGGGCTCGCCGGTGAGGTGGCGCAGGCCGCCCATGGCCTCGCCGATGGCGCCGAAGCCCGGCAGGTCGCGGTAGGGGCCGGTCTGCCCATAGCCGGAGATGCGCAGCATGATCAGCCCGGGGTTCGCGGCGCTGAGCTGCTCGTAGGACATGCCCCAGCCCTCCAGCGTGCCGGGCCTGAAGTTCTCGATCAGCACGTCGGCTTCGCCGATGAGCCGGCGCGCGATGTCCTGCCCCTCGGCGCTGCGCAGGTCCAGCGCGATGGAGCGCTTGTTGCGCGACTGCACCTGCCACCACACCGAGGTGCCGTCCTGGATCAGGCGCCAGTTGCGCAGCGGATCGCCGCTGCCGGGGGCCTCGATCTTGATGACTTCGGCACCGAAGTCCGCCAGCGTCTTGCCGGCGAAGGGGCCGGCGATGAGCTGGCCCATCTCGACGACCTTGAGGCCGCTGAGGGCGCCGGGCGGGATCGGGAGGTCGGTCATGGGGTCTCCTGTCTTGTCGTGGCGGGGCCGCGGGCTTCGAAGCCGCGGTGCGGGCGCCATTGTGGGAGGGGAGACCTGGGGCCGGAATGACGGTGTGGCGAGTCGAGCTTTCGCGGGTCGCGAAAGCGGCGACGCCGCGGGCCTTCAGCCGGGCGGCTCGGCCTCGAAGCAGGCCCGGATCACCCCTTGGTGAACACGATGCGCCCGTTGAGCGGCTGCACCGGGCGGGCGTTCATCGGGTAGAGCTTGCGGAAGGCCGCGAGCTGGTCCTTGGACACTTCCACCGGCTGGCGCAGCACCTGCCACTTCACGCCCTCGCTGCAGGGCGGCGTGGTCAGCGAGCCCTCGAAGGCCCAGTAGCCCTGCTTGGCGGGCAGCAGCGCGGCGGTGTCGAAGCCGCCGTCCAGCGCCGCCTTGGCGCCGGGCTCCTTGGGCATGGCGTCGAACACCTTCTGCAGCGCGGCGTTGGCCTTGCCCTCGCGGAACAGCACGCCCACCACCGCCAGCTCGTTGGCCGCGTTCTTGTGCACCAGATGCGCCACCAGCGGGTAAGCCTTGCCGTTGACCTTCTCCTCGCTGGGCGTGTGGAAGTGGAACTGCAGCAGCTGGTACTCGCCCGAGGCCAGCTTCACCGTGCCGCCTTCGGGCAGGTTGACCTGGATGGTGTGGCCGTTGTTGACCACCTCGGCCGCGCCGGCCTTGTAGCCGAAGCCGATGGCCGGCAGCTCGCCGTTCTTCTTCGCGCCGCGGATGTCGATGGGCGACTGGAGGGTGCCGAGCTTGCAGGTCTCGAAGGACTTGTCCAGGTCCCCCCAATTCGCCGCGCCGGCGTGGCCGGTGTACTCCCAGTGGGCGTGGTCGTTGGCCGCCTGGGCGGCAGCGGTGGCGGTCAGGGCGGCGGCCAGGGCCAGCAGGGGCAGGGGACGGGTCAACAGGGGCATTGAAAGGTCTCCAACAACGGGGGTGCTCTGAACTGAAATGAAACGGCCAGCGGACGCTGGCCGCGGGCATTGTCGCTGGGTCATGCATCCCTCCCGGGAAACGCTGGCCGTGCCAGCCAGGACCGGCCCGCGGCGCCGCGGGCCGGTCTGCGCCGTGGCTCAGGCCGAAGCGCGTCGGGCCGAGGCCTTGCGCAGCAGCTTCACCGACAGCGTCAGCAGCCCCGCGCCGGCCAGCACGAAGCTGGCGCACAGCGCGAAGAAGACCCACGCCACCACCGGCGCGGCGCTGCCGGCCCAGCCCAGCAGCCACTGCGCGGCCTCCACCGCCCAGCGCAGCAGTTCCTCCCAGCCGGGGAAGAAGTGGTCCAGCCCCTCCTGCCAGGGCAGCCGCTGCGCGAGGCCGGGCAGGTCGCCGAGCCAGGCGGGGTCCATGCGCAGCAGCGCGTACAGCGCCCAGGCCAGCAGCGCGCACAGCGCGATGCCCAGGGCGGCGAGGGACCAGATCAGGATCAGCATGGGGTTCTTCCTCTTGAAGCTTGGTGCGGAATTGGAGAAGCCCCACCGTCTCCGGTTCCACCCCTGCCTACAATGGCGGCTTCCCTCACGCGCCGCGCGCCACCCGCGGCGCGTTTGTTTTTGCCGGTGGCCATGTCGAGGACAACCATGTTCAAAAACCTCTCGCGCGGCGCGCTGCTCGCCGCGTGCGTCGCTGCATCTCCCTCCTTTGCCCAGACCGCCGCCGGTGCGCCGTCCGCGCCGCTGAAGGCCGCTTTCGTCTACGTCACGCCCGTGGGGCAGGCCGGCTGGACCTACCAGCACGAGCAGGGCCGCCTGGCGATGGAGAAGGCGCTGGGCGCCGCCGTGAAGAGCACCGTGGTGGAAGCCGTGCCCGAAGGGCCCGACAGCGAGCGCGTGATGCGCGACCTGACGGCGCAGGGCCACGGGCTGATCTTCGCCACCAGCTTCGGCTACCTGGAGCCCGCGCTGCGCGTGGCCGCGGACTTCCCGAACGCGAAGTTCGAGCACGTGGGCGGCTACAAGACCGCGGCCAACCTGGGCACCTACAACGCCCGCTTCTACGAGGGCCGCTGGCTCGCCGGCTACCTGGCGGGCAAGGTCAGCAAGAGTGGGGCGGCCGGCTACGTGGCGGGTTTTCCGGTGCCGGAGGTGATCCAGGGCATCAACGCCTTCACACTGGGCATGCAGGCCGCCAACCCGAAGGCGCAAGTGAAAGTGCTGTGGCTCAACACCTGGTTCGACCCGGCGCGCGAGCGCGAGGCGGCGCTGTCGCTGGTCCACGCCGGCGCGGACGTGCTCACGCACCACAGCGCCTCGCCCGCGGTGCCGCAGGCGGCCGAGGAGAAGGGCGTGCACCTGCTCGCCTTCCACAGCGACATGAGCCGCTTCGCCCCCGAGGCGCAACTTGCCGCGGTGGTGGCCAACTGGGGCGGCTACTACACGCGGGTCGCGAAGTCGGTGATGGACAAGCGCTGGAAGCCCACGCCGGTGTGGGGCGGGATCAAGGACGGCATGGTCGAGCTGGCCGCGCTGAACCCCAGGCTGCCCCAGGCGCTGCGCGAGGAGGTGCTGGCCAAGCAGCGCGCCATCGCGCAGGGCAAGCTGAATCCCTTCGCCGGTCGGCTGGTGGACCAGTCCGGCCACGTGCGCCTGGAGAAAGGCGCGCTGGACGACGCGGCCATCGGGCGCATGGATTGGTTCGTGGCGGGGGTGCAGGGCACCTTGCCGACGGCGGCGAAGTGAGCCAGGGCCGGGCCCGGCCCTGACTCAGGCCGCCAGCGCCTCCCGCAGCCTCTGCGCCTCCACGCCGAACCCATACGCATCCATCCCCAGCGCCCCGTAGGCGTGGCTCTCGTGCAGCCGCAGCGGGGTGGTGTCTCGTCCGCCCGCGCCGGCCGCGACGTACCAGGGCAGCAGGTGCTCGTCGCTCGGGTGCATCAGCGCGCCGTGCGGGGCGCGGGCCCGGTAGTCGAAGAGCGCGTCCCAGTCGCGCTCCGCCGCGCGCTCGGCGAACCAGTGGCGGAACCCGGCGCTCTCCGCCTTCTCCGGCGCGTCCAGCGGCGCGCGGCCGGTGAAGGTGGAGAGCATGCGCAGGTTGTGCGTGATGGAGCCGCTGCCCATCACCAGCACGCCCCGCTCGCGCAGCGCGGCCAGCGCCTGCCCCAGCGCGAACTGCTGCGCCGGCGGCGCCATGGGCATCCAGGCCAGCGGCAGCACCGGCACGTCGGCCTCCGGGTAGACGTAGCGCAGCGGCGTCCAGATGCCGTGGTCCAGCCCGCCTTCGTCCACCACGTGCGCCGCCACGCCGGACTCGGCCAGCAGCGCCTTCACCTCCTGCGCCAGCGCCGGCGCGCCCGGGGCGTCGTAGCGCATCTCGTACAGGGCCTGCGGAAAGCCGCCGAAGTCCGGCACCGCCGCGTGCCGCGCGGCGGCCAGCAGCACCGGCTCGCGCGTGAGCGAGTGCGCCGACACCGCCAGGATCGCGCGCGGGCGGCCGAAGGCCGCGTCGATGGCCGGGCCCAGCCGCCGCATGAAGGCGCCGGCCGCGCCCGGCTCCAGCGTGATCATGGGCGAGCCGTGGGACAGGAAGATCGAGGGCAAGGTGTTCATGCGGCCCATTGAAGCAGCCCGGCCCCTGCCTGGCGTTGCGGGGGTTTGCACCCGGCGTTCAGGCGCTTGACAGCGCTCGGGTATCGTCCCCGGCATGAGCTCGCTGCCCCCTGACGCCCTTGCCACTTCGAGCG
The DNA here is from genome assembly GCF_937926365.1 of uncultured Azohydromonas sp. GTDB lineage: Bacteria > Pseudomonadota > Gammaproteobacteria > Burkholderiales > Burkholderiaceae_C > Azohydromonas. Next base: position 3,678 of record NZ_CALAOH010000068.1, on the reverse strand, counting down.
CTGCCGCCCCCACGCCGGCCAGCGCGCGTTTGAAACCTTCGCTCGTGAAGCTGGCCTGGCGCCAGACCTGGCGCGACCTGCGCGCGGGCGAGCTGCGGTTGCTGGTGGTGGCGGTGCTGCTGGCGGTGGCGGCGCTCACGGCGGTGGGCTTCTTCGCCGACCGGCTCAACGCCGGGCTGGCGCGCGATGCCGGCGCGCTGCTGGGGGGCGACGCCAGCGTCGCGGCGGACCATCCGCTGCCCCCGGCCTTCGAGGCGCAGGCCCGCGCGCTGGGCTTGCGCGTCACCCAGCACGCCAGCTTTCCGAGCATGGCGCTGGCGGAGGAGGCGCAGGGCGGTGGTTCGCGACTGGTGGCGGTCAAGGCGGTGGCCGAGGGCTACCCGCTGCGCGGCCAGCTGCGCGTGCGCGATCAACCGGACGGCCCCGCGCGGCCGGCCCAGGGCATTCCCAGCCCGGGCAGCGTGTGGGTGGACGCCGCGGTGCTGGACGCGCTGCAGCTGCGCGTGGGCGACGCGCTGCTGCTGGGCGACGCGAAGCTGCGCATCGAGCGCGTGATCTCGCTGGAGCCCGACCGCGGCGCCGGCTTCCTGAGCTTCGCGCCGCGGGCGATGCTGCGCGCCTCGGACCTGGAGGCCACGGGGCTGGTCCAGCCCGCCAGCCGCGTCACCTACCGGCTGCTGGCCGCCGCGCCGGACGACGGCAAGGCCGGCGCTGCGGCAGTGCAGCGCTTCGTGGACTGGGCGCAGGAGGAGATCCGCAAGCAGAACCTGCGCGGCGTGCGCGCGGAGTCGCTGGAGGCCAGCCGCCCCGAGATGCGCCAGACGCTGGAGCGGGCCAACAAGTTCCTGAACCTCGTGGCGCTGCTGGCGGCGCTGCTGGCGGCGGTGGCGGTGGCCATCGCGGCGCGCGACTTCGCGCAGCGCCACCTCGACGACTGCGCGCTGCTGCGCGTGCTGGGCCTGCCGCAGCGCGCCATCGCCTCGGCCTACGTGCTGGAGTTCGGCGCCGTCGGCCTGTTCGCCAGCGCGCTGGGGGTGGCCGCGGGCTGGGCCATCCACTTCGTGTTCGTGCTGCTGCTGGGCTCGCTGGTGGAAACCACGCTGCCCGCCGCCGGCTGGCGTCCCGCGGCCTTCGGGCTGGGCGTCGGGCTGACGCTGCTGTTCGGCTTCGGGCTGCCGCCGGTGCTGCAGCTGGCCAAGGTGCCGGCGCTGCGCGTGATCCGGCGCGACGTGGGGCAGCTCAAGGCGACCTCGCTGGTGGTGCTGCTGGCGGGCACGCTGGGCTTCGCGGCGCTGCTGGTGGCGGCCTCGTCGGACCTGAAGATGGGCTTGATCGCCGTGGGCGGCTTCGCCGGCGCGGTGGCGCTGTTCGCGCTCATCGCCTGGGGCGCGGTGCTGCTGCTGCGGCGCACGGTGCCGCGCGCGCGCCGGGCGCCGCGCTGGCTGGTGCTGGCGACGCGGCAGGTGGCGGCGCGGCCGGGCTTCGCGGTGCTGCAGGTGTCGGCGCTGGCGGTGGGCCTGCTGGCGCTGGTGCTGCTGGTGCTGCTGCGCACCGACCTCATCGACAGCTGGCGCCGGGCCACGCCGCCGGACGCGCCCAACCGCTTCGTCATCAACCTGCAGCCGGACCAGGCGGAGCCCTTCCGGCAGCGGCTGCGCGAGGCGGGCGTGGAGCGCTACGACTGGTACCCGATGTTCCGCGGCCGGCTGGTGGCCATCAACGGCCGCAGCATCCGCGGCGAGGAGTGGAGCGAGGACCGCGCGCGGCGCCTGGCCGAGCGCGAGTTCAACCTCAGCTTCGACGCGAGGATGCCCGGGCACAACCAGGTTTCCGCCGGCAAGTGGACGCCCGACGAGCCCGACGCGGTGAGCGTGGAGGAAGGCCTGGCGCAGACGCTGGGCCTGAAGCTGGGCGACCGGCTGCGCTTCGACGTGGCGGGCGGCATGCACGAGGGCCGCATCACCAGCCTGCGCAAGGTGGACTGGGGCTCGATGCGGGTGAACTTCTTCGTCATGTTCCCGCGCGAGCGCATGGACGAGGTGCCCGCGACCTACATCTCCGCCTTCCGCGCCCCGGCGGTGCCGGGCTTCGACAACCGGCTGGTGAGGGAGTTTCCGAACATCACGAACATCGACGTCTCGGCCTCGCTGGGGCAGGTGCAGGCGGTGCTGGACCAGGTGATCCGCGCCGTGGAGTTCCTGTTCGGCTTCACGCTGGCGGCCGGGCTGGTGGTGCTGTTCGCGGCCGTGACGGCCACGCGCGAGGCGCGCGAGCGCGAGTACGCGGTGATGCGCGCCCTGGGCGCGGGCCGGGCGCTGCTGCAGACGGTGCAGCGCGCGGAACTGCTGGGCGTGGGCGCGCTGGCCGGCTTCCTGGCCTCCGTCGCGGCGGTGGCGGTCGGCTGGGCGCTGGCCAAATATGCCTTCGAGTTCGAGTGGCACGGCTCGCCGCTGGTGCCGCTGGCCGGCACGGTGGCCGGCGCGCTGCTGGCGCTGGCGGCCGGGTGGTGGGGCCTGCGCGGGGTGCTGCGGCGGCCGGTGGTGCAGACCTTGAGGAGGGCCGCGGAATAGGGGGTAGCGCGGTGGCGCGACGTGCCCGCGGCTTGCTCCACTGCACTGCATGAAGCCCGTACTCCGCTCCCGCATCCCCGCCGAGAAACTTCCCCTGGCCGTGCCGCCCGCCTACCGCGACGACGTGCGCAAGGCAGTGCGGCCCGAAGGGCAGTACTCGCTGCTGCTGTTCGCGCACGCGCCGCGCGACGTGGTCATGTCGCCGCCGGTGCGCAAGGCGCTGCGCCGGCTGGGCCCGCCGGCGGCCGACGGCATCGTGGCCGTGGGCACCGTGTTCACCGAGGAAGCGCTGGCGCTGCTGCGCGAGGCCGGCGCCCGGGTGGTGGCCTACCGCAAGTCGAAATGGACCGACGAGTCCGCCCGCCAGCGCCAGCTCAGGCCCGAGACCATCGAGGCGGCGCCGCAGTCGGTGAAGGTGCCTTGTCCCCCGGCGCTGGACGACGCGGCCGTGAAGTCGCCCGCCTGCGTGCTGGCGCATGCCGATCCCTATCCCGAGGCGCCGGCGCCGGACGACGACGGGCCGGACCTGTCCGCCGAGCCGGGCGCGGGCGCGGCCGAGGACGCCGACCACCTGCTGGCGGGCTACGCCGACACGAATTACTTCGTCAGTGGGCTGGAGTTGCCGCTGCATCCGGGCGAGCCCAACGCCGGGCTGCCCGGCTTCCTGGCGGCGCAGGGGGCCCGGTGCCTGGCCGTGCTCACGGCCTACAACCCGCGTAGCGACACGCTGCCGGAAGGGGAGAACCAGCAGCGCCAGGCGACGCTGGAAGAGTGGCTGGAGGAGGCGGAGCTGCGTTACGTGAGCGCGGAAGGCCGCGCCCGCGACGGCAGCGCGCGGCCGCATGAGCCGCTGCTGGCCGTGTTCGATGCGCCGCCGGCGCTGCTGCAGCAGCTGATGGAGCGTTACGGCCAGAACGCCGTGATCGTCGCCACGGCGGACGCGCCGCCGCGGCTGTGGCTGCGCCCGGCCTTCATGCGCGAGCTGGCGCGCGAGGAGTACGCGGCGGCTTGAAGGCGCGCCGGCAGCCCCAGGCGATGGGCGAGATAGGGCCCCAGGGTCGTTCACTTCTACCTGGGATAATGGCCAGATGGTGAGGAAGTGACGGCA
>NZ_CALAOH010000067.1 GCF_937926365.1 uncultured Azohydromonas sp. | reverse complement strand
TGGTGGGCGCGGGCGCCTGGCACCAGCGCCGCCGGGGCCGGCGCGGCCCGGTGGATGCCGGCGCCGTCCGCGTCCCCGCCGCCCTGGCCGCAAAGGGAGCCTGAGCCATGCACGCCACCGTGGACGGGGCCCTGTACGGCCTGAGCCAGCTGTTCCTGCTGCCGGTGCTGCTGGGCATCGCGGCGCTCTTCGCCTACGCCTTCTTCGCGCTGGGCGCCTGCGTGCTGCAGGCGCTGCAGCGCCGCCGCGGCGTGCCCGCGGCCTTCGAGTTGCACCAGGCGCGCGCGTTGCGGCCGGAGCTCGACGCCGCGGCGCTGGAGCTGCTGGCGCTGCGCCGGCTGGAACTGGTGCGCGTGAGCACCCGCGTGGCGCCCATGCTGGGACTGGTGGCGACCATGATCCCCATGGGCCCGGCGCTCCAGGCGCTGGCCGGCGGCCAGCTCGACGCCGTGGCGCAGGGCCTGACCATGGCCTTCTCGGCCGTGATCCTGGCGCTCGTCGCCGCGGCCATCACCTACACCATCGCCCAGGTGCGCCGGCGCTGGTACGCCGGCGAGCTGCTGGCGCTGGCCGCCCCGGAGTCGCGGCCGTGATCCGGGAGCGCCTGCTGGCCGAGGAGGACGAGGACCCGGTGCTGTCGCTGGTCAACCTCATCGACGTGTTCCTGGTGCTGGTCGCCGCGCTGCTGCTGGCCATGGCCAGCCATCCGCTGAACCCCTTCACCGCCGACAAGGTGACCGTGATCCGCAACGCCGGCCGGCCCGACATGCAGGTGGTGATCAAGGATGGCCAGCGCGTGGAGCGCTTCAAGGCGGCCGAGGGCAGCAGTGGTCCAGGCACCGGCGGCGTGAAAGCCGGCGTGGCTTACCGGCTGGAGGATGGGTCGATGGTTTATGTGCCGGAGTGAGGGAGCGGTGGCGTCCGGGGAGCACGCGGTTGGTCCGTGGCTCGCCCATGACAAGGCTGGCCGGAGAGAAAACGCCGTCAGGTGCGAACACGCGACGAGTCCTCCTGCGGCGTTGCATGAGCTCCCGCCGCTCTCATGCAAGATGCGCCGCCCTCCCATCCAACCCGTCCGAACCTCCCGTCGAGCCCTCCATGCCTCCCCGCCCCCCGTTGCTCCTCCTCGGCCGTGCCCTGCGCTGGCGCCTGGGGGCCGTGGCGCTGGCGGTGGTCGCGGTGCTGGGCTGGAGCGACTGGCGCGAATGGCGCCAGCGCAATGCCCAGGCGCTGCCCAGCACCGCGGCGTTGGCGGCGCAACTGCTGGCCGACGACCTGGCGCGCCACGCCAGCGCCTTCGACCGCAGCACGCACGCCGTCACGCTGGCGCCGCTGCGGACGCTGGCGCAGCGCGCCCCGCTGTGCGTGGCGGTGTCGGACATCTACGGCCACCGCGTGAGGGCGGGCTGCCTGCCGCACGAGGACGGCGATCCCGACGGCGCCCCCGCCCGGTGGGCTCGGCGCCTGGCCGGCGGCACCGACGCGCAATGGACGCACACCCTCACGCTGGCGCTGTCCGAGGGGGTGAAGGCCGGCACGGTGGAGGTGCAGCCGCACTGGGCGCTGGAGGGCCGGCTGCTGTGGCAGCGCTGGGCCTGGCTGGCCGCGGCGGCGGCGGCGCTGATGGGCATGCTGTGGCTGGCCTCGCGCCTGGTGGCGCGCTCGCTCGCACCGGCCAACCAGGTGCTGGGCGCGCTGGCGCGGCTGGCTGCGGACGACCTTCAGGTGCGCCTGCCGCCGATGCGGCTGCGCGAGCTGGAGCACATCGGCCAGGGCTTCAACCGGCTGGCCGAGCACCTGGGCGAGCTGCGCCGCCGGCAGCAGCAGCTCAGCCTGCACCTGCTGCAGGTGCGCGAGGCCGAGCGCCGGCGCCTGGCGCGCGAGCTGCACGACGAGATGGGCCAGAGCCTGACCGCGCTGCAGGCCGAGGCCGCGGCGATGAGCCTGATGACGCAGGCGCTGCCCCAGGCCGCCGCCAGCGCGCAAGCCATGTCGCGCACCACCGCGCAACTGCTCGACGGGTTGCAGCGCGTGCTGGCCGACCTGCGCCCGCAGGCGCTGGACCGCTTCGGCCTCGCGGTGGCGCTGCAGTCGCTGGCGAACCTGCCGCGGCGGCGTGCCGACGGCAGCACGCTGCGCGTGCGGCTGGCGCTGCCGCAGCCCTGGACGCCGCTGCCGCCGGACCACGACATTCACGTCTATCGCATCGTGCAGGAGGCGCTGACCAACGCGCTGCGCCACAGCGGCGCCGCCAGCGCCGCCGTCGCGTTGCGCCGCGAGGCCGGCGGCCTGCGCCTGAGCGTGGCCGACGACGGCGCGGGCCCCGAGGCGGACCTGCCCCCTTCGGGCCACGGCCTGCTGGGCCTGCGCGAGCGGGTACTGGCGCTGGGCGGGCGGCTGGACTGGGAGCGGCCGGCCGGCGGCGGCCTGTGCCTGCGGGTGTGGCTGCCGCTGGATGAGCGGGCAGCGGAAGAGGGCGCGCGGGGCGCCGGGGAAGCCGGAACCGGGATGGAGGAGAAGACGACGTGATCCGCGTGATGCTGGTGGACGACCATGCGGTGGTGCGCGAGGGCTACCGCCGCCTGCTGGAGTTGCAGGGCGACATGCAGGTGGTGGCCGAGGCCGAAGATGGCACGCAGGCGCTGCAGGCCTGGCGCGCGCAGCCGGTGGACGTGGCGGTGGTGGACCTGGCGCTGCCCGGGCTGGGCGGGCTGGAGCTGATCCAGCGCCTGCGCCAGCGCGACGCTGCCTGCCGCGTGCTGGCCTTCAGCATGCACCGCGATCCGGTGTGGGCCGCGCAGGCGCTGCGCGCGGGTGCCCTGGGCTACGTGACCAAGAGCAGCCCGCCGCAGGAGCTCATCCAGGGCGTGCGGCAGGTGAGCCAGGGCCGGCGGCTGATCAGCGCCGACATCGCCGGCGAGGTGGCGGCGCTGCTGCTGCAGCCCCAGCCGCCGGCCGCGCACGGGCTGTCGCCGCGCGAGTTCGAGGTGATGCGCGCGCTGGTGGCGGGCCGCAGCCCGCAGGAGATCGCCCAGTCGCTGGCGCTGAGCGTCAAGACCGTCCACAACCTGCACTACCAGGTGAAGGCCAAGCTCGGCACCGGCAGCGACTTCGAGCTGGCGCGGCTGGCGTGGCGCAACGGCTGGACGGTGTAGGCGGCTCCCGGCCGATCCGGGCGGTCTGTTCGTCAACGATCCTGTCCGCCGCTTCTACCTCGGCATCGCGCGGGCCGCGGGGCGGGAATGCGTGAAAAAGCAGGCACTGTCGAAGCCTGCGTGAGTGGCGGCCCCCATCCCGCCCGGGCCGCGCACGAAAAATCGGCGGGACATGAAAAAGACCCTCCGCCGCCGCCTGGCCGGCGCGCTCTGGGCAGCCACCCTGGCCGGCCTGCCCCCGGCCAGCCCCGCTGCCGAGCCCGACGCCGCCGCCCCCAGCACCACCGTCCCCAGCACCGCCGCTCCCGAGGCCTCCATGAACGAGCGCGTGCTGAGGGTTCCCGTGGACCCGCAGCGCAGCGTGAACCTGGTGGTGACGCTGCTGCAGCCCGATGGGCCGGGGCCCTTTCCGCTGGCGGTGGTGAACCACGGCGCCGCCGGCAAGACGCCGCGCGCGCGGATGCCGCGCTACGTCCACACCTTCGCCGCCTATTACTTCCTCTCGCGCGGCTACGCCGTGGCGCTGCCCATGCTGCGCGGCCACGCCGGCTCGGAAGGCGAAATGAAGCCCTTCGGCTGCAACCAGGAGCGCGTCGGCCTGGACAACGCGCGCGACATCCAGGCGGTGCTGGACTTCGTGGCGACGCAACCCGGCATCGACGCCGACCGCACCGTCATGGCCGGCCAGAGCATCGGCGGCTGGAACACGCTGGCCTACGGCGCGCTGGGCGATCCGCGGGTCAAGGGCCTGCTCAACTTCGCCGGCGGCATGAACATTTCCAACTGCGCGTCCTCCGCCGCCGCGCTGGCGCGCGGGGCCGAGCGCTTCGGCGCCACCACCCGCGTGCCCTCGATCTGGTTCTATGGCGAGAACGACAGCTACTTCGGTCCGCCGGTGTGGCAGGCCATGTTCTCGCGCTACACCGCCATGGGCGCGAAAGCGCAGGTGGAGGCCTTCGGGCCCTTCATGAAGGACGCGCACCACCTGCTGGTCTATCCCGAGGGCCTGCCGATCTGGGCGCCCAAGGCGGACGCCTTCCTGCGCCAGCTCGGCTTGCCCGCCGCCATCACCCATCCCCAGTACCTGCCGCAGGACTTCCCGCCGCCCTCGGGCCATGCCGCTCTCGACGACGTGGAGGCCGTGCCCTACCTGAGCGACAAGGGCCGCGAGCATTACCGCCGGTTCCTGGAGCGGCCCATGCCGCGGGTCTACATCGTGGGGCCGAGCTACGCGGCCGCCTTCTACGGCGGCTTCGACCCGGTGGGCCGCGGCCTGAAGGAATGCCGGGCGCGCTCGCGGTACTGCCATGTCTACGCGGTGGACGACTACGTGGCCTGGGTGCGTCCCACGCCCGCGCCGCCGATGGTGCGGCCCGCGACGCCGGAAGAGGCGGCGGCCATTCCCTTCGTCAACGAGTCCGGCCGCCAGGCCTGGCTGAAGTACCTGGCGCTGCGCCGGCCCAAGGCCTTCGTCATCGCGCCGGACGGCGCCTGGAACGCCGCCGCGCTGGGCCCCGACCCGCTGGCGCACGCCCTGGAGCAGTGCGGCAAGGCGCACCAGGGCTGCAGGCTGTACGCGGTGGACCAGGCGGTGGTGTGGGCGCAGGAGCCCTGAGCGGGTCCAGGCGCGGCTGCCTCAGCGCCTCCCCTGCCGGTTCTTGTCCCAGATCGCCACCAGGATCAGCCCATAGGCCAGCAGCCGCACCAGGTACGTGATGGGCTCGCTCTCGTCGTTGGCCGGGCGCAAGGCCATGTGCACGCGGTTGAGCGCCTCCACCAGGAACGACGCGCCCAGCAGCAGGAAGAAGCGGTCGCCGCTGCTGTGCCAGTAGCGCCAGAACAGCAGCGCGGCAATGAAGGACGCGCACGCGATCGCGCCCAGCAGCATCGGCGCCAGCGGCCCGCCGCTCATGTGTCGTGCTCCAGCAGCATGCCCACCACCAGCAGCAGCACCGAGCCCAGCGCGAGCAGCAGCCGCGCCAGGCCCAGGTCCGCGTCGCGGAACACCATCCGGTCCAGCACCAGCAGCACGTTGTTGGCCGTCAGGCCCACGAAGCACAGCCCGCTCCACAACAGCAGCCGGAAGCGCGTGCGCGCATAGGCGCGCAGCAGCAGCCCGGCGCACAGCAGCGCGGTGAGCGCGCACAGCGAGTAGATGGCTTGGGCCATTCAGTTCCCCTTTCGCAGGCGGAAGGCGTCGGCGAAGCGCGTGGCGTTCTTCTGCACGCGGTCGTGGATCAGCTTGGTCACGCCGATCAGGTCCACGCGGTAGGCCTCGGCCAGGCGATCCACCATCGCCGCCAGCGCCGCGTCGCGCGGACCGTAGTGCAGCAACTGCGCATCGGCGGCATCGGGCTCCACCAGGCCCACGTCGCGCAGCGCCTGCACGACGCCCGCCGCCGTGGCCTCCGGCACGTACAGCGCGCGCGCCACCTCGGCCACCGACCACGCGTGATCAGGCCGTCCGCGCAACAGCAGCAGCGCCTCCAGGAAGGGCACCGACGGGACGCTGGTGAGGATGAAGCGCCGCAGGTCGTCGGGCAGCGGTGCGGCAGGGCTCAAGCCTTCGCCTCCACCGTCATCGCCCTTCCCGCTTGCCGTGACCGTCGTCTGGAGACCGTTGCCCGGCGTTTGCCGTGAGCTGGTGTGCTTCGCTCGTTACGCCGTCATCCCCGCGCAGAGCCTCGGCTGACGAACGGCCGCAATGCGTTGGTCTCCCCAGCGCAGCACCGTGTTCGGTGCGGTGCCCGACGCAGGTCTTCATGGCGCTCACGTCCCGCCCTGGGCGCCGCGGCCACCGGTGCCGGCACTCCCCGCGGTGCCCGCGCCCGCGGCCCGCCGCGCGCGCCACTGCTCGATCAGCGCCGCCAGCGCCGCGATGTCCGCCGGCTTCACCAGGTGGTGGTCGAAGCCCGCCTGCTGTGCCTGCGCCTGGTCCGACTTCTGGCCGTAGCCGGTGAGCGCGATCACCAGCGCGTGCTGCGTGGCGGGCAACGCGCGCAGGTGGCGCACCACCTCGAAGCCGTCCATGCCCGGCAGCCCGATGTCCAGCAGCACCACCTCGGGCTGGAAGGCCTTGGCCCGCTCCACCGCCTCCGGCCCGCTGTGCGCGGTCTCCACGCTGTGGCCTTCCATGCGCAGGAACATCGCCACCGTGTCGGCCGCGTCGATGTTGTCGTCCACCGCCAGCACCCGGCAGCCGCGGGTTTCCGCGGCCTGGACGGGGTTTGCGGATTCGGCCGGCGCGGGCGCCTCCACCTCCGCCAGGCAGGGCAGGCGCACGATGAACTCCGAGCCCCGGCCCGGCCCGGCGCTGCGCACCTCCACGTCGCCGTGGTGCAACTGCACCAGGCGCTGCACCAGCGTCAGGCCCACGCCCAGCCCGCCCTGGCTGCGGTCCAGCGAGCGCTGGCCCTGCTCGAACAGCTCGAACACGGTGGGCAGCAGCGCGGCCTCGATGCCGATGCCGTTGTCGCGCACGCTCACCTCCGCCTGTCCCCGCGCCACCTGCAGCGACAGCTCGACCAGTCCGCCCTCGTGCGTGTACTTGGCGGCGTTGTTGAGCAGGTTCGACACCACCTGCGACAGCCGCGCGAAGTCGCCGCGCAGCCACACCGGCGCCGCGGGCAGCTGCACCTTCAGCTGGTGGCGCCGCCCGTCCAGCAGCGGCCGCGCCGTCTCGATGCCGTGCGCAACCACCGGCAGCAGGTCGATGGGCCTCATCTGCAGGACGATCTTGCCCTGGCTGATGCGGGCCACGTCCAGCAGCTCCTCCACCAGCTCCGTCATGTGCCGCACCTGGCGGTCCATCACGTCCGTGGCCCAGGCCAGCCGCGGATGTCCCGCCGGTGCGATGCGGCGGATCACCTCCACCGCGTTGCGGATCGGCGCCAGCGGGTTGCGCAACTCGTGCGAGAGCATGGCGAGGAACTCGTCCTTGCGCCGGTTCAGCGCCGTGAGCTGCTCCTGCGCGTGGCGCCGCTCCTCGATCTCGGCCTGCAGCGTGCGGTACAGCCGCGCGTTCTCGAAGGCCAGCGCCGCGCGCTCGCACAGCGACCTCAGCAGGTCCTGGTCCGGCTGCGCCGCCACGAACAGCACGCCCAGCACGCGCGTCCCATGCGGCAGCGGCATGGCCACGCCGTGCGGCAGCCGGTGCGCCGGCGCGGCGCCGGCGTCGCCCCCGGCCTCGTCCAGCGCGTCGCAGGAGTTCTCCTCCAGCGCCTGCGGCCGCCGCTCGGACAGCGCGCGGACGAAGGCTTCGCGCACGGACGGCGCCATCTCGTGCAGCGCGTGTTCGGCAAAGGCCACCGGCCGGTCCGCGGCGTCGCCGCGCGCCACCAGCAGCCGCTGGGGCGTGGCCTCGGTGGTGGCGGTGCACACCTGCAGCGCCGCGCAGGGGCTCAGCGTGGGCACCACCAGCTCCAGCAGCCTGCGCATGGCGACCTCGGCGTCCAGCGAGGCGCTGAGCGCGCCGCTGACCTGCGACAGGAAGTTCGAGCGCCACGTGGTGCGCTCCGCGGCGCGGCGCGCGGCCTCGGCTTCCACCAGCGCCACGCGTTGCTCGGCCTGGCGGCGCACGCGGCGCTGCATCACGTGCAGGTCCACGAACACCTGCACCTTGGAGCGCAGCACCTGCGGCACCACCGGCGACATGATGTAGTCCACCGCGCCCAGCTCGTAGCCGCGGTGTGTCTGCACCTCGTCGGCATAGGCGGTGATGAAGATGATGGGCGTGTGCGCCGCGCGCTTGTACTGGCGGATCAGCCGCGCCGTCTCCAGCCCGTCCATGTCGGGCATGTTCACGTCCAGCAGGATCACCGCGAACTCGCGCCGCAGCACCTCGCGCAGCGCCTCGGCGCCGGAGTACGCGGAAATCAGCTCCTGCCCCAGGTCCTCCAGCAGCGCGCGGAACACCAGGTGCTTCTCGCGCAGGTCATCGACGATGAGGATGCTGCTGGTGACGGCCTCCTCCTCGTCCGGCAGCGTGGTGACCGTCGGCGTGGCGGAGCGGACCGGGGGCGGCGAGGAGGACGCTGCCGGCGGCTTGGGCGTCAGCGGCATAGCCACCCCTTGAGCACGCCCAGCAGGTGCGCCGGGTCCACGGGCTTGGACAGGTAGTCCCAGGCGCCGGCCTCGATGCACTTCTGGCGGTCGCCCTTCATCGCCTTGGCCGTCACCGCCACCATGGGCAGCTCGCGCCCGCGCGGGAGCTGGCGGATGTGCTGCATGGTTGCCAGCCCATCCATCTCCGGCATCATGATGTCCATCAGCACGATGTCGATGGAGGGGTCGCTCTCCACCATGCGGATGGCCTCGCGGCCGTTGTCGGCCGAGACGACCTCCATGCCGTGGTCGTCCAGCACCGTGGCCAGCGCGAAGATGTTGCGCATGTCATCGTCCACGATCAGCGCCTTGCGCCCGTGCAGCGAGCAGCGCCCGCCCGTGACGGCTTCCGCCGCCCGCGCCTCGGCCTCCGGCATCTCGGCCGCGGCACGGTGCAGCGCCAGCGAGGCATGGCCCAGCAGCTCCCGCGGCGTGGCCGCGCGGCGCAGGCTGAAGCCGCCGTGCTGGCGCTCCCACGCGCCGCCGTCCGTGCCGTCCGGGCTCCACAGCAGCACCGGCAGCTGCAGCCCCAGCGGGTGCGACTCCATGGCCTCGCGCACGTCCTCGGGCGAGCAGCCCCGCAGCGCCGCGTCGATCACCAGCGCGTCGGCCGCGCCCAGTTGCGCGCGCACCGCTTTCGCGTCCTCGGCGAAAACCAGCTCCACACCCGGCCGCAGCGTCTCGGCCAGCATGCGCCGCGCCTCGCCGTCGGGCAGCGCCACCAGCAGCCGCCGCAGCGGCTGCTGCGCGTAGCGGTGCAGCTTGCCGAAGGCGTCGTCGAGCTCGTCGCGCGAGCGCAGCGGCTTGCCAATGAAGCGCAGCGCGCCGGCCTGCAGCGCCTGCTCGCGCGCGTCGTCGGTGGAGATCACGCACACCGGCAGGTGGCGCGTGCGCACGTCCGCCCGCAGCCGTTCCAGGACGCGCCAGCCCGGCATGTCCGGCAGGTGGATGTCCAGCGTCAGCAGCGAGGGCCGGTACTCGCAGGCCAGGCCCAGCGCGCTGGCGCCCGTGGTGCACACCAGGCCCTTGAACCCGGCCTGGCGCGCTGATTCCAGCATCACGCGCGCGAAGCCCAGGTCGTTCTCCACGATCAGCAGCACGTTGTCGCCGGCCATGAGGTGGTGGCGGTCGTCGTCGGCCACGTTCTCGAAGGTGTCGGGATCGGGCTCCGTCAGCGGCGCGGGCAGCGCGCGGAGGCCGTCCGCCGGCACAACCACGGCTTGCGGCCGCTGCTGCGCCTGGCGCGGCGCCGGCACCGGCGGCTGCGGCGGCGCTTCGGCCGTGCGGTCGCGGTGCACGGCGCGCGGGCTGCGCGACAGGTTGAAGTTCTGCGGCAGGATCAGTGTGAAGGTGGAACCCTCGCCCGGCGTGCTCACCAGCCGCAACTCGCCACCCAGGAGCTTGGAGAGCTCGCGGCTGATGGCCAGGCCCAGGCCGGTGCCGCCGTACTTGCGCGAGGTGGAGCCGTCGGCCTGCTGGAAGGCCTCGAAGATGATCTGCTGCTTCTCCGCCGGGATGCCGATGCCCGTGTCGGACACCGCGAAGCTGATCACCGGCCCGGCACGGCGCAGTTCCTCGCTCTCCGGCACCCAGCCCTCGGGCGCCGTGCCGATGCGCAAGTGCACGTGGCCGCGGTGCGTGAACTTGAAGGCGTTGGACAGCAGGTTCTTGATGATCTGCTGCAGCCGCTTCACGTCGGTGAGCATGGCCTTGGGCGCGTCGTCGGCGATCTCGATGCCGAAGCCCAGGTGCTTGGAGTCCGCGAAGTGGCGGAAGCTGCGCTCCACCGAGCGCTGCAGGTCCTCCAGCCGCAGCTCCGACAGGTCCACCGCCACCGTGCCCGACTCGATCTTGGACAGGTCCAGGATGTCGTTGATGAGCATCAGCAGGTCGTTGCCCGAGGAATGGATGGTCTTGGCGTACTCGACCTGGCGCGGGGTGAGGTTGCCCTCGGCGTTCTTGCACAGCTGGTCCGACAGGATCAGCAGCGAGTTCAGCGGCGTGCGCAGCTCGTGCGACATGTTGGCCAGGAACTCGGACTTGTACTTGGAGGTCAGCGCCAGCTGCTCGGCCTTCTCCTCCAGCGCCTGGCGCGCCTGCTCCACCTCGCGGTTCTTGCGCTCCACCTCCTGGTTCTGGTGCGCCAGCAACCGGGCCTTCTCCTGCAGCTCCTGGTTCGTCTGCTGCAGCTCGTGCGCCAGCGACTGCGACTGCTTGAGCAGGTCCTCGGTGCGGGTGTTGGCCTCGATGGTGTTGATGACGATGCCGATGGACTCGGTGAGCTGCTCCAGGAAGCCCTCGTGCACCGGGTTGAAGCGCTGCAGCGAGGCCATCTCGATCACGCCGCGCACGCGCTCCTCGAAGATGATGGGCAGCACCAGCACGTCCATCGCCGTGGTCTCCGACAGCCCGGTGGCGATGCGGAAGGAGGCCGACGGCACGTTGGTGAGCAGCACCTTCTTCTTGTCCAGCGCGCACTGGCCCACCAGGCCCTGGCCGAGGTCGATCTCCTTGCCGTGCATGCCCTGGCCGCTGGAGGCGTAGCTCGCCAGCAGCTTCAGGCGCGGCGCCTGCGCGCCGCCGCTGAGCACGTGGAACTCGGCCTGCTGCGCGCCCACCACCGAGGCCAGCTCCGACAGGATCATCCGGCCCACCGTCTCCAGGTCGCGCTGGCCCTGGAGCATGCGCGAGAACTTCGCCAGGTTGGTCTTGAGCCAGTCCTGCTCGGTGTTCTTCTGCGTGGTGTCCTTGAGGTTGCGGATCATCTCGTTGATGGTGTCCTTGAGCGCCGCCACCTCGCCCTGCGCCTCCACCGTGATGGAGCGCGTGAGGTCGCCCTTGGTCACCGCGGTCGCCACCTCCGCGATGGCACGCACCTGCGTCGTGAGGTTGGCCGCGAGCTGGTTCACGTTCTCCGTGAGGCCCTTCCAGGTGCCCGCCGCGCCCGGCACCTTGGCCTGGTTGCCCAGCTTGCCTTCCACGCCCACCTCGCGCGCCACGGTGGTCACCTGGTCGGCGAAGGTGGCCAGCGTGTCGGTCATGGAGTTGATGGTGTCGGCCAGCGCCGCAATTTCTCCCTTGGCCTCCACCGTCAGCTTGCGCTGCAGGTCGCCGTCGGCCACGGCCGTCACCACCTTGGCGATGCCGCGCACCTGCGAGGTCAGGTTGCCGGCCATGGAGTTGACGTTGTCGGTGAGGTCCTTCCAGGTGCCGGCCACGCCCTGCACGTCGGCCTGCCCGCCCAGCCGGCCCTCGGTGCCCACCTCGCGCGCCACGCGCGTGACCTCGGCGGCGAAGGAGCGCAACTGGTCCACCATGGTGTTGATGGTGTTCTTCAGCTCCAGGATCTCGCCCTTGACGTCCACCGTGATCTTCTTGGACAGGTCGCCCGCGGCCACGGCCGTGGTGACCTCGGCGATGTTGCGCACCTGGGAAGTCAGGTTGCCGGCCATGAAGTTCACGCTCTCGGTGAGGTCCTTCCAGGTGCCGGCCACGCCCTGCACGTCGGCCTGCCCGCCCAGCCGGCCCTCGGTGCCCACCTCGCGCGCCACGCGCGTGACCTCGGCGGCGAAGGAGCGCAACTGGTCCACCATGGTGTTGATGGTGGCCTTGAGCTCCAGGATCTCGCCCTTGACGTCCACGGTGATCTTCTTGCCCAGGTCGCCCGCGGCCACGGCCTTGGTGACATCGGCGATGTTGCGCACCTGGCTGGTGAGGTTGCCGGCCATGGAGTTGACGGAGTCCGTCAGGTCCTTCCAGGTGCCCGAGACACCCTGCACGTCGGCCTGGCCGCCGAGCTTGCCCTCGGTGCCGACCTCGCGCGCCACGCGCGTGACCTCGGCGGCGAAGGAGCGCAGCTGGTCCACCATGGTGTTGACGGTGTTCTTCAGCTCCTGGATCTCGCCCTTGACGTCCACGGTGATTTTCTTGGACAGGTCGCCCGCGGCCACGGCCTTGGTGACATCGGCGATGTTGCGCACCTGGCTGGTGAGGTTGCCGGCCATGGAGTTGACGGAGTCCGTCAGGTCCTTCCAGGTGCCCGAGACGCCTTCGACCCGCGCCTGGCCGCCGAGGATGCCCTCGGTGCCGACCTCGCGCGCCACGCGCGTGACCTCGGAGGCGAAGGAGCGCAGCTGGTCCACCATGGTGTTGATGGTGTTCTTCAGCGTCAGGAACTCGCCCTTGACGTCCACCTCGATCTTCTTCGAGAGGTCGCCCTGCGCCACCGCGGTGGTCACGTCGGCGATGTTGCGCACCTGGCTGGTGAGGTTCGACGCCATGGAGTTGACGGAGTCCGTCAGGTCCTTCCAGGTGCCGGCCACGCCCTTGACGGTGGCCTGGCCGCCGAGCTTGCCCTCGGTGCCCACCTCGCGCGCCACGCGCGTGACCTCGGCGGAGAAGTCGCTGAGCTGCTCCACCATGGTGTTGATGGTCTGGGCCGCGCGCAGGAACTCGCCCTGCAGCGGCCGGCCGTCCACCTCCAGCGCCATGCTCTTGGAGAGGTCGCCCTGCGCCACCGCGCCGATCACGCGCGCCACTTCGGAGGTGGGGTGCACCAGGTCGTCGATGAGCGCGTTGATGCACTCCACCGAGTCGGCCCAGAAGCCGCGCGCGGCGCGCACCGAGGCGCGCTGGCGCAGCCGGCCTTCCTTGCCCACCACCTGGCGCAGCCGCGCCAGCTCGCGCGCCATGTGGGCGTTCTGCTCCACGACCTCGTTGAAGACGTCGGACACGCGAGCGGCCACGCCGCTCCAGTTCAGTGGCAGCCGCACCTGCGCGTTGCCGTCGCGCAGCTCGGTGAGCGCGGCCAGCAGCGCCGACAGCTCGTTGGACGGCAGGAGATGGGGGTCGTCGGCAATCTTCATCGTGCCTTCCTCGACGTTCGCGACGCCGCGCCCCCGGGCGCGCTGCACTGGCGCGCCCGTCGGGCGGGGTCAGGTGTTCACGCCCGCCAGGTCCAGCAGCCCCTGCAGCGGGATGTGGACCCAGGCTGGCCGGTTGTCCAGCTCGTAGCGCAGCTCGTACAGGGCCTTTTCCAGCTCGTAGAGCGACAGCAGCGCGCCGCCGTCGCCGCCGGCCTCCACCAGCTCCGCCTTGCGCGCGACCTCGTCGTAGCCGCGCAGGAATTGCTGCCGCGAGGCCTGCTGCCAGCGCCGCGCCATGGGCGCGAGCTGCAGCTGCTCGGCCTCGCTGGTGGCGGCCGCGCGCAAGGCCGCCAGTGCCGCGTAGTCGAAGGAGCGCAGCATGCCGGCCACGTCGCGCAGCGGCGAGCGCTTGGCGCGGCGCTCCTCCAGGCTGCGGCCGGGTTCGCCCTCGAAGTCGATGATCACGAAATCATTTTTCGTCACCAGGACCTGGCCGAGGTGGTAGTCGCCATGGTGGCGGGTCTTCGCCGCCATGGGCGGCAGCGCCGGCGGTGTCAGGTGGCGGTGCAGCCCGGCCTGGTGCTGCAGCAGCGTCTGTGCCATCGACTGCGCCAGGGCCGGCAGCTGCGCCTGCCGCGCCTGCAGCTGCTCCAGGCTGCGCGTGAGCTCTTCGCGCACGCGCTGCAGGTCGGCCTGCACGTCGTCCTGGGTCAGCGGCTCGGGGTCGAAAGCCATGTTGCCCGTGCGCAGCGCGAAGGCCTGGTGCAGCTCGGCCGTGCGCCGCCCCAGCGTCTGCACCCGCTGCTCGAAGGCGGCGTGCGCGTCCTCGCCATCGGGCTCGCCGCGGCGCATCTCCATGTGGCGGCGCAGGTACTCGGTGCCCAGCGTCCAGCCGTCGCCCTGGTTGGCGACGAAACCCTGCAGCACCGCCAGCGTCACCGGCGTGCCGTCGGCGGCCACGTATTCCAGCGAGCCCGCCAGCGGCGCGCAGTACGGGAAGTGCGCCACCTCGGTCAGGAAGCGCGTGACCTCCAGCTCCGGGTTGTGCCCCGGGCGCAGGCGGCGGATGCCCTTGAGCATCAGGTGCTCGCCGATCTGCACCATGGTGTTGCTGCTCTGCGCCAGCGGCCGACCGATGGGCAGCGTGGGCAGCTCGCCGGTGTCGGCGAAGGCCTTGAGCAGCGGACTGCCGCGGAAGTTCATGCGGCCGTGGGACGTGGGCAGCGTGGTGTCGTCGGCCATGGTGGCCAGCACCGAGCGCACGAAGCGCTCGTCGCCGAAGGCGTCGCCCAGCACCCCCAGCTGTGCCTGCTGGCGCACGCGCGCCACGGCGTTGACGGCCAGCAGCCGCGTGCGCTCCTCGTCGCGCTCCTCCCACGACAGCGACAGCGGCACGAAGTAGTGCGCCGCCTCCGGCAGCCCCTGCAGCTCCAGCACCGGGATCATCCAGGACTCGTCGTCGCGCTGCCACAGCCAGTGGTCCACGAGCGTGGCGCGCGTGATGCGCGTGCCCTTGCTGGCGTACCAGCGCTGGTTCTCGATGAAGCGCGGCAGCAGCTCGGTCTCGAACTGGTTGCGCGTGCGCGTGGCCAGCGCCGCGCGCCACGGCCCCACCTGCTCGGGGAACAGGCTCTGCCAGCCGCTGGAGAGCACCAGCACCGGCAGCTCCTCCGAGGAGGGCAGCAGCTCGGTGTGCCACGCCGGCGCCTCGGCGTCCTCGCTGAGCCGGAACCAGTAGAAGCCGTGCGCCGCCAGCGTCAGCAGGTAGGGCAGCTCGCCCACGGGCGGGAAGGCGGTGCGGCCCATCATCTCCACCGGCACGCGGCCCTTGAAGGCCGAAAGATCCAGCTCCACCGGCTGCGCCGTGCGCGCCAGGTTGGCCACGCACAGGATCACGTCGCCTTCGTACTCGCGCAGGTAGGCCAGCACCTTGCGGTTGCCGGGCTTGAGAAAGCGCAGCGTGCCGCGGCCGAAGGCCCGCGT
The DNA here is from genome assembly GCF_937926365.1 of uncultured Azohydromonas sp. Taxonomy (GTDB): domain Bacteria; phylum Pseudomonadota; class Gammaproteobacteria; order Burkholderiales; family Burkholderiaceae_C; genus Azohydromonas. Next base: position 3,508 of record NZ_CALAOH010000067.1, on the reverse strand, counting down.
GGACTGGCGCACCGCCAGCAGCCGGCGCATCCAGTGCAGCAGCGAGGAGGGGTCGCGCTGCTGCGACTCCACGTTGACCGCCTGGTAGCCGTAGATGGCGTCCATGATCGGCGGCAGGTACAGCCGCTGCGGGTCGGCGCGGCTGAAGCCGGCGTTGCGGTCCGGGCTCCACTGCATGGGCGTGCGCACGCCGTTGCGGTCGCCGATGTAGACGTTGTCGCCCATGCCCAGCTCGTCGCCGTAGTAGACGATGGGGCTGCCCGGCATCGACATCAGCAGGCTGTTCATCAGCTGGATGCGGTCGATGTCGTTGTCCAGCAGCGTGGCCAGGCGGCGGCGGATGCCCAGGTTGATGCGCGCCTGCTTGTCCGCGGCGTAGGTGTTGTACATGTAGTCGCGCTCGCGGCTGGTGACCATCTCCAGCGTGAGCTCGTCATGGTTGCGCAGGAAAATGACCCACTGGCACGTGGCCGGGATCTCCGGCGTCTGCCCCATGATCTCCACCACCGGGAAGCGGTCCTCCTGCGCGATGGCCATGTACATGCGCGGCATCAGCGGGAAGTGGTAGCAGGCATGGCACTCGTCGCCGTCGCCGAAGTATTCGCGCACGTCCTCGGGCCACTGGTTGGCCTCGGCCAGCAGGAAGCGACTGCCGTACTCCGCGTCCAGCGCCGCGCGCAGCCGCTTGATGATGGCGTGCGTCTCGGGCAGGTTCTCGTTGTTGGTGCCCTCGCGCTCAACCAGGTACGGGATGGCGTCGAGCCGAAAGCCGTCCACGCCCATGTCCAGCCAGAAGCGCATCACGTCCAGCACCGCCTCCATCACCAGCGGGTTGTCGAAGTTGAGGTCCGGCTGGTGCGAGAAGAAGCGGTGCCAGAAGTAGGCGTTGGCCACCGGGTCCCAGGTCCAGTTGGAAACCTCGGTGTCGGTGAAGATGATGCGCGTGCCCTGGTACTTCTGGTTGGTGTCGCTCCAGACGTAGAAGTCGCGCTCGGGCGTGCCGGGCGCGGCGCGGCGCGCGCGCTGGAACCACGGGTGCTGGTCGGAGGTGTGGTTGATCACCAGCTCCGTGATCACGCGCAGGCCCCGCTCGTGCGCGGCGTCGAGCATGCGCTGGAAGTCGGCCAGCGTGCCGTAGGAGGGGTGGATGCTCTTGTACTCGGCGATGTCGTAGCCGTCGTCGCGCAGCGGCGAGGGGTAGAAGGGCATCAGCCAGATGGTGTTGACGCCCAGCTCCTTGACGTAGTCCAGCCGCGCCGTGACGCCGTTGAAGTCGCCCACGCCGTCGTCGTTCGAGTCGAAGAAGGCCTTGACGTTGAGCTGGTAGATGACGGCGTCCTTGTACCAGAGGCCGTTGTCCTGCGCCGCAGCCTCCTGCGCCAGCGGTTCGGGAATGGGAAGACGGCGTGCGTCCATGCGGGGTTCAGCCTTCGAAGGTGAAGAAGTCGCGCTCGCTGCGCCGCTGCGGCCTCACCACGAAGATGTGCGCGGGCGCATGGTTGGGGTCGAGCTGCACGAAGTTGCGGCCGTTGCGCCAGGTGAAGCGCTGCTGGCTCAGCAGGTCGTGCACGGTGTAGTCGGTGTCGGGCGGGATGCCCAGCGCCTGCAGGTGCACGTCCACGATGCCGGACTGCACGTTGTCGGGGTCGAGGTTGACCACGGTGAGCACCGTGTTGCGCCCGTCCGGCGTGCGCTTGGCATAGGCCAGCATGCGCTCGTTGTCGATGGGCATGAAGCGCAGCGAGCGGTTGTCGTGCAGCGCCGGGTTCTCGCGCCGGATGCGGTTGACCAGCCCGATGAACCACTGCAGTGAATCCTCGCGCTCCAGGTCCCAGTGGCGCAGCTGGTACTTCTCGGAGTCCAGGTACTCCTCGCTTCCGGGCTTCACCGGGCGGTTCTCCATCAGCTCGTAGGCGGGCCCGTAGATGCCGTAGTTCGAGCACAGCGTCGCGGCCAGCACCAGCCGCTGCATGAACACCGAGCGCGGCGCATGGTGCAGCGTCTCGTTGAGGATGTCGGGCGTGTTGGGCCAGGCGTTGGGCCGGAAGTAGTGGTAGCCGGGCCCGTGCGCCAGCTCGGTGAAGTACTCGATGAGCTCGCTCTTGGTGTTGCGCCAGGTGAAGTAGGTGTAGGACTGGCTGTAGCCCAGCTTGGCCAGCCGGTGCATCACCTTCGGACGGGTGAAGGCCTCGGCCAGGAAGATCGCTTCCGGGTGCTCGCGCTTGATCTCGGCGATGCACCACTCCCAGAACGCGAAGCTCTTGGTGTGCGGGTTGTCCACGCGGAAGATGGTCACGCCGCGCTCGATCCAGAAGTCGAAGATGCTCTTGAGCTCGCGCCACAGCGCCTGCCAGTCCTCGGTCTCGAAGTTGAAGGGATAGATGTCCTGGTACTTCTTGGGCGGGTTCTCGGCGTACTGCACCGTGCCGTCCGGACGCCAGCGGAACCACTGCGGGTGCTCCTTGACGTAGGGGTGGTCCGGCGCGCACTGCAGCGCGATGTCCAGCGCGATCTCGATGTCCAGCTGGTTGGCGGCCTGCACCAGCTCGGCGAAGTCGGCTTCCGTGCCCAGCAGCGGGTGGATGCTCTTGTGCCCCCCTTCCTCCGCGCCGATGGCCCAGGGGCTGCCCACGTCATCGGGGCCGGCGTTGAGCGTGTTGTTCGGGCCCTTGCGCTTCTCGCGCCCGATGGGGTGGATGGGCGGGAAATACAGCACGTCGAAGCCCATGGAGGCCACGTAGGGCAGGCGCTTGATCACGTCCTTGAAGGTGCCGTGGCGGCCGGGCTCGTCCGAGGCCGAGCGCGGGAACAGCTCGTACCAGGACGAGAAGCGCGCCTTGAGCCGGTCGGCGAACAGCGGCCGTTCGGGGAAGCTCTCCGCGAAGCGCTTGTCCGGGTACTCATCGGCCAGCTCGTTGAGCCGCGCATCCAGCGCCAACGCCTTGAGATCCTCGGGATCGGCCGTGTCGGCCTCCTGGCGCAGCTGCGTCGCCCAGGAGCGCAGCGTCTGCGCGTCGCCGGTGGTGGCGGCCTCGCCGCTCTCGGCGCGCGCGGCGGCGCCCTCGATCAGCTCCGCGCCGACCTTGGCGGCGATGCGGATGTCGGCCTCGTCCACGCGGCGGTTGAAGTCATGGCGCCAGGAACGCAGTCCGTCCACCCAGGCCGTGACGCCGAAGTAATAGGTGCCGGGCTTGGGGAAGCACACCTGCGCGTGCCACTCGTCGTTGTGGCCCTGTTCCATCTCGACCTGGTGCGTGCCGGGCTCGCCCTCGGCGCGCCAGTGCAGCCGCACGCGCAGGCGGTCGTGGCCGTCGGTGAAGGCATGCGCCGAGAGCGTGAAGGGCTCGCCGGCGATGCACTTGCCGGGGAAGCGCCCGCCGTCGATCTGCGGCACCACCGCGTCCACGATCACGCGCACGCGCCCGTCCTCGGGCGGCGGCAGCGAGGCCTGGCCCGGACCGGCCGGGGGCCGCAGGGTGTCGCCCGCCGGCCCGCCCGCGGACACGCC
>NZ_CALAOH010000066.1 GCF_937926365.1 uncultured Azohydromonas sp. | reverse complement strand
CGCGGTGCCCTGCGTCCGCACGGCCTGGGCCACGCCGTCGAGGAAGGCCTCGTCCAGCGCGCCGCCGCCCAGCAGCGGCAGCACCCGCGCCGGCACGGCGGAAGCTTCGACGGCCGGTGCCTGCGCAACGGCCTCGGCCGGGGCGGCGGAGACGCGCAGGCCCGCCAGCGAGGCGCTGGCGGCCAGGGCCTGGAGCACGGAGCGGCGGCCGTTCATTGCTTTGCTCCTTGCGCGGCCTGGGCCGGCGTCGCGGCCAGGTATTCGCCCAGTGCCTGCAGCGTGGCGTCGTCGATGTCCGAGACGCGGAAGGCCGGCATGGCGTTTCGGCCGCTGCGCGCCATGGCGACGTAGAAGGCCGCGGGCAGGTTGCGGCCGGTGATCACGGGGCCGATGCCGGTCTCGTGGCAACGGGCGCACACCTGGGCGTAGAAGCGCTGGGCACGGGCCTGGGTTTCCATCGAGGAGGGTGCGGGCTGCGCGAGCACGCTGCCGCCGAGCAGCAGGCCCAGCAGGGGAAGCAGGCGGTGCCCGCGGGGAAGGCGTCGATCCATCAGGGTCTCCGGTTCTGGACGAAGGCGCGCAGGAACCCGGAGCCCGGGGCTGTCTCCTTCGTGTCGTTGGCGGCCGGTCGTTGCTGCCGGCCTCGGGACCCATTTCGCAAGCACGGTGCCAGAACGCGTCCAAACCCATATGCCGTTTTGAATCAATGACTTGAGTCAAACGTTGGGTGCTTGAGATTGATCAACCAGACACCACTTGATCAATAATTGATGATCAATTCATGACCATGATGAAATGAAAACGCCTGTTCCCCGCCTGCGCCTGAGCCAGTTGCGGCCCGGTGACGCGCTCACCGATGCGGACCTGGACGCCGGCGCCAGCCCTACCGTGCGCGAGCTGTCGGAGAGCCTGCGTTTCTCGCCCGGCGACGGCCGCATCTGGCTGGAGGACCAGCGCATGCTGCTGCTGCGTGCCACCACCTACGGCATGTTGCGGCGCGAGCTGATCGCCAGCACCGGCCAGGCGCAAGCGCGCTCGCTGTTCACGCGCGTGGGCTACAGCGCCGGCGCGCGCGACGCGGGCCTGGTGCGGCGCAACTGGCCCGATGGCAACCCCGCCAACGCCTTCGAGGCCGGCCCGCGCATGCACGCGCTCTCGGGCATGGTGCGGCCGCAGACGCTGCGCTTCGAGTTCGACATCGCGCGGGGCGAGTTCCATTCCGAGCACCTGTGGTTCGACTCGGTGGAGGACGACGAGCACATCGCCGCCTTCGGCATCGGCACCGAGCCGGCGTGCTGGATGCTGGTGGGCTACGCCAGCGGCTACGCCAGCGCCTTCATGGGCAAGCGGGTGCTGTTCCGCGAGGTGGAGTGCCGCTCCATGGGCCACGAGGTCTGCCGCATCGTGGGCAAGCCGGCGGACCAGTGGGACGACGCCGAGGAAGACCTGCGCTTCTTCGAACCCGAGGCCTCGGCGCAAAGCGTGCGGCGCCGGCTGCAGGTGGCGGTGCGGCCCGAGTTGCCCGAGGCCATGACGCAGGCCGAGCGCGAGGGCGAGCCCATCGGCATCTCGGCGGCCTTCAGCGCCGCGCGCCACCTCATCGAGCGCGTGGCGCCCACCACGGCCACCGTGCTCTTCACCGGCGCCTCGGGCGTGGGCAAGGAGCTCTTCGCGCGCACGCTGCACCGCATCAGCCCGCGCCATGGCCAACCCTTCGTCGCGCTCAACTGCGCGGCCATTCCCGACTCGCTGATCGAGGCCGAGCTCTTCGGCGTGGAGCGCGGCGCCTACACCGGCGCCAACGCCTCGCGGCCCGGGCGCTTCGAGCGCGCGCAGCGCGGCACGCTGTTCCTGGACGAGATCGCGTCGCTGAGCCTGGTGGCGCAGGGCAAGCTCTTGCGCGCGCTGCAGGAGCGCGTGATCGAGCGCGTGGGCGGCACGCGCGAGATCGCGGTGGACGTGCGCGTGGTGGCGGCCAGCAACGTGGACCTGCGCCAGGAAGTGGCGGCCGGGCGCTTCCGCGAGGACCTGCTGTTCCGCCTCAACGTGTTCCCCATCCAGCTGCCGCCGCTCAGGGAGCGGCGCGACGACATCCCGCTGCTGATGGAGGCCTTCCTGCGCCGCTACGGCGCGCTGCATGGGCGCCGGGTGCCGGGCTTCACGCCGCGCGCGGTGCGCACGCTGGTGCAGTACGACTTCCCCGGCAACGTGCGCGAACTGCAGAACCTGGTGGAGCGGGCGGTGATCCTGGCCAATCCGGACGAGCCCATCGATGTGCACCACCTCTTCCGCAGCGGCGAGGCGCCGGGCCACGGCGTGGGCCTCGATGAATCCGGCCACCTCGCCACGGCGGCTCCGGCCCAGGCCCCGAAGCCCTCGGCCGGGACGGACAAGGCCCGCTACGCGCAGGCGCTGCAGGAGGCCCGCTACAACGTGGCCGAGGCCGCGCGGGTGCTCGGCCTGACGCGGCCGCAGATGGCGTACCGGCTCAAGAAGCTTGGGCTGCTCTGAGCGTTACCTAGGGAAAGTACCAATCCCTCGCGGCGGCAGCGGCAAGGCGCCGGAGTGGGCCACCTTGCGCATCCCGCGCATGACATGCGCATGACGCAAGGCGCCATGCGCGCCACGCATGGGCCCATGCGTCATGCATGAAGCCCCGCCGCATCGTCATTGGACGCCCCAGGGGGCCGGTTCCTAAGCTCATGGCCATGGATTGAGCAACGAAAACGCGCGGCAGTTCCGCCGCGGCGAAGCCCGGACTCTCTCCCACCACAAGCCATGAGCACCCTCGCCATTGACACCGCAACCACCGCTGCCGCCTCCGTCACCCGCATCGAGCACGACCTGCTGGGCGAGCGCGCGGTGCCGGCCCAGGCCTACTACGGCGTGCACACGCTGCGGGCCGTGGAGAACTTCCCCATCACCGGCACGCCCATCTCCATCTACCCCGACCTGATCCACGCGCTGGCCTGCATCAAGGAAGCCGCCGCGCGCGCCAACCAGGATCTGGGCCTGCTCGATGCCACGCGCGCCGAGGCCATCGCCCGCGCCTGCCGCGAGCTGCGCGAGGGCCAGCTGCACGAGCACTTCGTGGTGGACGTGATCCAGGGCGGCGCCGGCACCTCGACCAACATGAACGCCAACGAGGTGATCGCCAACCGCGCGCTGGAGCTGCTGGGCCATGCCAAGGGCGAGTACCAGCACCTGAACCCCAACGACCACGTCAACCTCGGCCAGAGCACCAACGACGTGTACCCGACGGCGCTGCGGCTGGCGGCGCACTTCGGCATCCAGCGGCTGCTGGAAGCGATGGCCGTGCTGCGCCGCGCCTTCGAGCGCAAGGCGCTGGAGTTCGGCGACGTGCTCAAGATGGGCCGCACGCAACTGCAGGACGCGGTGCCGATGACGCTGGGCCAGGAGTTCTCCACCTACGCCACCATGCTGGGCGAGGACGAGCAGCGGCTGCGCGAGGCGGTGTTGCTGATGCACGAGATCAACCTGGGCGGCACGGCCATCGGCACCGGCATCACGGCGCATCCGGACTACGCGGTGCGGGTGCGCGAGCACCTGGCGGCCGTGACCGGCGTGCCGGTGCTGACGGCGCCCAACCTGGTCGAGGCCACGCAGGACTGCGGCGCCTTCGTGCAGCTCTCGGGCGTGCTCAAGCGCGTGGCGGTGAAGCTGTCCAAGACCTGCAACGACCTGCGGCTGCTCTCCAGCGGCCCGCGCGCCGGCCTGGGCGAGATCAACCTGCCGGCCATGCAGGCGGGCTCGTCGATCATGCCGGGCAAGGTGAACCCGGTGATCCCGGAGGTGGTGAACCAGATCGCCTTCGAGGTGATCGGCAACGACCTGACGGTGAGCTTCGCGGCCGAGGCCGGGCAGCTGCAGCTCAACGCCTTCGAGCCCATCATCGCCCACAGCCTGTTCAAGAGCGTGAACCACCTGCGCAACGGCTGCCTGACGCTGGCCGAGCGCTGCGTGGACGGCATCACCGCCAACCGCGAGCACCTGGCGGCCACGGTGCGCGACTCCATCGGCGTGGTCACGGCGCTCAACCCCTACATCGGCTACAAGCAGGCCACCGCCGTGGCGCGCGAGGCCCACGCCACGGGCGGCAGCGTCTACCGCATCGTGCTGGACAAGGGACTGCTGACGCAGGCGCAGCTCGACCACGTGCTGCGGCCCGAGGCACTGACGACGCCGCAGGTGTTCGAGCTGGCGGGGCGGTGAGGCGCAACGCGCACTTGAAATGGCCTGACAGCGGCCGTGAGCTGGAACGACTCGCCTGTTGATTCGTCATTCCCGCGCAGGCAGGAATGACGAAGCAGAGAGCGGCGCGCTTCGGCTCACGGCCAACGCCTGGCCATTCACGTCATTAGACGGTGCTTCCCTACGTCGCACCCACACAGAAGCCCGGCCTCGACCGGACTCACCTCTCCGGAGACACCCTTCCCCATGAAGAAAATGAACCCCCTGGTGCGCCAGATCATGGTGGCCATGGTCCTGGGCGTGGCCGTCGGCTGGGCCTGCCACGCCTGGGCTGCCGATGCCGCCGCGGCCAAGGACATCGCGCGCTACTTCGGCATCGTCACCGACATCTTCCTGCGCATGATCAAGATGATCGTGGCGCCGCTGGTCTTCGCCACGCTGGTGGCCGGCGTCGCGAGCATGGGCGACGTAAAGATGGTCGGCCGCGTCGGCACCAAGGCCCTCACCTGGTTCGTCACGGCCTCGCTGGTGTCGCTGGGCCTGGGCCTGGTGACCGTGAACCTGGTGCAGCCCGGCGCCGGCCTGGGCCTGCCCCTGCCCGATGCGGGCAGCAGCACCGGGCTGAAGACCTCGGCGCTCAACCTGGCCGACTTCATCACGCAGGTGTTCCCCACCAGCATCGCGCAGGCCATGGCGAGCAACGCCATCCTGCAGATCCTGGTGTTCTCGCTGTTCTTCGGCTTCGCCATCGCCGCGATGCCGCGCGACGCCACGGCCACGACGACCCGCTTCGTCGATGAGTTGGTAAGCATCATGCTCAAGCTCACCGACTTCGTCATGAAGTTCGCGCCGCTGGGCGTGTTCGCCGCCATCGCCTCCATCATCACCACGCAGGGCCTGGGCGTGCTGTGGACCTATGGCAAGTTCATCGGTGGCTTCTACGCCGGCCTGGCGCTGCTGTGGCTGCTCATGGTGCTGGCCGGGACGCTGGTGCTGGGCCCGACCGCCATGAAGCAGCTGCTGCGGCTGCTGCGCGAGCCGGTGCTGGTGGCCTTCTCCACCGCCAGCAGCGAGTCGGCCTACCCGAAGATGCTGGAGCAACTGGAGCGCTTCGGCGTGCGCCGGCGCATCGCCAGCTTCGTGCTGCCGCTGGGCTACTCCTTCAACCTGGACGGCTCGATGATGTACCAGGCCTTCGCCGCGATCTTCGTCGCGCAGGCCTTCGGCATCGAGATGTCGCTCACGGCGCAGGTCACGATGCTGCTGGTGCTGATGGTGTCGAGCAAGGGCATCGCCGGCGTGCCGCGCGCCTCGCTGGTGGTGGTGGCCGCGGTGCTGCCGATGTTCGGGCTGCCCGAGGCGGGGCTGCTGCTGATCATGGGCATCGACCAGTTCCTGGACATGGGCCGTACCGCCACCAACGTCATCGGCAACGGCATCGCCACCGCGATCGTGGCGAAGTGGGAGGGCAAGGCGTCCACGGCCGAGGACGAGGCCGAAGCGGCCGAACCGGCCCCGCAGGCTGCCCCAGCCCTCGGCGCCCAGCCGCTGGCAGGCTGAACCGGGCCGCTAGGATCGGGCCGGTTGCAACCCGCCGGAGAACTCCATGCGCACCGTCACGCTTCCCAACGGCACCGCCCTGCCCGCGCTGGGCCTGGGCACCTGGCACACCGGCGAGTCTCAACGCAGCCGCGCGGCGGAGGTGAAGGCGGTGCGCCTGGCCATCGAGCTGGGCGTGCGCCTGTTCGACACGGCCGAGATGTACGGCGAGGGCGGCGCCGAGGAGATGCTGGGCCAGGCGCTGGCCGAGGCGCTGCGCGCCGGCGACGTGCGGCGCGAGGAGCTGACCATCGTCAGCAAGGTCTATCCGCACAACGCCAGCCTCAAGGGCCTGCCGCAAGCTTGCGAGCGCAGCCTGCAGCGCCTGGGGCTGGAGCGCATCGACCTGTACCTGCTGCACTGGCCCGGCTCGCACCCGCTGCGCGACACGGTCGCGGCCTTCGAGGCGCTGCAGGCGCGCGGGCGCATCACGCACTGGGGCGTGAGCAACTTCGACACCGACGACATGAAGGCGTTGTGGCGCGTGCCCGGCGGCGAGGCCTGCGCGGTGAACCAGGTCTACTACTCGCTGTCGCAGCGCGGCATCGAGTTCGACCTGGTGCCGTGGCAACGGGCGCGCCGGGTGCCGCTGATGGCCTACTGCCCCATCGACCAGGGCGCGCTGGCGCTGGAGCCCGAGTTGAAGCCGCTGGCGCAGCGCGTGGGCGCCACGCCGGCGCAGCTCGCGCTGGCGTGGCTGCTGCAGCGCGGCGACGTGATCGCCATCCCCAAGGCGGTGCGCGAGTCGCACCTGCTAGAGAACGTGGCCGCCGCAACGATCGAGCTGGACGCGGCGACGCTGGCGGCGCTGGATGCGCTGTTCCCGCCGCCGCAGGGGAAAGAGGCGTTGGCGATCGTTTGAACGGAGACAATCCGGCGCCCACTTGAGGCGTTTTGGCCGGGCGAAGCAGGGCGCGAAGCCTCTGAGCCACCGGGATGCGCCCGGGACTGCTTTCCCTGGAAGGCAACGGCCAAGGGCCGGCTGACGGGGTAGCAAAACCTCAAGCCACCACCGCCGAGCCCGAGCGCGCGGCCTGGGCGCGGGCGTGGTCGATCACCTGCCGCGCCAGCGCCTGCGACCCGGAGGGTGGCCCGTCGGCGCGGCCGGTGGAAGAAGGCGCGTCGCTCACGTTGAACACCGAGACCACCTGCGCCAGGCGCTGGGCCTGGTCCTGCAGCGAGCGGGCCGCGGCAGCCGACTCCTCCACCAGCGCCGCGTTCTGCTGCGTGACGTTGTCGAGGTGGCTCACGGCCGAGTTGATCTGCCCGATGCCGTCGCGCTGCTCGCTGGCCGCCGCGGCGATGTCGCCGATGAGGTCGGCCACGCGCCGCACGTCGGTGACGATCTCCTTCATGACCTCGCCCGTCTCGGACACCAGGGCGCTGCCGGCGCTCACGCTCTCCACCGAGGAGCCGATGAGCGTCTTGATCTCCTTGGCCGCGGCGGCGCTGCGCTGCGCGAGGCCGCGCACCTCGCCGGCCACCACCGCGAAGCCGCGGCCATGCTCGCCGGCCCGCGCGGCCTCCACCGCCGCGTTCAGCGCCAGGATGTTGGTCTGGAACGCGATGCCGTCGATGGTGCCGATGATGTCGGCAATGCGGCGCGACGACTCGCTGATGCGCCCCATGCTGGCCACCACCTGCTCCACCACCTGGCCGCCGCGCCCGGCGGACTCGGCCGCGGCGCTGGCAAGCTGGTTGGCCTGGCGCGCGGTGTCGGCCGCCTGGGTCACGGTGGCGGTGATCTCCTCCATCGAGCTGGCCGTCTGCTGCAGGTTGCTTGCCATCTGCTCGGTGCGGGCCGACAGGTCATGGTTGCCGTGCGAGATCTCGGCCGAGGCCGAGGACACCGACTCCACGCCGTGGCGCACCTCGGTGACGATGCCTCGCAGCTGCCCCGACATCGCGCCGATGGCGTTCATGAGCTGCCCCAGCTCGTCGCGGCGCTCCACATGCGGCCGCCGCGTGAGGTCGCCCCCGGCGATGGCCTGCGCCACCTGCACCGCCTCGTGCAGCGGGTGCGTGATCGAGTAAACCATCCAGGCCACGCCGGCCACGCTCACGCCGAGCATGCCGGCCATGAGCAGCCAGCCGATCTGCTCCACGCGCGTGGCGTGCGCCAGCGCCTCGGCCTTGGTTTCGTTGCGCAGCCGCTGCTGCAGCGCCACATATTCGTCGATCTGGCGCACATACTCGGCAGCGCGTGGCTTGAGTTGTTCCTCCACCAGCGCCAGCAACACCGCGCTTTCGCCGCTGTCGCGGACTTCCCCGACCTTGCGCACGATTTCCAGCGTCGCCTTGCGCGCCTGCGCCACTTTCTCCAGCGCCTGTTTTTCCACCTCGGTGTCCGCAGCCTCGGTGACGCTCTTTTGCAGCTCGTTCACGGCGGCAATGATTTCCTTCACGCGCGGCGCCAGTGTTTCATTGAGCAGCGGCTCGGAGCTGATGGCGCGCACCAGAACGCCCTGCACGCCGGCGTCCGTGAGGCCTTTCCAGCGCAGCGCCATGCTGATGCGCCGGTCATGTTCCTCAACCTTTTCCAGGGCAAGGTGCAGCGCTCCCTTGGTCAGGCTTTGGGTACCGAGCCCGGCCACGATCAGCGCGACCAGCGCCATCAGGGAGAACGCCCAGAGCCGTTTGGCTACCGAGATATTGTTGAGAAATTTCATTTCGGGAAGATTTGTCTCTGGTGCAGTTGAAATACGAATTCGGTACGGCACCTTCCCTTTCGGCCGAAGCGTGGCCTTTTGAAGCACCCAGGTTCGAACCTCGGGAAAACCTCTAATGAGGTTGGCGCGATATGTGGACCGCCCGGCTGAAATTGTTCCTCTGCGGGCCACGCCAATGCGGATGCGCCCGATCTGGGTCACGATGGAGGCATGAATACCTCAGCGCCAATCCCCAGCCCCGTCGCGTCAACGCCAGCCTCCGAAACGCCATCCGACGCCCCATCCGCAAGCGCCCCGCCCTTCAAGCCCGACGCCCGCGTGGCCTGGGTGGCCGCCGAGGCCCCCGAGCGCGCCAAGGTCTCGAACTATCCGCCGCCCTTCGCGGCGCTGATGGCCGGGCGCAGCAAGCGCCCGCTGGGCGACTTGTTCGGCCTGCGCAATTTCGGCGTCAACCTCACGACGCTGCAGCCCGGCGCCCAGTCCTCGCTGCGGCATGCCCACAGCCGGCAGGACGAGTTCATCTACATCATCCAAGGCAACCCGATGCTGCACACCGATGCGGGTGCAACGCCGCTGGCGCCCGGCATGTGCGCGGGCTTCCGGGCCGGCAGCGGCGACGCGCACCACCTCGTCAACCCGGGTCCCGAGGAAGTGGTCTACCTGGAGATCGGCGACCGCAGCGCCGGCGACAGCGCCAGCTACCCGGACGACGACCTGCGCGCCGAGAAGGTGGAGGGCGGCTGGCGCTTCCTGCACAAGGACGGGACGCCGTATTGATGGGTTGCCGGCCGTGCGGCCTGAACGGCACCGCGGCGCCGGGATGCGGCGCCGCGGCCCTTGCCGGGAGAAGAGAAAAAGGGCGGCAGCCGGAGCTGCGCGGGCCGGGGAAAGCGGCAAGGAATAGTCGGAGGAGTCCTCCCGTCCCGCGAGTCGCCCTGCAACTGGTGCGGAGCCGGCGCCGCTTCAGCGAGCGCCGTTGAAGACATGGTGCAGGAGAAGAATTAGGCGAGGCTTAGGATGCCTCACTCCCGGCTCGTCAGCAGCACCAGCGAGCGTCCCGCCACCGTCAGCGTTTCGCCAACGTCCAGCGCGACCGGCGGCGCGTCCGGCTCGGCCGTGTCCAGCAGCCGCAACCAGGGGTTGCCCTCGTCCGGATGCGCGGGCAACGAGAAGCTGATCGGTTCGTGCCAGGCGTTGAACAGCAGCAGCACGCTGGCATCGTCGGACGGGCGCGGCACGGCGGAGGACGGCGCGCGCCCGTCCAGCAGCATGCCCAGGCAGCGCGTGTTCGGATCGTCCCAGCGTCCGGCGTCCATCTCGGCGCCGTCGCAGGACAGCCAGATCACGTCCCGCACGTCCTCGCTCACCAGGTCGCCCGTCAGGAAGCGCTTGCGCCGCAGCACCGGGTAGCGCCCGCGCAGCTCCAGCAGCCGCCGCGTGAAGGCCTCCAGCGCGCGCCCCGCGTCGTCGATGGCGGACCACTGCACCCAAGAGATGTCGTTGTCCTGGCAGTAGGCGTTGTTGTTGCCCTGCTGCGTGCGCCCGACTTCGTCGCCGGCCAGCAGCATCGGCGTGCCCTGCGACAGCAGCAGCGTGGCGAGCAGGTTGCGCTGCTGCCGCGCGCGCAGCGCCAGGATCTCCGGATCGTCCGTCGGCCCCTCGGCGCCGCAGTTCCATGAGCGGTTGTCGGAATGGCCGTCACGGTTGTCCTCGCCGTTGGCCTCGTTGTGCTTGTCGTTGTAGCTGACCAGGTCGGCCAGCGTGAAGCCGTCGTGGGCGGTGATGAAGTTGACGCTGGCCCAGGGCCGGCGCCCGCGGCGGTTGAAGCGGTCGCCGCTGGCGGTGAGGCATTGCGACAGCGGCGCGGCCATGCCCTCGTCACCCTTCCAGAAGGCGCGCACGGTGTCGCGGAAGCGGTCGTTCCACTCGGCCCAGCCGGGCGGGAAACCGCCCACCTGGTAGCCGCCGGGGCCGCAGTCCCAGGGCTCGGCAATGAGCTTGACGCTGGAGAGCACCGGGTCCTGGCGGCAGCTGTCCAGGAAGCCGCCGCCCTCGTCGAAGCCGTAGGGCTCGCGGCCGAGGATGGTGGCCAGGTCGAAGCGGAAGCCGTCCACGTGCATCTCCGTGGCCCAGTAGCGCAGGCTGTCCGTGACCATCTGCAGCACGCGCGGGTGGCTGAGGTTGAGCGTGTTGCCGGTGCCGGTGTCGTTGATGTAGTAACGCGGCTGATCGGGCAGCAGCCGGTAGTAGCTGGCGTTGTCGATGCCCTTGAAGCACAGCGTGGGGCCCAGCTCGTTGCCTTCGGGCGTGTGGTTGTAGACCACGTCCAGGATCACCTCCATGCCGCGCGCGTGCACGCGGTCCACGAGGTACTTGAACTCGTCGATCCACGGCCCGGCCATGTACGCCGGGTGCAGCGCGAAGAAGCCCAGCGTGTCGTAGCCCCAGTAGTTGGCGAGCCCCTTGTCCTCCAGCATCTGCTGGCTGATGAACATGTGGATGGGCAACAGCTCGATGCTGGTGACGCCCAGGTCGCGGATGCGGTCCAGCACCGCGTCGTGCGCCAGCCCGGCGAAGGTGCCGCGCAGGTGCTCGGGCACGTCCGGGTGGCGCATGGCGAAGCCGCGCGCGTGCAGCTCGTAGAGCACGGTGCGGTCCCAGGGCACGCGCCGGCTCAGGGTCTGCGTCCACTTGAAGTGCGAGTCCACCACCACGCTCTTGGGCATGAAGGGCGCACTGTCGCGCTCGTCGAAGCTCAGGTCGCCGTCCGGATGCCCCAGCGTGTAGCCAAACAGCGCCGGGTCCCAGCGCAGCCGTCCCATCACGGCCTTGGCGTAGGGGTCCAGCAGCAGCTTGTTGGGGTTGAAACGGTGCCCCTCCAGCGGCGCGTAAGGCCCGTGCACCCGGTAGCCGTAGCGCGCGCCGGGCTGCAGCCCGGGGACGAAGCCGTGCCACACCTCGTCGGTGAACTCGGGCAGCACCCAGCGGTCGATCTCGTGCTCGCCGCTCTCGTCGTAGATGCACACCTCCACGCGCGTGGCGTGCGCGGAGAACAGCGCGAAGTTCACGCCCTGGCCGGTGAAGGTGGCGCCGCGCGGAAAGGGTTCGCCTTCCTCGGCGATCTTGACGCCGTGGGACAGGATGGAGTCAGGCATGGTTCTCCCAGACGATGGATGAGCCCCCTGGGCAATCAACGTACCAAATAGCCCGCCACGGGCCGATCCGGGCGCCACGAACCCGCCTCGCGACGACCCATATACGTTTGGAACAGGAGTTTGCAGCGAATTTCGAGTGTTTGGACCACTGCCGTGATAAACCGCCTGCATTAAAAACTCGGGTACGGCGCCGCGTTCGGGACGCATAACAGCAACGGCGGCCGGCTCCATTTTTCACAAGCTCGCAAGGCCCACTGGAAATTTTCCAGTGGCCTTGCTCGTTCATTTTTCATCTTGGTTTTCGAAAAGGAATCTTCATGAAAGCAGTGAACATGTCGCGGCGCCGGCTGGTGCAGGCGCTGCCCGCGGGTCTGGCCGCACCGGTGCTGGCCGCGCCGGCCGGGGGCCCGCGGCCGAACTTCCTGTTCATCCTGGTGGATGACATGGAATACCAGCTCTTCCAGAGCATGACGAAGGTGCGGCGGCTGGTGACGCAGCGTGGCATGGAGTTTCGCAACCATTTCGTCACCCTGGCCCTGTGCTGCGCTTCGCGCGCCACGATATTGCGTGGACAGTACGGCCACAACCATGGCGTGCGCGACAACCATGGCCCTTACGGCGGTTTCGAGAAATTCTTCAAGGACGGCCTGGATGCCTCCACCATCGCCACTTGGCTGCAAGCCGCGGGCTACCGCACCGGGCTGATCGGCAAGTACCTCAACACCTATGAAGCCGAGGCGCCCCATCCCAATTACATCCCGCCGGGCTGGAACACCTGGTTGTCGCCCAACGGTGGGGACGAATATCGGCAATTGAATTACAGCGTCAACGACAACGGCAACACCGTCGAGTATGGCCACGACCCGAAGGACCATTTCCATGACCTGCTGACCACGCGCGCCAACCGCTTCCTGCGCGAAGCGGCCAAGGACCCGTCCAGCAAACCTTTTTTCCTGTACCTGGCGCCCTACCTGCCGCACGGGCCGTCCCTGGCGCCCGCGCGCTACCTGGACCTGCTGCCCGACGTGAAGTTGCCGCGCCCGCCCTCGTTCAACGAGGCCGACGTGAGTGACAAGCCCGGCTGGCTGCGGCGGCTGCCGCTGCTGGACAGCGCCCGCATCGCCCAGATACGACGCTTCTACCGCCGCCAGCTGCAGGCTGCGCTGGCGCTGGACGACATGGTCGAAAGCGTGGTACGGACGCTGCAGGCCACGGGGCAGCTGAGCAACACCTTCATCGTCTTCACCTCGGACAACGGCTACTTCCACGGCGAGCACCGCATCCCCGGCGACAAGAAGCGCGCCTACGAGGAGAGCATCCACGTGCCGCTGGTGGTCTGCGGCCCGGGCATCCCGGCCGGGCGCGTGGTGACGCAGCTCACCAGCAACGTGGACTTCGCACCTACCCTGGCCGCCCTGGCCGGCGTGGCGCCGCCCGGCTTCGTGGACGGCCGCTCGCTGGTGCCGCTGCTGCGCGGCCGCACGCCGGCACGCTGGCGCCAGGCGCTGCTGCTGGAAAGCCAGCCGCCGGAGGTCAACAGCGTCTACCAGTCCTACGTGGGTTTGCGCACGCAGACCGACCGGACGCTGGTGCTCTGGGACTACGGCTTCCGCGAGTTCTACGAGCTCAAGACCGACCCCTACCAGCTGCAGAACCGCTACACGGCCATGCCCGAGCCGCTGCGGATGTCGCTGCTGGCGCAACTGCGCTCGCTGCGCAATGCCGGCGGCGCGACGCTGCGCAGGGCCGAGGAGGTGGCGGCGGGATGAGCCACGGCGCGGCCGGCATGCGCCGCAGCCGCGCCTCGGACGGCGCCCACCTGGTTTTCGAACGGTGAGGCCCGTTCTCAGCGCCGCAGCTCCATGACCCGCGTAGGAAGGTCCCAGGCGCCGCCCGGAAAGCCCTTGCACAGGCCGCTGCTGCTGCGCAGGGTCTGGACGAAGCGGCGCCCGTCCCAGGCCCATTCCTCGTGGCCCCAGCAGTCGCCGATGCCGCGGCCCTTCTGCACCGAGCCGATCACGCCCGCCGAGAAGTCCGTGCCCGCGGTCGTGACCAGCACCGGTTGGTAGGGCGGCTTGTCGTTGACGACCCACATGCCGTCGCCGCTGTTGTAGGCGGCCAGCCAGCACGGGCTGGACACCAGCAGCTTCGACCTCGTCAGGCGGTGCACGGCCAGTGCGACCTCGGCGTCCCGGGTTTCGATCAGCAGGTTGCACTCCGCCTGCTGCTCGCCGTCCAGGCTGTCGCGCAGCGCGTCGAGCAGCTCGGCGGGCGGTTTCCTGGCCAGGCGGGCATCGTCCGGCCGCGCCTTGGCCAGCGCCCCGAGCTGGAGCACCGGCGCCGGCAGCGGGGGCAGCACGCGCTCCTCGCCCGCCGCTCCCTTGCGCACCAGCGCGCCCTGCGTGCCCACGCGCTTCTGGAAATCGTCCATCTTGAGCAGCACGGCGGCGGCGCCCTGGTCGGAGAGCGTCCAGCGCAGCTCCCCGGTGCTCCATTCGATGCGGCTCTGGCGCGTGAGCGACGCCAGCAGCGCCGACACCTGCGCGGGCGACAGGTCGGCGCGCAGCTGGTCCTTGGGCACGACGACCGTGCCCTGGCCCTGGCCGTTGACCGTCATCGCCAGGTTCAGTTGAGCCGGCAGCCGCGCCTCGTCCCGGCCCAGGTCGATCCGCAACTGGCCGGAGACCGCTTCTCCTGCACCGGCCTTGCGCGTGAGCAGTACCGACACGGGCAACTCCGCGTCGTCGCTCTGGTAGCCGGCGGCGCGGCAGGTGCGGGTGTTGTCGCAGGCGAGCTCCCAGTCGTGGTGGGAGAAGGAGATCGCCACGGTATCCGCCGCCGAGGCGCCGGCAGCGGCGAAGGTCAGGCCGGCGAGCAGGAGCAGCGTGCGCGGCGAGGTCGTCTTGTGCATTGGAATGGGCCGTGGCCGGTGGAGGCGGCATTGTCCGGTCCGGCAGCCCGGGGCCGCGGCGGGTGGCGGGCGACCCGCGCCAAGGGCGGCGTGGATTCGCCCGCCGGCGCCCGTCACTGCACGATCCGCACGTTCGCCGTCGCCGGCGACGTCGTCCCCCGGTTTTGCAGGCCAATGATCTGCGTCAGGAGCGAGAGCGCGTGCACGGTGCGGTTGCCCGACGCGTAGGGCGGCACGTGGTAGGTCTCGCCCTGGTAATCGAACTTGAACACCGTGCGGCCCGGGTCCGCGGTGGGCATGTCGAACAGCATGAAATCCCGCTCCCGCGTGGGCCCGTCCGGGAACAGCAGCGGGCGCCGGTTCAGGTTCTGCCAGCGCACCACCTCGCCCAGGTAATAGACCATCGCCTCGGGCGAGCGCAGCACCAGGCGGGCGCTGAGCTTCGCGGCATTGGCGGCGGCCGTGCCCGCCGCTTCGGCCTGCTCCGCCGGCGTTTCACGTCCCACGCCCGCGCGCGTGGTGGCCACCGTGGACGACACCTCGCGCGCCTGGTCCTGCGCCGTCTTGAACTTGTACTGATCGCAGGCCGTGCTGTCGGGCTTGTTGACCATCGTGAGGGCCAGGTCGCCGTTGTCCGCCGCGAGCATGAAGCCATTGGCAGCGTCCTGCTCCTGCGTGACGACCTTCCCGCCCGCCACCGGCAGCAGCCCGGCATTCTTCGCCGCCGCCGCGCCTACGGGGTCTTTCAGCTGCGATCCATCGAGGCGGCCGGAGTAATAGACGAATTCCCCGGTGGAGGTGCCGGCAATCTCGCAGTGGAACAGCGTGGCGACGAGATCGGTGAAACGCTGGAATTCCGCGCTGCCCGGCGCATTTCTCACCCTTTCCCGCAACTGCCCGGCCTCGTCGAAAAACTCAATGGACTGCACGAATAAGGGCAGCAGGATGGACATGGGCCAGCCCTGGTCCAGGTAATACAGCAGCAGCGCGGGTTTCAGCGGCGTGGTGATGCCGCGGAAGAAGTCCTGCTCGTTCAGCACCGTGATGTCCACGTTGGGCGAGCCGTTGAGCGAAGGCCGCAGCGTGAGGAGATTGGCCGCATCCCCGCCCAGCGAGAATTCCGCCCCCACGCCCGGAACGCCCAGCCCGAAACCGTAGGGCGCCGGGCGCACCGCGGACACCTGCGTGAAATGCATGGGCATGCGGTTCACGGCCCGCGCCACGTTGAGCGCCAGCAGCTTGTTGTGCGCATCCTCCTGCACCAGGTTGGCGGAGACGGCGCTTTGGGACAGTGGCGCGGTGGTGCAGCCCGTGAACAAGGCACAGCCCGCCAGCAGCGCCATGGCGCCGCGGACGCACCGGACGGTTATGTTCAGATTCTCGCGTTTCGTCTTCCCCGGCAAATTCAAAATCATCCTGTGGCCTCAATACCTGATCAATATTCCTGCTGGCAAGCCGGCCGGATTGTACTGACGGCATGGCAAACGCCGGCCACGCGCGGGCGGCTCTCATGCCGATCGAGCCGGGCATTACCCGGGGCACCCCGGACAATAGTGGAGGAGGAATATGGAAATCGCCGCTTCGCCGGGAACCGGAATTGCCTGATAGGCCCAGAGCCTCAAAAACGGAGAAGCCATGAGCCACGAATCGGAAGCCGCGCAGGACACCTCGTCGCGGGAACAGGTCAATCTCCAGGACGAAGCCGCCGTCAGGCGCTGGAGCGAAGCGCTGGGCACCACGGACGAAGCGCTGGTCGGCGCGGCGCAGGCCGTGGGCACGCGCATCGACAGGATCAAGGACTACCTGGGCGCCGGCGGCATGGCGGGGGACCAGGAAGACGCCTGAACGCGCCCGGCCCGCGGGCCACCGATCAGGCGCTGTCGCCGTCGGCCTTCTCCGCCTCGTTGCGCACGCGCTCGAAGGCGTCGTGCTCGGCCATCACCTTCTCGAAGTAGCGGGAGGCCCGGCCCGAGTACTTCGACAGCCCGCGCTGCAGGCTGGACTCGGCGCCGATGTACTCGGCCAGGATGCGCGCGCCGACGTCGATGTTGGTCTCGGGGTGGTACAGCGAGGCCTGGGCGTAGGTGGCGCGCACCTCCTGCAGCTTGTCCATGTGGAAGCGCGGCACGACCTGCATCAGGCCCTGCGCGCCGTAGCCGCTGGTGGCACGGGGGTTGAAAGTGGACTCGCGCGAGATGATGGCCAGCAGCAGCGACGGCTGCAGCTGGTAGCGAGCGCCGGCCGCATAAGCGGCGTTGACGATGCGCGCGGCCAGGTCCCGCGTGGTCTTGTACTCGGCAGCGATGAAGCGTGCGAGCGCACCCTTCTCCGCTTCGCTGCGCACCTCCGCCAGCTTGGCCGGCGCGAGGATGGGCGCAGGCTGCGCCATGGGCGCACCCGCGGCGGACTCGACCGGCAGCGGCACGGACACGGACACGGCCCGCATGCTCTGCAGGGCCTCCAGCAGCGTCTGCGCCTGGGCGACGGGGGTGCCGACGGTCAGCGCCAGGCTAGCCATGGCAACCGAGAACGCCGGACGGCGTCGGCGCGATGTGGTGACACTGGTCATCACAAGCATTCCTTGTTGTGCGGCGCCACCTCCGCCAGAGGCCGGCACGCGTGTCGTCCGGACACCGCACGCCAACGGCCTCCCGGTCAGTGAAAAGACCGAAGACCGAGGCTTGCAGGCCTGACAGGCTGATCCCAACGCCCAGGGCCGCTCAAGGCGAGCCGCGAAGCGCCGAACCACGACCCCACAAGAACGCGCAGGCGGTTATCAAACCCGTGGGGACGGCGTCCGGCTCGTGGCCGGGACCGCGGCGCGCTGCAAGCGCCACCGCATGCCATCCCCGGGAAATGCGTTCACCGTGGGACACATCTCGCAGGCACAACCCCTGGGCTGACGGACCGTGAAATACGTCACGGCACCTGCAAGACGGGCGGAGTCTAAAAGGGGGAGCCGAAATCCCACCAAAGGGGGATGAAATGTCCCCACGGTTACTTCAAGCCACGAAAAAAAATGCAACGTCGATGCGGGCACGACGACTTCCGCTGGACAGGCTGCAGCGGATCGGTGCCGAGCCGGCGTGCCATGCGGTTTCCGAACGGGGACAGGAGAATTTTCCCGTTCGATTGCAGGCGCAACGACAAGGGCTGCGCAAACGGCAGCGGCAACCCGGTGTCCACGCGCACCGTGGAATGGCGCGAACCGATGTGAGTACCCGCTTGCGGTAGATGTCCTACTTGACGAATGCCGCAGGGTGGCGTGCCTGTTATTCCCCCTGCAAGCCGTACTTTCGAATCTTGTCGTTGAGCGTGGTCTTGGGTATCCGAAGCGCCTTGGCGCTGCGGGCGATGTTGCCGCCCTGGCGCTGCAGTTCGGCGCGAATCAGGCTGCGCTCATAGCCCTCCACGCTTTCCACCAGCGACGGGCCGCCTTCCTCCGCCGCGGTGGGCGCGGGCTCCGGCGCCGCCGTGGCGGCTTCCAGCCCCGGCACGTTGGCACGCACACCCAGTACCAGGCAGTCCGCCACGTTGCGCAGCTCGCGCACGTTGCCCGGCCAGTCGTGCGCCATGAGCTTATGTATCTGTTGCGTGCGCACCTCGGGCTGCGGACGGCCGTAGCGGCTCGCGGCCAGCAGCATGAAATGCTCCAGCAGCAGCGGGATGTCCTCGCGCCGCTCGCGCAGCGGCGGCAGCTCGATGGTCACGACGTTGAGCCGGTACACCAGGTCGGCGCGGAAGCTGCCCTGCTTCGCCCGCGCCAGCAGGTCGTCCTTGGTGGCGGCCACCACGCGCACGTCCACCGGCTGCGGCACGTTGGAGCCCAGCCGCTCCACCACCCGCTCCTGCAGCACGCGCAACAGCTTGATCTGCACCCCCATGGGCATGCTTTCCAGCTCGTCCAGGAACAGCGTGCCGCGGTGCGCGTGCTCGATCTTGCCGACGCGCCGCCGTTGCGCGCCGGTAAAGGCGCCGGCCTCGTGGCCGAACAGCTCGCTGTCGAGCAGGTTGTCCGGCAGGCCGCCGCAGTTCAGCGCCACGAAGGGCGCGCCGCGCCGCTGCGACAGCTCGTGCAGTGCCTGCGCAACGACCTCCTTGCCGGTGCCGGTCTCGCCGTGGATGAGCACGTCCACCGGCGAGTCCGCAACGTCCATCACGAGGCGGCGCACGCGCTCGATCTGCGGCGAGCGGCCCACGATCTTGCCCTCCACCCCGCCGCGCTCGCGCAGCGCGCGCCGCAGGGAGGCCACCTCCAGCGTCAGCGCGCGCTTTTCCAGCGCGCGGCGCACCACCTCCACCAGCTGCTCGGGCGAGAAGGGTTTCGTGATGAAGTCGTAGGCGCCGCTGCGCATGGCCTCCACCGCCAGGCTCACGTCGCCATGGCCGGTGATCATGATGGCCGGCAGGTCGGGGTCGAGCTCGCGGCAGCGGCGGATGAGCGACAGCCCATCGGCGCGCGGCAGCCGCATGTCCGTGACCACCACGCCTGGGAAGCCGGCATCGAGCCTGGGCAAGGCCTCTTCCGCGGAGCCCACGGCCTGCACCTCCAGGCCCGCGAGCTGCAGGGCCTGCACGCAGGCGATCTGCATGTGAAGGTCGTCTTCGACCAGCAGGACGGTCAGTTCAGCGCTCATGGTTCGTGATTGTCCGGCGCCGCAGGCAGCCGCAGCGTCAGCCGCGCGCCGCCCTCGGGGCGATTGGCGGCCTCCAGCTCGCCGTGGAAGTCGCGCGCGATGTCGCGCGAGATCACCAGCCCCAGCCCCAGGCCGGCGCCCACGGGCTTGGTGGTGAAGAAGGGTTCGAAGACGCGGCCCAGCGCCTGCGTGGAGAAGCCGCTGCCGCTGTCCAGCACGTCGATGCGCACGTTCGCGCGCTCACCCGCCGCGCCCGGCTCCAGCACCGCCCCCAGCGTCAGCGCCTTGTGCGGCGCGTCCTTCATCGCGTCCAGCGCATTGGCGACGAGGTTGATCAGCACCTGCTCCAGCCGGTTCTGGTCGCACCAGGCGAACACCTGGCCCGGCTCGCAGTCGTTGTGCAACTCAACTTCCTCCTTCGCAATGCGCTGCTGGAACAGGAACAGCGCGTTGCCCACGGCCACCGCCACGTCGCAGCGCGCCGGCAGCGCGGGCGACTTGCGGGCAAACGCCTTGAGCGGCTGGATGATCCCGCCCATCTGGTCGGACAACCGCGCCACCATGTCCAGGTTGCCCGCCACCGCCTGCAGGTTGCCGCGGCGCAGGAACTCCGCGGCGTTGCCCGAGAGCGTGCGGATCGCGCCCAGCGGCTGCGTCAGCTCGTGGGTGATGCCCGCGGCCAGCTGCCCCACCACGGCCAGCTTGGCGGCCTGGATCAGCTCGTCCTGCGCCGCGCGCAGCGTCTGCTCGGCCTGCACGCGCTCGGCCACCTCGCGGCGCAGCCGGGCGTTGGTGTCGGAGAGCACGCGCGTGCGCCGCGCCACCTTCTGCTCCAGGTTGGCGTTGGCCTGCTCCAGCAGCCGCTGCGCCTCCAGGCGCTGGCGCACGATGCTGCGGCGCTGGCCCAGGAACAGCGACAGCAGCACCAGGAAGCCCGCCACCAGCGACGACAGGATGGCGTGCTCCAGCGCCTGGTTGCGCGCCTCGCGCAGGTCCAGGAAGGTCAGCAGCCGCCAGTTCATGCCGTCGATGCTGCGGCCGATGAGCAGCATCTCCCGGCGCAGCAGCAACTCGCGCGGCGAGGCGCCGCCGCGCACCGTGCCGTCGATCACCTGCCCGTCCTCGTCGAAGCGCAGCTGCACCGGCAGCGGGAAGGGATTGATGGGCTGCTCGCTGTAGAGACGGCCGAGCTGCGCGTCCACGCGCTGCTCCACCGGCTGCTCCACCAGCGCGGTGTAGAGCCACGCGGGCTCGGAGGACAGGATGACGACCTGGTTCGCGTCGGCCAGCAGTGCCGGCGCGTCGAGCATGGACCAGGCCTGGTCCACCGCCTGCAGGCCGATCTTGATCACGGCCACGCCCACCACGCGCGCGCCGTCACGGATGGGATGCGAGACGAAGTAGCCCGGCTCGCCATGCCGGATGCCGATGGCGAAATGCCGCCCCACGCGGCCCGACAGCGCTTCCAGGAAGTAGGGGCGGAAGGAGAGGTCCTCGCCCACGAGGCTGTCGTCGCCCTCGCCGGCGTTGCTGGAGGCCAGCACGGTGCCGCGCTCGTCCAGCACGAACAGCGAGATGCTGCCCAGGTGCGCGTTGAGCCGGCGCAGCCAGGCGTTGGCCGTGTCCACGCGCTGCGGCGACGCGGGCTCGCGCAGCAGCGCGAGGATGTACGGGTTGAGCTGCACCGTGGCGGGGATGTGCTCCAGCCGCTTGACGACGCCCTCCACCGCCATGGCGAAGAGGTCCAGGCGGTGGCTGGCCTCGGTGCGCAGCGCCGCGGTGGCGTGCTGGCGGCTCACGGTGTAGCCCAGCCAGCCGCTGCCGGCCACCACCGCCAGCGCCAGCGCCACCTGCGCCAGGCGGCGGCGCAACGGCAGGCGCGCTTCGGGCTTGGGGGCGGTGGGCTCGGCAGGGGCGGACATGCCTGGGGCTGGGAAGGCTGTGCAGGAAGGCTGCGAAGTGTCCGTCATGCCGCACCCACATGCCCGCGGGCCGCCTGGCTGCCTCGCGCCCGCCACGGCCTTCCCTCGGCCGCTAGCGGGAAAGCGGCCGGGGTGAGGGTTGCGCCCTCAAGCACGTCGCGGCCGCTCAGTGCTGCAGGATCTTGGACAGGAACTCCTTGGCCCGCGGCGAGCGCGCGTCGGGGTTGCCGAAGAACTCCTGCTTGCTGCAGTCCTCGATGATCTTGCCGTGGTCCATGAAGATCACGCGGTGGCTGACCTTGCGCGCGAAGCCCATCTCGTGCGTGACGCACATCATGGTCATGCCCTCGTTGGCGAGCTGCACCATCACGTCCAGCACCTCGCCGACCATCTCCGGGTCCAGCGCCGAGGTGGGCTCGTCGAAGAGCATCACGATCGGGTCCATGGACAGCGCGCGCGCGATGGCCACGCGCTGCTGCTGGCCACCGGAGAGCTGGCCGGGAAACTTGTCCTTGTGCGCCGTCAGGCCCACGCGGTCGAGCATCTTCAGGCCGCGCTTGATCGCGTCGTCCTTGCTGCGGCCCAGCACCTTGATCTGCGCCAGCGTGAGGTTCTCCGTCACCGACAGGTGCGGGAACAACTCGAAGTGCTGGAACACCATGCCGACGTGGCTGCGCAGCTTGGGCAGGTCGGTCTTGGGGTCGGCGATGCTCACGCCGTTGACGATGATGTCGCCCTTCTGGAAGGGCTCCAGCGCGTTGACGGTCTTGATGAGGGTGGACTTGCCCGATCCCGAGGGGCCGCAGACCACCACCACCTCACCCTTCTCGATGTGGGTGGAGCAGTCGGTGAGCACCTGGAAGCTGCCGTACCACTTGCTGACGTTGCTGATCTTGATCATGGCGATGCTCACTCAACGGATGATGGCGATGCGGGCCTGCAGGCGCTTGACCAGCATCGACAGGCTGAAGCTGATGACGAAGTAGACGGCCGCGGCGAAGAGGTAAGTCTCGATCGGCCGGTTGAAATTCTTGCCCGCGACCTCGAAGCCCTTGAGCAGGTCGTAGGCGCCGATGGCATACACCAGGCTGGTGTCCTGGAACAGGATGATGGTCTGCGTCAGCAGCACCGGCAGCATGTTGCGGAAGGCCTGCGGCAGCACCACCAGCTGCATGCTCTGGCGGTAGGTCATGCCCATGGCCTGGCTGGCGAAGATCTGCCCGCGCGGCACGCTCTGGATGCCCGCGCGCATGATCTCCGAGTAGTACGCCGCCTCGAACAGCGTGAAGGTGACGATGGCCGAGAGCTCCGCGCCCAGGCTGCGGCCCAGCAGCATGGGCACCAGCAGGAAGAACCACAGGATCACCATCACCAGCGGCACGCTGCGCATGGTGTTGACGTAGGCCGCGGCCGGCACGGCCAGCCACGGCTTGCCCGACAGCCGCATCAGCGCCAGCAGCGTGCCCAGCGCGATGCCGCCCAGCATCGCCACCAGCGTGAGCTGCAGCGAGAAGGCGAAGCCGCGCGAGACGTAGTCCACCAGCACCGGGCCGGTGAGGAAGGAGAAGTCGAGATTCATTACTTGGCACCTCCGGCGGCCAGGCCCGGCACGCGCATCGAGCGCTCGATGAGGCCGGCAATGCGGTTGACCACCAGCGCCGACAGGAAGTACAGGCCCGTGACGGCCAGGTAGATCTCCACGCCGCGCGAGGTCTCCTCCTGCGCCTGCATCGCGAACATGGTGAGCTCGGCGATGGACACGGCGAAGGCCACGGCCGAGTTCTTGATGATGTTCATGCTCTCGCTGGTCAGCGGCGGGATGACGATGCGCAGCGCCATGGGCAGCAGCACGTGGCGGTAGGTCTGCGGCAGCGTCAGGCCCATGGCCAGGCCCGCCATGCGCTGCCCGCGCGGCAGGGCCTGTATGCCGGCCTTGACCTGCTCCGACACGCGCGCCGAGGTGAAGAAGCCCAGCGCGAACACCACCAGCAGCAGGCTGGGGAGCTGCTGCAGCACGGGAAAGACCTGCGGCAGCACGTGGTACCAGATGAAGATCTGCACCAGCAGCGGGATGTTGCGGAACACCTCCGTCCACGCGTTGCCGAACCAGCGCCACGGCGCCGAGGGCAGCGTGCGCAGGATGCCGACGAGGATGCCGGTTGCGAGCGCGACCATCAGCGCCAGCGCCGACACCGACAGCGTCCAGCCCCAGGCCGACAGCAGCCAGTCCAGGTACGTGACGTCGCCGTTCTGGCCGAAGCAGCTCGCGCCGGCCTCCTCACCCAATGTGCTCTTGCAGAAGACCTGCCAGTCCCAAGTCATCGCTGACTCCTCGATGAAGCCTCACGCGGAGCGTGAGGGATGTTGTTGTTGCCCGGAGGCTCAAGCGGCCCGCCTACCACTTCGTCATTCCCGCGAAGGCGGGAATCCAGGCGGCCCCCAAGTGGGCCGCCAGAGGCCTGGTTGGCACGCCGCGGCCTCAAGCCCGGTTCGCTGCGTCCTTGCTTCGCTCCGGCGTGGGGCTGCCTGGATCCCCGCCCGCGCGGGGATGACGAAGCAGGAAGCGAAACGCTCCGGCTAACGGGATGCGCCTGGCGCCCTTGGAACCGGTTCAGTACTCCATGAAGTACCGCTGCACCTCGCGCGCGTCCGTCGTGCGCGTGAGCGCCAGCGCGGCCAGGATGCGGGCCTTCTGCGGGTTCAGGTCATGCGCCACGACCCAGTCGTACTGGTCGTCGGGCTGCTCGGCGTTGCGCAGCACGAAGCCGCCGCCGGTCACGCGCGCGGAGCGCACGATCTGCACGCCCTGCGAGCGCAGCTCGCGCAGCGCCGGCACCACCTGCGCCGACACCGAGCCGTTGCCCGTGCCGGCATGGATCAGTGCCTTGGCGCCGCTGGCGGCCAGCGCCTTGTAGGCCACGTCCGTGGCGTTGCCGCTGCCGTAGGCGATGCCCACCGCCGGCAGCGACTTGATCGTCTCGATGTTGAACTCCGAGCCCACCGTGTGGCGCTTGACCGGGGCGCGGAACCAGTAGGTGCGGCCCTCAACCACCATGCCCAGGGAACCCCAGGGGCTCTTGAAGGCCTCGGTGCGGATGTTGATGGCCTTGGTGACGTCGCGGCCCGAGAAGATCTCGTCGTTCATCACCACCAGCACGCCCTTGCCGCGCGAGGCGCGGTCCGAGGCGGTGGCCACCGCGTTGTAGAGGTTCAGCGCGCCGTCGGCCGACAGCGCCGTGCCCGGGCGCATCGAGCCCACCAGCACCACCGGCTTCTCGGTGGGCACCACCAGGTTCAGGAAGAAGGCGGTTTCCTCCAGCGTGTCGGTGCCGTGCGTGATGACGATGCCGTCCACGTCGGGCTGCTTGGCCAGCGCGGCGACGCGGCGCCCCAGCGCCAGCAGGTGCTCGTCGGTGAAGCTCTCGGAAGCGATCTGGAACACCTGCTCGCCGCGCACGTCGGCGAGCTTGCCGATCTCGGGAATGCCGGCGATGAGCTTGTCCACCGGCACCTTGGCCGCCTGGTAGGTGGCGCTGTTGGCGGCGCTGGCCCCGGCGCCGGCGATGGTGCCGCCGGTGGCGAGGATCGTGACCTGAGGCTTGGCCTGTTGAGCGTGCACGGAGGCGGCCAGCACCAAGCCGAGGAGGGAGGCGGCCAGCGAGCGGGTGAAGGTCTTCGTCAGCATGGGAGAGCTTCCTGTGTTGATCGGGAACGGAAGGTGGCCGCCCCGCGCCCTCGTGCGGCGAGGGGCGGCCAGTGCTTGCGCCACGGCGTCTGGCCGGGGCGCGATGCGCGGTGGTTGCTTTCCCCGTTCGCCCTGAGCCCGTCGAAGGGCCCGGCCCGAACGGAACGTCGTGAGTCCGGTGCCGGCTATCCCGGCGGCCGGTCGTTGGGGTTGCGGTAGAGCTCCAGCAGCGCCTCGGAGGGCGGCCAGTTGAGGTTGAGGCCCTTGGGCGGGATGGGGCGCTGGAACCAGCGGGTGTAGATCTGGCGTGCCTCGCCGGAGCGCATCAGCCGCTCCAGGCCGCGGTCCACCACCTGCTTGAAGGCGGTGTCGCCCTTGCGCAGCATGCAGCCGTACACCTCCGACGCCAGCGGCGTGCCCACGACGATCCAGTCCTCGGGCTTCTTGGCCTTGGCGCGCTCGCCGTAGAGCAGCGCGTCGTCGTGCATCACGGCCTGGGCCTCGCCGCTCTCCAGCAGCTTGAAGGCGGCGCCCTGCTCCCGCGCCAGCAGGATCTTCAGCCGCCGGCCCTGGTTCTCGTTGTAGGTGCGCAGCACGCGCTCGGAGGTGGTGCCGGCGGTGACGGCCACCGCGCGGCCGGCGAGGTCGGCGAAGTCGCGGATGCCCGAGTCCTTGTGCACCAGCAGCCGCAGCCCGACCACGAAGATGGAGTTGGAGAAGCTCACCAGCGGCTCGCGCTCCAGGGTGTGCGAGGTCGCGGCGCACTCCAGGTCCACGGTGCCGTTCTGCACCAGCGGAATGCGGTTCTGCGTGGTCACGGGCACCAGCCGGATGGTGAGCGCCGGCAGCTTCAGCTCCGCCTTGATGCTCTCCAGCAGCCGCAGCATCAGCTCGTGCGAGTAGCCCACCACCTGCTTCTTGCCGTCGTAATAGGAGAAGGGCGCGGCGTACTCGCGGTGGCCCAGGTTGATGGTGCCGGTCTGCGCGATGCGCTCCAGCGTGCCCATGTCCTGCGCGCGGGCAGCCGCGGCCAGCAGCAGGGCCAGCAGCGGCAGCAGCCAGGGACGCGGACGGAAGAACATGGACAAGGCTCCTTGGGGATGGACGCGGCGGTGGTTCGCGCGATGCGCCGTCTTGTCGCAGGGAGCGTGCCAGTGCGCCGCCAGGCCGGCCGGCGCGCTCAAGTGCTTGATTCACAAGGAACGCCGTGCCCGCAAGCGCCGGCGGATGGACGGAAATCCGACACTTGCCGGCCGTCCGTGACTTCGAAGAGACGGATTTCCGTCCTTGGCCGGACCCGGGAGTGGCGCACCGGCCATCGCGGTGCCGCCCGTGCTTCGCCCCGCCAAGGGGATGAATTTCTCGCGACCACGCCAGCGGCCGAAGCCCCCGGGTTTTCCTGGCCTTGCACGTGAATACCGGTTTTGCACCTCAGAAACCGGTTTCATAATGACAACGAACGCCAGAGGCAGCGCGGCGCGCAGCCTTCAACACAAGGAAAGCACCTCATGCAGAACCCTCCCCTGTTCGATCTCACCGGCCGCGTGGCGCTGGTCACCGGCTGCAACAAGGGCCTGGGCCAGGGCATGGCCCTGGCGCTGGCCGGCGCGGGCGCGCGCATCGTCGCCCTCACCCGCAGCCGGCCCGACGAGACGCTGGCGCTGCTGGCCGAGCGCGGCACGCCGGCGCTGCACCTGCCCACCGACTTCAGCGACATCGCGTCCTTCGACGGGCTGGTGCGGCAGGCCACCGATGCGTTCGGGCGCATCGACATCCTGGTCAACAACGCCGGCACCATCCGGCGCGCCGATGCGCTGGACTTCAGCGAGCAGGACTGGGACGAGGTGGTGGACCTCAATCTCAAGAGCGTGTTCTTCCTGTCGCAGGCCGTGGCGCGGCGCCTGGTGGCGCAGGGCGGCGGGGGCAAGGTGATCAACATCGCCTCGATGCTGTCGTACCAGGGCGGCGTGCGCGTGCCCTCCTACACCGCGTCCAAGAGCGGCGTGCTGGGCCTCACGCGCGAACTGGCCAACGAGTGGGCGGCGCATGGCATCAACGTCAATGCCATCGCGCCCGGCTACATGGCGACCGACAACACCGCGGCGCTGCGCGCGGACGAGCAGCGCAACCGGGCGATCCTGGAGCGCATCCCGGCCGGACGCTGGGGCGGCGCCGAGGACCTGGCCGGCCCGGTCGTGTTCCTGGCCAGCGCCGCCTCGGACTACGTGCACGGTTTCACGCTGGCCGTGGACGGGGGCTGGCTGGCGCGCTGAGGGCCGCGCGCCGCTGCTCGTTGGTCAAGCCAGCTCGAAGCGGATCATCCGTGCCATCGCGCGCGGGCGGGCGGCGGCGCCCTGCTGCGGCGATGACGTCGGCCGCGCGGGGTGAACGAGAAGTCTCTCCAGGGCCGCACGGCCATCGTCACCGGCTCAACCTCGGGCTCGGCATCGCCTGCAACGCCGCCTGTCCGGCTTACGTGCGCCCAACGGGCAGCGCGTCACGATGCCCAACGCCAAACCCCATCTGAATTGCAAGCGCGCGTTCGCGGGGCCAAGCGTGAGCGGAAGCCCTCGCACGCAAGCAATTGCAGCCGGCGCAGCCGTTATGAGGAACACGCTTACAAGCACGGAAATCGCATAAGAAAGCAGCAAATGCTTCGTAGGCGGGCAGGAACGTGCTTATTAATTTCATGGCTGTTCTTCGTTGCGCCCGGCATATGCCGGCCGATTGGCCGGCGGTGCGGGCCCCGCCCACATGGAAGCACGCAGCCCCCTGGACACCGTTCCCGTTCCCCTCGCCGCCGCGTCGCAGACTGCCCCGCCGGTCGATCTCTCGGCCTCGCACCATCCCGACGACCATCCGGAGCTGCGCATCGCGCTGTGGGTGGCGGTGTCGATCCTGTGCGCCCTGCTGAGCTTCCTGGCGTGGCGGCTGTTCTTTGGTACGGACGGGGTCAGCGGGGTGCAGGTGGTGCGCGACGCGCTGGCCAGCCCCACCTTCTGGAGCGCGGTGGGCGTGGGTTTCCTGGCGCAGGCGGTGGACGGCGCGCTGGGCATGGCCTACGGCGTGACGGCCACCACCTTCCTGCTGGGCGCGGGCGCCACGCCGGCGGCGGCCAGCGCCAGCGTGCACATCGCCGAGGTCTTCACCACCGGCCTGTCGGGCATCTCGCACTGCAAGCTGGGCAACGTCAACAAGTCGCTGTTCCTGCGCCTGCTGGTGCCGGGCAGCCTGGGCGCGATCCTGGGCGCGGTGGTGGTCACGCAGTTCGACGCCTCGGTGATGAAGCCCATCGTCTCGGCCTACCTGCTGCTGATGGGGCTGTACATCCTGCGCAAGGCGTGGCGGGCGCGCTTCCAGCGCAAGGAGCCGCGCCACGTGGGCAAGCTCGCGCTGCTGGGCGGCTTCGTGGACGCCACGGGCGGCGGCGGCTGGGGCCCGGTGGTCACCAGCAACCTCATCGGCGCCGGCGGCGACCCGCGCACCACCATCGGCTCGGTGAACTTCGCCGAGTTCTTCCTGACGCTCTCCAGCGCCACGTCCTTCATCCTGCTGGCCGGCGAGCCCACCACCTGGCTGCTGGTGGCGGGGCTGGTGTTCGGCGGCCTGTTCGCCGCGCCCTTCGCCGCGCTGCTGTGCAAGCGGCTGCAGCCGCGCACGCTCATGACCGTCGTGGGCTGCCTGATCACGCTGCTGAGCGCCTACAACGTGTGGCGGGCCCTGGCCTGACGCCCGCCGGGCGCCGCCCTCGCCGGCTCAGCGCCGGCGGTTGAGCAAGGCCACGCCGGCGAGCACCAGCACCGTGCCCAGCACCACGCCCGGCGTGAAGGGCTCGCCCAGGATCAGCACGCCCATGGCGATGGTGCTCATGGGGCCCACCATCCCGGTCTGTGCCGTCGCGCTCGGCCCGATGCGCTCGATGGCCAGCATGACCATCAGCACCGGCGCGAAGGTGCAGGCCGTGGCGTTGAGCAACGACAGCCACCACACCGCCGGCGCCACGTCCGCCAGCGCCGCCACCGGGCGCAGCAGCAGGTACTGCGCGATGCACAGCACGCAGGCCACGCTGGTGGCCAGCCCCGTGAGCCGCAGCGCCCCGAGGCGCCGCACCTCCTCGCCGGAGTAGGTCAGATACAGCGCATAGCTCAGCGCGCTGCCCAGCACCAGCAGCAGGCCCAGCCCGGCCTGCGTGCCGGCGAACTGCGCCTCCTGCCCGAAGGCCACCAGCACGCCGGCGTAGCTCACGCCCATGGCGATCCACTGGCGGCGGCTGGTACGGCGCCCGAACAGCAGCCAGCCCAGCAGCAGCACCAGCGTGGGGTTGAGGTAGAGCACCAGCCGCTCCAGGCTGGCGCTGACGTACTGCAGCCCCAGGAAGTCGAGGTAGCTGGCGAGGTAGTAGCCGCTGAAGCCCAGCAGCACGACGGCGCGCCAGTCGCGCCGCGTCAGCGCCGGGCGCCCACGGCCGGCCCAGGCCGCCAGCAACAGGAACAGCGGCAGAGCGAACAGCATGCGCAGCATGATCACCGTCACCGCATCGACACCGTAGCGGTAGGCGAGCTTGACGATGATGGCCTTGCCGGAAAAGGCGGTGGCACCGCCGGCGGCGAGAAGCAGCCCGGGCCACTGGCGCTCCCGCGCGACGGGGCCGGAAGAGAGAACAGACATCGCACGAATTCTAGGGAGCCCGCCCCAAACCGGCCTTCGTGCGTGGACAAGGCCCACTTGCGCCCGGTTGCGGGTGCAACCTGGCGGTGGCGCGCGGCCGGCCTCAGCCCCGCAGCGTCCCGCGCAGCGCCGCCATGCGCGCGTGCAGCCCGACGACCGCCGCCAGCACGGGAGTGGACTCCAGCGCGTACAGCTCCATCTCGGCGGCGGCGAGATCCCTATCCGCCTGCAGGCATTCGGCCAGCCGCACGCGCGCCTCGGCCTCGCCCGCGGGCGCGCCCACCGCGTGCCAATGGCGCACGGCCCGGCGCAGCTGCTGGATCGCCTGGGCATGCCGCTGCTCGTGCCAGTCCAGCTCGGCGCGGGCCTGTGCGGCCAGGGCCTGCAAGGCTTGCGGGGCCAGCAGCTGCGGGTCGGACTCCAGCAGTTGCAGCGCCTCGCGTGCGCGCTCCACCTCGCCGACGGCCAGCGCGGCATGCACCAGCGTGCACAGCAACTGCGCCCGCCGCTCGCACAAAGCCCAGTTGCTGTCGGCCAGCGCGCGCTCCAGCCCGCGCAGCGCCTGTTGCGGCTGGCCCAGGGCCATCTGCAGCCGCGCCAGGCCGGGCTGCGGCTCCCAGCCCAGGGCATGGGCACGGCGAAATGCGGCCTCCGCGCCGGCCAGGTCGCCGCAAGTGAGGCGGATGTCGCCCAGCACGCGGTACGCGTCGCCCTCGGCCCAGGGCGCCGCCTGTGCCAGCAGTGCGGCGGTCCTGTGGACCTCGTCCGCGGCGGCGTCGAGCTCGCCGCGCACGCCGCGCACCTCGGCGCAGTAAAGGCGGCAAGTACCGGGGAAGGCCGTCATCCGGCTGGCGCGGCACCACTCGGCGAAGGCCTGCGTCCACTGCATCGCGCGCAACCAGTCGCAGCGATTGCGGCTGGCCGTGATGACGGAGCAGTACACCCAGCCCACCACCCACAGGCTCACGCCGCCCAGGCGGATGGCGGCCGCGGCCTCCTCGTGCTGTTCGCAGGCCGCGGCGTAGTCGCCCTGCACCATCAGCGCCTGCCCGCGATAGGCCAGCCCCAGGCATTCGATGTCCGCATGGCCCAGCGCCCGACCCAGGGCCAGGGCCGCGTCGGCATGGCGCAGCGCGGCGTCCAGGTCGCCTAACGCCAGCGCCAGCCGGCTCGACATCCAGGCGTGATGGCCCTGCTCAGCACAGGGCGGCAAGCTTTCGAGCCAGCGCGCGGCGCGGCGCAGCAGCCCGCCGGCCAGCGCCGGCTCCATCCGGTCGGTGCGGATCTGCACCAGCAGCAGCACCGCGCGCGCGGCGCCCACGGCGTCGCCCGCCTCGGCCTCTGCGCCGCCGAAGGCGCTGATCCGGCCGAGATCATGACCATGCCCGGCATCAAGCGCGTCGTCGCGCCTGACCCGGCGCTCCGCACCGCCTATTCCGACCAGTATGCGCGCTACCGCGCCCTCTACCCCGCTATCGAGGAGACCCGTACGTGAGTGACTTTTTCAACGGCCTGAGCCAGGT
>NZ_CALAOH010000065.1 GCF_937926365.1 uncultured Azohydromonas sp. | reverse complement strand
CAGCGTCTGCTGCGTCTCGGCCAGGCCCAGCTCCCACGGCGTGCCGGCGTGCTTGATCGACGACCAGGGCGAGGCGCCCGTGCCGCCGTCATGGCCGGCGATCACCACGTGGTCGGCCTTGCACTTGGCCACGCCCGCGGCGATGGTGCCCACGCCCACTTCCGACACCAGCTTCACCGACACGTCGGCGCGCGGGTTGGCGTTCTTGAGGTCGTGGATGAGCTGCGCCAGGTCCTCGATCGAGTAGATGTCGTGGTGCGGCGGCGGGGAGATCAGGCCCACGCCCGGCACCGAGTAGCGCAGGAAGCCGATGTACTCGGACACCTTGCCGCCCGGCAGCTGGCCGCCCTCGCCCGGCTTGGCGCCCTGGGCCATCTTGATCTGGATCTGGTCGGCGCTGACCAGGTACTCGGTGGTGACGCCAAAGCGGCCCGAGGCGACCTGCTTGATCCTGGAGCGCAGGCTGTCGCCGGCCTTCATGGCGTAGTCGGTCACGACCACTTCGCTGCCCACCACGTCCGACACCTTGGTGCCATCGGCGATGGGGATGCCCTTGAGCTCGTTGCGGTAGCGCGCCGGGTCCTCGCCGCCCTCACCGGTGTTGCTCTTGCCGCCGATGCGGTTCATGGCGATGGCCAGCGTCGAGTGCGCCTCGGTGCTGATCGAGCCCAGCGACATGGCGCCGGTGGCGAAGCGCTTGACGATCTCGGCCGCGGGCTCCACCTCCTCCAGCGGGATGGCCTTGCTCGGGTCGAACTTGAACTCGAACAGGCCGCGCAGCGTCAGGTGGCGCTTGGACTGGTCGTTGATGAGCTGCGCGTACTCCTTGTACGTCTCGAACTTGCCCGAGCGCGTGGAGTGCTGCAGCTTGGCGATGGCGTCGGGCGTCCACATGTGCTCCTCGCCACGCACGCGCCAGGCGTACTCGCCGCCGGTGTCGAGCATGGACTGCAGCAGCGGGTCGTCGCCGAAGGCCGCGCGGTGCATGCGGATGGCTTCCTCGGCGATGTCGAACACGCCGATGCCGCCCACCTGCGACGCGGTGCCGCGGAAATACTTGTCCACCACCGACTTGTCCAGGCCGATGGCTTCGAAGATCTGGGCACCGCAGTACGACATGTACGTGCTGATGCCCATCTTCGACATGATCTTCGAGAGACCCTTGCCGATCGCCTTGATGTAGTTGTAGATGGCTTTTTCGGCGCTGAGGTTGCCCGGCAGCGACTGGTGCATCTCCACCAGCGTCTCCAGCGCCAGGTACGGATGCACGGCCTCGGCGCCGAATCCCGCCAGCACGGCGAAGTGGTGCACCTCGCGCGCGGAGCCCGTCTCCACCACCAGGCCGGCCGTGGTGCGCAGGCCCTCGCGCACCAGGTGCTGGTGGATCGCGGACAGCGCCAGCACCGCGGGGATCGCCACGTTCTGGCGGTCCATGCGGCGGTCGGTGATGACCAGGATGTTGTGGCCGCTCTTGATCGCGTCCACGGCCTCGGCGCACAGCGAGGCGAGCTTGGCCTCGACGCCCTCGTGGCCCCACGCCAGCGGGTAGACGATGTTCAGCTCGTAGGTCTTGAACTTGCCGTGCGTGCTCTGCTCGATGGAGCGCAGCCGCGCCATGTCGGCGAAGTCCAGCACCGGCTGCGACACCTCCAGGCGCATCGGCGGGTTCACCGCGTTGATGTCCAGCAGGTTGGGCTTAGGACCGATGAAGCTGTTGAGCGACATCACGATGGCCTCGCGGATCGGGTCGATCGGCGGGTTCGTGACCTGGGCGAACAGCTGCTTGAAGTAGTTGTAGAGCGGCTTGTTCTTGTCCGACAGCACGGCCAGCGGGCTGTCGTTGCCCATGGAACCGGTGCCTTCCTCGCCCGCGGTGGCCATGGGGGCCATCAGGAACTTGATGTCCTCCTGCGTGTAGCCGAAGGCCTGCTGGCGGTCCAGCAGCGTCTCGCCGGACTGCGGGAGCGCACCCTGGGCATCGAGCGTGTCGAGCTTGATGCGCACGTTCTCGATCCACTGGCGGTACGGGCGCGCGCTGGCGAACTGGTTCTTCAGCTCTTCGTCGTCAACGATGCGGCCCTGCTCGAAGTCGATCAGGAACATCTTGCCCGGTTGCAGGCGCCACTTCTTGACGATGCGGTTCTCGGGGATGGGCAGCACGCCCGACTCCGAGGCCATGATCACCAGGTCGTCGTCGGTGACGATGTAGCGCGCCGGGCGCAGGCCGTTGCGGTCCAGCGTGGCGCCGATCTGGCGGCCGTCGGTGAACACCATCGAGGCCGGGCCGTCCCAGGGCTCGATCATGGCGGCGTGGTACTCGTAGAAGGCGCGGCGGCGCTCGTCCATGAGCGTGTGCTGCTCCCAGGCCTCCGGGATCATCATCATCGCCGCGTGCGCCAGCGGGTAGCCGGCCATGGTCAGCAGCTCCAGCGCGTTGTCGAAGGTCGCCGTGTCGGACTGGCCTTCGAAGCTGATCGGGTAGAGCTTGCTCAGGTCATCGCCCAGCACCGGCGACTTCATCACGCCCTCGCGGGCGCGCATCCAGTTGAAGTTGCCCTTGACGGTGTTGATCTCGCCGTTGTGGGCCACCAGCCGGTACGGGTGCGCCAGCGGCCACTCGGGGAAGGTGTTGGTGGAGAAGCGCTGGTGCACCAGGGCCAGGGCCGAGGTCGCGCGCTCGTCCTGCAGGTCCAGGTAGTAGGTGCCGACCTGGTCGGCCAGCAGCAGGCCCTTGTAGATGACCGTGCGGCAGCTCATGCTGGGCACGTAGTACTCGTGGCTGTGCGTGAGCTTCAGCTTTTGGATCGCAGCCGAGGCGGTCTTGCGAATCACATAAAGCTTCCGCTCAAGGGCATCGGGAACGATCAGGTCGGGACCACGGCCGATGAAGACCTGGCGGATCACGGGCTCCTTGGCGCGCACCGTGGGGCTCATCGGCATCTCACGGTTGACCGGCACGTCGCGCCAGCCCAGCAGCACCTGGCCCTCGGCCTTGATGGCGCGCTCCATCTCCTGCTCGCAAGCCAGGCGCGAGGCGTGCTCCTTGGGCAGGAAGATCATGCCCACGCCGTACTCGCCCAGCGGGGGCAGCTGCACGCCCTGGCGCGCCATGTCGGCGCGGTAGAGCTCGTCCGGGATCTGGATCAGGATGCCCGCGCCGTCGCCCATGAGCTTGTCGGCACCGACCGCGCCCCGGTGGTCCAGGTTCTCCAGGATCTTCAGGCCCTGCTCGACGATGCTGTGCGCCTTCTGGCCCTTGATGTGGGCCACGAAACCGACGCCGCAGGCGTCCTTCTCGTTGGTGGACTGGTACAGACCACCGTCGGCCAGCGCCGCGATCTCGGCAGCCGTAGCAGTGTTGTTCGTGGGTCCGGCGGCCGTGCTCATGGGCGCTCTCCATCAGGGAATCAGGGAAGTCCCGGAGACTAGTGCAGGAAGCCCCCCGATTCAAGTGCTAAAAAATAGGGTACGACCACAATTAAATACTGCACCGTCGCCGTGCATTAAAAAATGGGGACAGTTCAATTTGGTGCGGTTTTTCGCGGTCGTCCCCGGGGTCGCGGCTGCAGGGGCCGCTCGGTGCGCGAGGCCAGCGCGGCGAGGAAGGCGGCGTCGCCCAGCGCCCAGCCCTTGAGCGTTGCGTCCATCAGGCTGCGCGCCTGGGCCTCGGACAGCCCGCCCTCCAGTCGCGCGCGGTGCGCGAGCTCGCGCTCGAAGGGCGTGTTGCCGGTGGCCCAGAACAGCGGGTGGTCCGTCACCAGCGGGTCCCGCCGGCGGCCGAGGTGGTGAGCGGCGCTGGACCAGGGCCACTCCAGCGCGCTGGCAATGAGCCCCAGGCGCTGCGGCTGCCACTCCACCAGGGTCAGCAGCGCGATGAAATGCCGCGGCGGCTGCGCCACCGTGGCGCGGTAGCGCCCTTCCCACAAGGTGCCCGCGCGGCCATGGCGGCGGTTGAAGGCCGCGACGTAGCGCCGGCCCAGCGCCTGCACGGCGGTGCTCAGGCCCGCGTCGGTATCGGGCGTGAGCAGCAGTTGCAGGCTGTCCTCCAGCAGCACGTAGCCGTGCAGCGCCACGCCATGCTCGCGCAGCGCCTCGCGCAGCATCTGCAGGCAGCGCTGGCGGTCCTCGTCATCGACGAACAGGGCCTGCCCGGCATTGCCGCGCAGGACGACGTGGTGCAGGTGCCCGGCCAGGGCCAGGCGGGGGAGACGGGCCATGCGCGAGAGGTCTAGAGCGGGGAGTCGAAGGCCGGCGCCCCGGTCAACCGGGCGTGCTCGCGCAGCGCGAAGCGGTCGGTCATGCCGGCGATGTAGTCGGCCACGGCCCGGTGCAGGTCGGGGCGCTGCGCGAAGTCGGGCGGCATCTCCGAGGGGCGGTCGAGGTAGGCCGCCACCAGCGCGTGCACCACGTCCTGGGCGCGACTCATGCTCTGCATCACGCGCGGATGCCGGTAGAGGTGGCGCATCAGGAAGCTTTTCAGCTGCCGGCTCTCGTCGCGCATGGCGTCGCTGAAGCACAGCAGTGGCGGCGCGAGGCGCACGTCCTCCACGCTTTGCGGCGCGTATCTGTCCAGCCGGGCCCGCGTGGCGTCGATCACGTCGTAGATCTGCTGCGTCAGCATGCGGCGGATGGCCTCGAACAGCAGCCGCCGCCCGGCCAGGCGCGGATGCTCGGCCAGCGCGGCATCGTGAAAGCGCGCGAACAGGGGCACGGCGCACACCTGCTCGATGCTCAGCAGCCCCGAGCGCACGCCGTCGTCGATGTCGTGGGCGTTGTAGGCGATCTCGTCGGCCAGGTTGGTGAGCTGCGCCTCCAGCGAAGGCTGCGTGCTCTCGATGAAGCGCCGCGCCACGCCGCCGGGCTCCAGCGCCTCCAGCCGGCGCGCGTTGGCCGGGCTGCAGTGTTTCAACACGCCCTCGCGCGTCTCGAAAGTCAGGTTCAGCCCGTCGTAGTCCGGGTAGCGCTGCTCCAGCTGGTCCACCACGCGCAGGCTCTGCAGGTTGTGCTCGAAGCCGCCGTGGTCCCGCAGGGCCTCGTTGAGCGCGTCCTGCCCGGCGTGGCCGAAGGGCGTGTGGCCCAGGTCGTGCGCCAGGGCGATGGCCTCCACCAGATCCTCGTCCAGGCCCAGCGTGCGCGCGACGGAGCGCCCCAGCTGCGCCACTTCCAGCGAGTGCGTCAGCCGCGTGCGGTAGAGGTCGCCCTCGTGGTTGAGGAAGACCTGCGTCTTGTAGACCAGGCGCCGGAACGCCGTGCTGTGGACGATGCGGTCGCGGTCGCGCTGGTACTCGCTGCGCGTGGGCGCGGGCGGCTGCGGATGGCGCCGCCCGCGCGAGCGGGCCGGGTCGCTGGCATAGGGCGCCAGGGGCATGGGCAGTTCCTTCCGTGTCAAGCCTTGCGGGAAACGGCTGGCCCGGCGGCGCGCCCGGGCGCCAGGCTCATCAGGCGCTGCAGGCCTGGATCACCTCGCGCACCACGCTCTCCGGCGCGCCGCGCTGCACTGCCTTGCCCAGGCCGTCGATGAGCACGAAGCGGATCTCGCCGGCCAGCGCCTTCTTGTCCAGCCGCATCAGGGCCAGCCACTGCTCGATGGGCAAGGCCGGCGCCCGCACCGGCAGCCCGGCGCGCTCCACCAGGCGCCGCATGCGCGCGGGGAAGTCGGACTGCACCAGGCCCAGCCGCGCCGAGAGCTCGGCCGCCATCACCATGCCGCAGCCCACGGCCTCGCCATGCAGCCACTCGCCGTAGCCCATGCCGGCCTCGATGGCGTGGCCGAAGGTGTGGCCGAAATTCAGGATCGCGCGCAGGTCGCTCTCGCGCTCGTCGGCCGCCACCACCTGCGCCTTGATCTCGCAGCTGCGCTGCACCGCGTGCGACAGCGCCGCCTTGTCCAGCGCGCGCAGCGCGTCGAGGTTGCGCTCGGTCCAGTCCAGGAACGCCGGGTCGGCGATGGGGCCGTACTTGATGACCTCCGCGAGGCCGGCGGAGAGCTCGCGCGCAGGCAGCGTGTCCAGCACGTCCAGGTCGCAGATCACGCGCCGCGGCTGGTAGAAGGCGCCGATCATGTTCTTGCCGCGCGGGTGGTTGATGGCGGTCTTGCCGCCCACCGAGGAGTCCACCTGCGCCAGCAGCGTGGTGGGCACCTGCACGAAGGGCACGCCGCGCATGTAGCAGGCGGCGGCGAAGCCGGTGATGTCGCCCACCACCCCGCCACCCAGCGCGTACAGCACGGTGCGGCGGTCGCACTCCTGCTCCAGCAGCGCGTCGAAGATCAGGTTCAGCGTGTTCCAGTCCTTGTGGGCCTCGCCGTCGGGCAGCACCACCTGCAGCACGCGCTCGTGGTGGGCGCTGAGCGCCGCCTGCAGGCGCTGCGCGTACAGCGGCGCCACGGTGGTGTTGCTGACGATGAGCGCCTGCGCCGCGCGCGGCAGGCCGCTCCAGGATTCGGGATCGGACAGCAGGCCGCAGCCGATGCGGATGTCGTAGCTGCGCTCGCCGAGGTCGATGCGCAAGCGGCTCGGGGGGACGGAATTCATGCGGGAAATTCTAGGCAGGGCCCGCTTCCGGGCCGTGGTGGGGGTCGATGGGCGAAGGCACGCGCGAGGCGTCCACCAGGCCGGCGAGCTCCAGCTGCATCAGGATCATCTGCAGCAGCGCCGGCACCGAGGGCCGCCCGGTCTCGATCACGAAATGCGCCGTGCGCAGGTAGACGCCATCGCGCTCGCGGAACAGGTCGCGCAGCCGCTTGAGCGGGTCCTTGACCTGCAGCAGCGGGCGCGAGGTGTCGTGGCGCAGGCGGCGGAACAAGTCTTCCGGCGTGGAGCGCAGGTAGATCACGTGCGAGCGCTCGCGCAGCATCTGGCGGTTCTGCTCCCGCAGCGGCGCGCCGCCGCCGGTGGCCAGCACGCAGTCGCCCTCACGCGTGAGCCGGTCGATCTGCTGGCTTTCCAGGTCACGGAAGGCCGGCTCGCCATGCAGCTCGAAGTAGGCGCGGATCGACATGCCGATCCGCGCCTCGATCTCGTGGTCGGAGTCGTAGAAGGGCAGGCCGAGCTGCCGGGCGAGCTGGCGCCCGACGGTGGACTTGCCACCGCCGGGCATGCCGACGAGGGAGATCAGGGGCACGGCGCGAGGGGCGGCGAAGAGGCGCTGCGGGCTGAGAAAAGGCGGGAGTATGACGCGATGCCACCTTCGTCCCGCTGACGCGCCGACCGCGCATCAGCGCGCGGGCGTGTCCGGCGTCACCACGCGCGGCGTGAGGAACACCAGCAATTCCGTCTTGTTTTCCAGCCGCACGGTGTCGCGGAACAGCGCGCCCAGGCCCGGCAGGTCACCCAGCAGCGGCACCTTGTTGACGTCGCGGCGCTCCTCCTGCGTGAGGATGCCGCCCAGCGACACGGTGCCACCGTCCTCCACCAGCACCTGCGTGCGCACGCGCTTGGTGTTCACGGCCGGCCCGGTGGGGGTGAGCATGCCGCGGCTGTCCTTGCTCACCAGCACGTCCAGGATCAGCTGCCCTTCGGGCGTGATCTGCGGCGTGACCTCCAGGCGCAGGCTGGCCTTCTTGAATTCCACCTGCGTGGCGCCGCTGGAGGTGCCGGAGGTGTACGGGATCTCCTCGCCCTGCTCGATCTCGGCCTTCACCTGGTCGGCCGTGAGCACGCGCGGACTGGAGACCACGCGCCCGCGCCCGTCGGCCTCCAGCGCCGAGAGCTCCAGGTTGAGGAAGCGGTGCGCCGAAGGGCTGAAGAGCGTCAGCGCGAAGGTGGCGGCCGGCGCCGCGGTGCCCAGCGCGCCGGTGTTGGCCGGCAGGCTGACGAAGCGGCTGTCGGCGTAGGTGGCGGTGGCGCCCTGCCCCGTGGCGGCGCCCACCGCGTCGTAGTTGCCGCCGGGGGCGATGGCGGTGCCGCCGCCCAGCCCGAAGCCGGGCCGCTGGCCCGCGGCGGCGCGCAGGTCGGTGGCACCCAGCCGCACCCCCAGCGCGCGGCCGAAGCGCTCGTCCGCCTCGACGATGCGCGCCTCGATCAGCACCTGCCGCACCGGGATGTCGATGCGCCCGATCAGTGCCTGCACCTCCGCCAGCCGCGTGGGCACGTCGGTGACGAAGAGCTGATTGGTGCGTGGCTCGGCCAGCACGCTGCCGCGCGAGGACAGCAGCCGCGTGGCGGGCGGCGTCGCGGCCGTGCCGCCCAGCAGCGGGGCCAGCGCCGCGGCAGTGGCCCCGCCGGGCGCGGGCGGCGGCGCCAGGTTCTGCCCGCCCAGGGCGCGCGCCACCGCCTCGGCCTTGGCGTAGTTGAGCTGGAAGGCGCGCGTCTGCAGCGGCTCCAGCTCGGCCAGGCGCTTCTGCGTCTCCAGCTCCGCCGCCTCGCGCGCCAGCACCTCCTCTCGCGGCGCCACCCACACCACGGCGCCACTGCGGCGCATGGACAAGCCCTTGGTCTGCAGGACGGTTTCCAGCGC
This sequence comes from uncultured Azohydromonas sp., assembly GCF_937926365.1. Lineage (GTDB taxonomy): Bacteria > Pseudomonadota > Gammaproteobacteria > Burkholderiales > Burkholderiaceae_C > Azohydromonas. Next base: position 601 of record NZ_CALAOH010000065.1, on the reverse strand, counting down.
CTGGTCCCAGGGCACGTCCTTGAGCCGCAGCGTGACGGAGCCGGTGACGCTGTCGCTGGTGACGATGTTCAGCCCCGTGAATTCGGCGATCACCTGCAGCACCGCGCGCACCTCGATGTCGCGGAAGTTCAGCGAGAGCTTGTCGCCGCCGTAGCTGGCCGCCGCGCCGGGAATGGGGCGTGCGGCGGCCGAGGGCAGCGCCGCGGCCACCGCCGCCACGGCCGGGGCATCGGGCTGGGCTGGCGCCGCCGGTGGCAGCGCGGCGGCCAGGAAGAGCACATACCCGGGAACTGCGCGGACTGCTCGAAGGCTCATCGTGGCGTCTCCTGCAGGGCCAGCATGGTGCTGCGCTCGGTCCAGGCGCCTCGGGCATCGCGCACCCGTTCGCGCAGCGTGATCGCGGTTTCGGTGATGCGCACGACCCGGCCGCCATGCGGACCGCCGAGCCGGTCGCCGGGCTGCACCGTGTGCAGCGTGCCCTGCGCGCGCACCAGCGCCAGCGTGCGGCCCTCGCGCACCAGGCTGCCCACCATGCGCAGCGCCTCCAGCGGGTAGGCCTCCAGCGGCGCGCCGGCGGGCGGCAGCGCTGCCGCGCCGGGCG
>NZ_CALAOH010000064.1 GCF_937926365.1 uncultured Azohydromonas sp. | reverse complement strand
TCATCACGCCGCTGACGAACAGCGCCGGGAAGGCCAGCAGCGCCAGGATGGTGGCCACGAAGATGCCCCACACCGTCAGCGGCATGCGCAGCAAGGTCATGCCGCGCGTGCGCGCCTGCAGCACCGTGGTGACGTAGTTGAGGCCGCCCATGGTGGCGGCCACGATGAAGATCAGCAGCGACACCAGCATCAGCACGATGCCGCCCTCCTGCCCCGGCGTGCCCTGCAGGATCGCCTGCGGCGGGTACAGCGTCCAGCCGGCGCCGGTGGGCCCGCCGGTGACGAAGAAGCTCGCCAGCAGCACCAGCACCGACAGCAGGTACACCCAGAAGCTCAGCATGTTCAGGAACGGGAACACCATGTCCCGCGCGCCAACCATGAGCGGGATCAGGTAGTTGCCGAAGCCACCGAGGAACAGCGCGGTCAGCAGGTAAATCACCATGATCATGCCGTGCATGGTCATGTACTGCTGGTAGTGCGCCGCGTCGGTGCCCAGCGCGCTGTCCGGGAAAGCCAGTTGCAGCCGCATCAGGTTGGACAGCACCAGTCCCACCAGGCCCACCAGGATGGCGGTGCCGCCGTACTGGATGGCGATGACCTTGTGGTCCTGGCTCCAGACGTAGCGGGTCCAGAAGTTCATTGGGTAGCCGTGCCCGCCAGCGGCGTCGTTGGCGGCATGCGCGGCGTGTGCGGCGTGGTCCATGGGATGCGTCCTTCCTGCGGTGCCTTGGCGTCGTGGGTTCCCCTCCCTGGCCGGCTCTCAGCGCTCAGCGTGGCTGCTCGCCCAGGCTGCGGATGTAGGCCAGCAGCTCGGCGAGCTGCGTGTCGCTCAGCGGAATCTTGGGCATGACGGGCGCGAAGCCCTGCACCACCTGCGCCTGCGGCTCGCGGATGGCGCGCTCCAGGTAGGCCGCGTCCGCGATCACGTGGCTGCCGTCGCTGAGGTTCTTGCGGCTGCCGTACAGGCCCTTCCAGCTGGGCCCGGCGCCGGGGCTGCCGTCCACGCTGTGGCAGGCGGCGCAACCCATGGACAGCGCCAGCGCCTGCCCGCGCTGCACCGGCGTCTCGGCCTCGCCGGCGATGGGCGTGGCCGGCGCGCGCGCCGCGGCGAAGGTGGGCCGCGCCTGCAGCCAGGCCTGGAACGCGGACTCGTCCTCCACCACCACGTAGCCGCGCATGGCCGCGTGGCCCAGCCCGCACAGTTGCGCGCACAACACCTCGAAGCGCCCGGCCTGCGTGGGCGTGAACCAGAAGCTGGTCACCATGCCCGGCACCATGTTCATGCGCGCGCGCAGCGGCGGCACGTAGAAGTCGTGCAGCGCATCGACGGAGCGCATCAGCAGCTTCACCGGCCGGTTCAGCGGCAGGTGCAGCTCGTTGCCTTCCACCAGGATGTCGTCCGCCGCGGCGGCGTCGCGCTCGTCGAGCCCGAAGGGGTTGCGCCCGTCCACCAGCCGCGCGTCGCTGCGGCCGAGCTCGCCGCCCGCGCCCGGGAAGCGGTAGCGCCACTGCCACTGCTGGCCCAGCACCTCCACCACCAGCGCGTCGCGCGGCGGCCGCACGTACTCGGCATAGACGTACAGCCCCGGCGCCAGCAGCGCCACGATGCCCAGCGCCGTCAGCCCGATGAGCCAGCGCTCCAGCCGGTGGTTCTCGGGCTGGTAGTGCGCGCGCCGGCCCGGCCGGTGCCTGAAGCGCCACAGCATCCACGCCAGCAGCAGGTGCAGCCCGATGAAGAACACGCCCGTGACCACCAGCGTGATGGCCAGCGTGTCGTCCATGCGCTGCCAGTTCGAGGCCAGCGGCGTGATCCACCAGGGACTGGCGGCATGGAACCACACCACCGCCACGGCGATGGCGACCAGCGCAACAGCCATCCACATGCCAGTGCCCTTCCACGCGGAAGGGGCCGGGCCGCGGCGCGGGCACCGGCCCGACGCTCCAGCTCAGCCCTGTTTCAAGCCCGGGCGCTTTGCCGGCCCAGCTTCCAGTACAGCAGCGCCGCCGAGATGCCGAAGATCAGGTGCGCCATGAAGGTGGCCCAGCCGCGCATCTCGACGAGCCAGGGAAAGGCGTAGGACATGAGGTGGAAGTTGACGAGGTAGAGCGCCATGCCGAACACGGCACCGATGGTCTCCATCGTCCCCGGGCGGCCCTCGCCGTGGAACTCCGTCACCAGCGCGGCCAGCGCCAGGCCGAACAGGATGCCCAGCACGTAGTGGATGAGCAGCGCCAGCGCCACCACGCCGAGGCTGAAGCCGGTGTCCTCCAGCACCCCGGGGCCCAGCACCATGGCCGCGAGCATGCGCGAGGTCCGCCAGGCATCGCCATAGCCCATGATCAGCGTCCACACGCCTTCGAGCACCATCAGCACGGCGCCGGCCAGGAAGCCGGCCACGGCCGCCGCGGTCCAGTCGGGCCGGCGGCCCTGCCACTCACCCCAATGCAGCCGAAGCAGTTGCATGGCGCACTCCTTTCAGCTTGGTTTCCAGGCCCTTCGAGCGCTTCAGGGGAAGGCCGGGATGTCCGGCTCCACGCCCTCCAGGCGCGCCTCCGGATGCGACCTCTGCAGCAGGGCCTCGATCTCCTCGACGCGCCCGTGCGGCACATCCGTCATCAGCAGGATCTGCCCCTGCTCGATCGCGCCCTGGAAGCGCTTGAGCCGCTCGCTGGGCGTGGAGGCGCCGATCATGCTGGAGGACCATGCCCCCACCAGCGCGCCCACGATCGCCAGCACCGCGATCAGCCCCACCTGCGGCGTTTCGGCCACCACCGGGAACAGCGCCAGCACCACCCCGGCCACGAAGCCGGAGGCGCCGCCGATCACCAGGCCCGACTGGGCCGAGCGCACCACGTCGGAGGTCTGCAGCAGGTTGGCCGGGTGCAGCCCCGTCAGGTCCACGTCCTCGCGGGCCATGAAATGGATGTACTGCTCCGGGATGCGGGCCAGCAACAGATCGTCCATCGTCCGCTTGGCACTGGCCAGGTCGGGCAAGAGCCAGTAGATGCGTCGGCGCATAGGCTCCTCCAGCAACGATGCAAGAAAAAACAAGTGGATTTCTTCTACATCCGCGCTTCGGGCCCGGCAAGCGTTAATCCCTACCGGTAAAGGAAGCGCACACCGCGGCACGCCGGGAGGCACACCGTTTGCAACTCAACCTTTTCGTGCCGGGCCTACGCGGGCTTCTCGCAGCGCGCATCCCTGAAGGGGCCGTCCACCCGCTCCCAGCCCTGGCCGGGCGAAGTCTGGAAGCAGAAGGTCTTCCCATCGACCTTGCTCCGCCACAGGTACCAGGGCGCGGGCGCGGCCACCGCGCCCAGCGACAGGCACAGCAGCAAGGCCATCACGCCGGGCGCGCTTCTCATGTCGCAATGCCCTCAGGTGCGCCGGCAGGCCCTGTCCCGTTGACGCTGGGAAGGGCCGGGAGGGTAGGCAGGAGCCCGTCGAGCCCGTCATCGCCATAGCTGCGCACCACCTCGGCCACGATGACGCGGTAACCATTGAGCCACCGCGCCTGCCCCGCCTTCGCCTCCAGGTGGCTGGGGTCGCGTACCAATTGCCGCAGCGCTTCCAGCGAATCCCAGTAATAAACGTTGGAGACCAGCCCAGTGGCCGTGTTCTCCCACGATTCTTCACCCAGGTAGCCCGGGATGGCACGGGCCCTGGCGGCAATCCCCTCGTACAGCTTGTGAAAAGCCGCGTCGAATTGCTTCTTGGCGAATATGAAGGTGGAGCTGTACATGGTTGCGCCGAGTATCGATCAAACCGCCAGCGTGAAATACGCACGCCGGCAACGGCCGGCGGAAGTACTGAAAAACTCACGGAAATCAAGCACTTCGCTTAGCAACAGCTGCTTGCACGCACCTAAGATCGCTGCAAGGCGGCTTGGCAGGTGCAGTCCTCGCAAAGCCCGCGCCCACACGGGACCCCAGAGAATCCGAGTGCGGCAAAAGGCATTGCTGCACCGCAGCATTCAGATTTATATTGATTGCCATTCACGGCACATCAAAGTCTTTCCAGGTATTCATTGCCCGGGTAGGGCGGCTTTTTCCCGGTTAATTCTCGGCATGCTCGAATCACGGCAGGCCTGGCTTTTGCACATCTTCTTGCAAGGAAGTACGCGGTATGAAGTTCGTGAAGCGCACAGCGGGCATGGCGTGGATTGGGGCACTGACCGGCCGCCGACGATGCCCGCCTGCCGCCGCGCCTTCCGGCTTGCCGTGGCGCGGAGGGTGGGCGGGCGCGGCGGTCGCGGTGGCCGGCCTGCTCGGCGCCGCGGGCGCGCATGCGGACTTCGATCGCCGCTCGCTGATCCAGCTGGGCAACAGCGTGCTGCGCATCGAGGCCCAGGAGCAGGACGGGCGCATGCAGGTGGGCTCCGGCGTGGTCATCGCCACCGAGCGCGTGGTGACCAACTGCCACGTCACGCGCCGGGCCGACAGCATCGCGGTGGTCCAGGCCGGCTCGCGCTGGGGCGTGCAGGCGCAGGTGGTGGATGCCGAGCACGACCTGTGCGTGCTGCAAGTACCGGGGCTGCCGCACGCGCCGGTGACCGTGGGGCACACCGGCTCGCTGCACGAGGGCCAGGAGCTGGCCGCGCTGGGCTACACCGGCGGGCCGGCGCTGCGCATCAGCGGCGGCAGCGTGGTGGCGCGGCACCAGTGGGACGGGCAGCTCGTCATCCAGTGCAGCAACGGCTTCAGCTCCGGCGCCAGCGGCGGCGGGCTGTTCGATCGTGATGGGCGCCTGGTGGGCATCCTCACCTTCCGCCTGCCGGGCGGGCGCACCAATTTCTATGCGCTGCCCACGGAGTGGCTGCCCGACACGGCGGCGCAGCGCCTGCGCGCCACCGGAGTGCGGCCGCACGCGGGCCAGGGCTTCTGGCAGCAGCCGATGGCTTCATTGCCGCCCTTCCTGCAGGCCGCCGCGCTGGAGCAGGCCGGGCAGTGGGACGCGCTGCTGCAACTCACCGAGCGCTGGACGCGCGAGGACCCCACCGATGCCGAGCCGCTGTACCTGCGCGCACTGGCCCATGCCCGCCTCGGCCGCCACGATGCCGCCGTCCAGGGCTGGCGCCGCAGCCTGGCGCTGAACCCGCGCCAGGGCCGCAGCTGGGCCGGCCTGGCCGAGCTCTACCACCGCAGCGGCCAGGCCGAGCAGGCCCGGCAGGCCCTGGAGTCGCTGCAGGGCCTGGACCCCGGGCTGGCGCACGAGGTTTCGGAGCGGCTGCGCGCCGAATCCGCCTTCGGCGCCCGCGAAGTCGCCCGGCATTGAAGGCGCCGGCCTGGGAAGCCCGCCGCTTGAGGCCGGGAGGCCGGTTTCCCACGCGGCGGGACGAGATGCCGCTGCGGGCTTGATCGTTCACGCTTCGTGAATCGAAGCTCCACGCTTGGCCGGTTGGTTGCCGTTTGGTTGATCGGTAGGCTCGCGGCTCAGGAAAAACCCTTGATCCGCCCGTGAACCCCACCACCCGCGTCCTGCACGGCATCGCACTGTTGATCGCCGCCGTCGCCTGCTTCGCCTCGCTGGACACCGCCACCAAGTTCATCAGCGCCGGCGTGCCGCTGGTGATGGCGATGTGGACCCGCTACCTGTTCCAGGCCGTCGCCACCGGCGCGGCGCTGCTGCCCAAGCGTGGCATGGCGCTGCTGCACACGCGCCGGCCGTGGCTGCAGCTGCTGCGCGGGCTGCTGCTGCTCGCTTGCAGCGCCTTTGCGTTCCTGAGCCTGAAGTTCATGCCGGTGGGCGAGTTCACCGCCATCGTGATGCTCACGCCGCTGCTGATCACGCTCATCGCCGCCACCTCGCTGGGCGAGCGCGTGTCCGCGGCGCGCTGGCTGTGCGCCTTCGGCGGCTTCGCCGGGGCGCTGGCCGTGATCCAGCCCGGCAGCGAGATGTTCGACTGGACCATGCTGCTGCCGCTAGGGCTGGTGGCCACCAACACCGGCTTCCAGGTCGTGACCAGCCGGCTGGCGCACACCGACGATCCCGGCACCACGCACTTCTACACCGGCTGCATCGGCACCCTGGCCACCAGCGTGATGCTGCCCTTCGCGTGGCAGCCGCTGGAGTCGCCGCTGCTGTGGGCGCTGCTGGCGCTGATCGGCCTGTTCGGCACCGTGGGCCACTTCATGCTGATCCTGGCCTACCGGCGCGCGCCGGTGGCGGTGCTCACGCCCTGGCTGTACGCGCAGATCGGCTTCGCCACGCTGGCGGGCTGGCTGGTGTTCAGGCACGCGCCGGATGCGCTGGCCGTGCTGGGCATCCTCGCCATCGCCGTGTGCGGCGCGCTGGGCACCTGGCTCAACGGGCGCGAGCACCGCGCCGCCCTGGCACGGCTGCCGGCCACGCCGCGGCGCGCCGGCTGCTGATCACACGCTCCCCAACGCCCACGGCCCCTGCGTGAGCTGCTCCTGCAGAAAGGCCACGCACACCCGCACCTTGGCCGATTGGCTGGAGCGCAGCGGCGTGACGCCCCAGACATCGGCCGGGTGGCTGTAGGCCGGCAGCACCCGGACCAGTTCACCGCTGGCCAGGTGCGTGGCCACGTCCCAGTCGGAGGCCAGCAGGATGCCGTGTCCGTCCAGCGCCCACACGCGCACGATGTCGGCGTTGTTCGAGGCCAGCGTGCCGCTGACCTTCACCGTCTCCAGCCCGTCCGGGCCGTTGAGCCGCCACACGCCGAAAGGCAGATCGCGCTCGCGCAGCAGCAGGCATTCGTGCTGCGCCAGGTCCGCCAGCGTCCTGGGATGCCCCATGCGCTCCAGGTAGCCCGGCGCGGCGCACAGGAAGCGCCACGCCGGCGCGATGCGGTGCGCCACCAGGTGCGGCTCGTGCACTTCGCCCACGCGCAGGTCCAGGTCGATGTCTTCCGCGATCAGGTCCACCTGGCGGTCCACCACCTCCAGCCAGATGTCCAGCGCCGGGTAGCGGCGTGCCAGCAGCGACAGTGCCGGCGCAACGTGGCGGCGTCCGAGCCTGAAGCCGGTGCTGATGCGCAACAGCCCGCGCGGCTCCGCGCGGGCGCTGGCCACCGCCTCGGCCATGCGGCCCACGCCTTCGAGGATCTGCTGCGCGGCGCGGAACACCGCCTCGCCGTCGTCCGTCACCGTCACGCGCCGCGAAGCGCGGTGGAACAGGCTCACGCCCAGCGCCTTCTCCAGGATCGCGATGCGCTTGCTCACGAAGGCCGGCGAGGTGCCCAGTTCCTTGGCCGTGGCCGCGAAGCTGGCGCGCCGTGCCGCCAGGCAGAAAAGACGCAGATCGTCGAGGTGGAAGGAGAGGTTCATGTGAAGGGCGATCAAGGCGCGAGGCGCTGGAATTTGCCCGGCTTCGCGCCTTCATGCAGGCCTGCAGGCCTTCGGCGGCGCCGCTACCCCATCCGCCCAAGCAGCCACTTCGCGACGGCTCCCACGCTGCGGAACTCGTCCACCGAGCGCGAGGGGATGTCCGGGCAGCGCTGCTGCCACATGCGCGCCAGCGCCTGGCCCGGGCCGATCTCCAGCACCGCGTCCACGCGCTGCGCCAGCACGCCTTCCAGGCACTCGTCCCAGCGCACGGTCTGCGCGATCTGCGCGCTCAGCGCCTCGCGCGCCTGCGCGGCGTCGCGCACGCGGCCCCGCGCGTTGCTCAGCAGCGGCACGCGCGGGCGCTGCAGCGCCACCGGCGCCAGC